>CAIMCX010000001.1 GCA_903839615.1 uncultured bacterium
ATCGAGACAAAGAACGGCATTGTGGAGAACCTCTCCCTTGCCGACACCTACGGGTTCGGCGTTCGCGTGATCGCCGACGGAGCATGGGGATTTGCGAGCTCGAGCCGGCTTGAGAAGCCGGAAATCGACCGCATCGCGGCGCTTGCTGTGGCCATCGCCAAAGCAAGCGCGATCAGCAAGAGAGGGGACGTGAACCTCGGTCCCGCCGAGTCCCACGTCGATACGTATCGCACTCCCACGAAGATCGACCCATTCGAGGTCTCGCTCGAAGACAAGATCGACTACCTCCTCCGCGCCGACAAGGAGGCGCGTGCGGTCGATGGCGTGCGCGTCGTCGACGGAGCGCTCGGCTTCCAGCGGGAAACGAAGACGTTCGCCTCGACGGAAGGGAGTTTCATCGAGCAGACGCTGGTCGAAAGCGGTGCGGGGATCGTCGTAATCGCCGTCTCGGAAGGCGAGATGCAACAGCGGTCCTATCCAAACTCGTTCGGACGTCATCAAGGCACTGGGGGATACGAGTTTGTCGAGACCTGGGACCTGCCGGGAAACGCGCGGAGGGTCGCCGAAGAGGCCGTGGCCCTGCTCTCGGCGCCGCAGTGCCCGAGCGGAGTCACGACGATCATCCTCGATGGACCGCAGCTCGGCCTCCAGATCCACGAGTCGTGCGGGCACCCGACCGAGCTCGACCGCGTGTTCGGAACCGAGGCGGCGTTCGCCGGGACGAGCTTCCTGACGCCGGAGAAGTACCGCAACTTCCGCTACGGCTCCGATCTCGTGAACATCGTGTCCGATTCCGTCACACCGGGAGGCCTCGGTACGTACGGCTACGACGACGAGGGCGTTCCGGCGCAGAAGACCGACATCATCAAGAAAGGCCAGTTCGTCGGGTACCTCACGTCGCGCGAGTCGGCCCAAGAGCTGCGGAAGACGCATCCTGACGCGCCGGAGCGGTCAAACGGGGCGATGCGAGCCGACGGCTGGAATCGCACGCCGATCATCCGGATGAACAACGTGAGCCTGTTGCCGGGTGAGTGGACGTTCGACGACCTGATTGCCGACACGGACGACGGGATCTACATGGTCACGAACAAGAGCTGGTCGATTGACGACAAGCGCCTCAATTTCCAGTTCGGGACGGAGCTTGCCTACGAAGTGAAGGGTGGGAAGCTCGGGAAGATCCTGAAGAACGCGACGTACACCGGGATCACGCCGCAATTCTGGGCCGGGTGCGACGCGATCTGCAACAAGGACCATTGGCACGTCTGGGGAACGCCGAATTGCGGAAAAGGTCAGCCGGGCCAGGTCGCTCACACCGGGCATGGCGCTGCGCCGACGCGGTTCCGCAACGTGCAAGTCGGCGTGATGAAGGGCTAGATCCGCAGCGAATGACAGAGGGCATCTCGCAGGGTGCCCTCTTCCTTTTGGCTCGCGGGTTTGCCAAAGCGTGCAGGCGTTCGAGTATGCTCTCGCTCGGAATCTGCGAGGTTATCGGGAGGATCCGACTATGGAAGGGATTGCAGAGCTCATCTCCGCGTCGGCGTGGGGGCTCGTCGCCGTCATGTTGGCTGCGGGGATCCCATTTGCGTGGCGCAAGGTGCTCGCTTGGCTTGACGCGAAGTCGCAGGTCGCTATGGCCGAGGCGGTTCGCAAGATGATCGAGGAGTAGACGGTACACAGGCAAGAGAAGACCGCTCGCACTCTCATCTGAGTTCGCGGGCGGTTTCCCACTTCATGCAGAGTGGCGCTTCCAGATGGCCTACTGCTTGTTCTCCTCCTTGTCCAAGTACTGCAGGATCGCCTCGACGACGAGGTAGTTGATCGATCGGTCCTTCTTCTCGCCAATCTTCATCAGCCTCTGGACAGGCTGCATCGCGGACTTGGACTTCGGCACGTAGATACTCAACTTGTCAACGAGTTCCTTCTTGGGCATGTCCCCTCCTCTCTCACGTTGTTGCTCATCTCCTTACACCTCAGGTCATCGATTGTTTCCTCACCCTGTGCGCCTCGTGTGAGGAGAACGTCAACGCTCCGTGGAGGTCTCTATTCTACCCTTCCGCCTGCGGCAACTCCAGGCCCCTCCTGCATCGCCTGCGGAGCGCGCCTCGGGACGGAGGCGTCGACTGGCGCGCAAGTTGACTTCGAGAGGCCTCTTCCGTACGCTTCAGGTCTACCTTCCTGAACGTCCCGCGCAAAGAGCGCCGAGCCGCGCCTCCCCGTCTTGCGTCGCGTGAACTCCCGCAGCGAGCGCGAAAGGCTCTAGCTCGTCTCGGAAGGGCGGAGTCCCCCAGCGAGCGGGAAGGGAGAGGATGAACGTGAGCAAGGAAACACCGATTGAGCGAATTCGCAACGTGGGCATCATGGCCCACATCGACGCCGGGAAGACGACGGTGACCGAACGCATCCTGTTCTTCACGGGGAAGCGCCACAAGATCGGTGAGGTCCACGATGGCGAAGCCAAGATGGATTGGATGATCCAGGAGCAAGAACGTGGGATTACCATCACGTCTGCCGCGACAACCACCTATTGGCGGGACCATCGGATCAATGTCATTGACACACCGGGACACGTCGATTTTACGGCCGAGGTCGAGCGCAGCCTACGCGTCCTCGACGGCACCGTGGCCCTTTTCTGCGCGGTGGGAGGAGTGCAGCCGCAGGCCGAGACTGTGTGGCGCCAGGCAGACAAGTACGGCGTTCCGCGCATTGCGTTCATCAACAAGATGGATCGAACGGGAGCCGACTTCGAACGCGTCGTGGAGGAGATTCGTGAAGAGTTGGGCGCCAACGCTGTCCCGATCGTCATTCCCATTGGGGCGGAAGGCGACTTCCGCGGGATCGTCGACCTCATCGACATGAAGGCGATCTATTACGACGACACGTCGGAAGGGACAGATCTCCGCGAGGAAGACATCCCAGCAGAGCTCGTGGAAGCAGCGCGTCGTGCTGCGGCGCAGATGCTCGAACGCGTGAGCGAGCAGGATCTTCATCTGATGGAGAAGTTCATCGAGGGAACGATGCCCGCGCGGGAGGAGATCATGAGCGCGATCCGCCGGGCCACGATCGAAGGGAGGTTCATCCCTGTCCTTTGCGGCGCCGGGTTCAAAAACAAGGGTGTCCGGCGACTGCTCGACGCCGTCGTCGACTTCCTCCCGTCGCCTGTTGATCTCCCGCCGGTGATCGGAGTCGGCCCGGGATCGGACGGCGAACTCATTCGACATCCGCGCGCTGATGGAAGGCTGGCAGCGCTCGCATTCAAGATTCAGTCGGATCGGCACATGGGGAAGCTGACGTACGTGCGCGTCTATTCTGGAACTCTCAAGAATGGAGCTCACCTTCTCAATTCATCGGTCGGGAAGCCCCAGCGAGTGGGACGACTGTTCGAGATGCATGCCAACGATCGAGAGCCCATCGACGTCCTTCGCGCCGGGGAAGTCGGCGCCGTGGTCGGCCTCGGCGACACGCTCACGGGGCATACGCTGTGCAGTCTGGAACACCCGATCGTGCTTGAGTCGATCGAGTTCCCCGCTCCGGTGATCGGCGTGGCGGTGAAAGCGGAATCGCGCGATGACCGCGACAAGTTGTCGCATGCGCTCCATCGGTTGGCCGAAGAGGATCCAACCTTTGTCGTTCGCGCCAACCAGGAGACGGGAGAAGTGATCATCTCGGGCATGGGAGAACTGCACCTCGAGATCATCATCGATCGCCTCAAGCGGGAGTTCGGCGTGGCGGTCGTTTCCGATCGTCCGCGGGTTGCTTATCGTGAGACGATCCTGAGCGCCGTCGACCATGTGTACAAGCATGTGAAGCAGACGGGCGGTCGGGGCCAGTACGCGCATATGGTCTTCCGTATTGAGCCCACCGAGCCTGGCTCCGGCTTCCAGTTCGAGGACGAAGTGTCCGGGGGAAAGATCTCGCGTGAATACCTCGCGGCCATCGAACGCGGCGTCGTGGACGAGATGACGGCCGGTCCGTACGCAGGATTCCCCATGGTGGACATCCGTGTCACGGTGGTCGACGGGTCGATGCACGAGGTGGACTCGTCCGAGCAAGCATTTCGAACGTGCGGCCGAATGGGTTTTCGCGAGGCCTGTCTCATGGCCGGGCTCGAATTGCTTGAGCCGATCATGGCCGTCGAGGTGACGGCGCCGGATGAGTACACGGGGTCCGTCACGGGCAACCTCTGCAGCAAGCGGGGGCGCATCGCCGGAATGGATTCGCGCGGGAATGCTGCCATTCTCCAGGCGCTCGTGCCCCTTGCGGAGATGTTCGGCTACGCTTCGGAGATCCGGAACTTGACGAGCGGCCGCGGCACGTTCACGATGCAATTCGAGCGGTACGAGACTGTTCCGTACTCGATTGCCGAAGGCGTTGTCGAAGAACAAAAGGCGGCGGCAGGCTAAGGAGTCTGGCCGGTGCCGACACACGCGGGAGCCTCTTTTTTCCGTTCCGTCGGTGCACTTGCCAAGCTCCGAAGAACCCCGGAAGCAGCGGGGTGGGAGGCCGGGCGAGCATGAAGGTCCTTATTGTCCACGCGAGTCGCTACGGATCGACGGCGGAGGTTGCAGAGCAAATCGGCGACGTCCTTCGCGAGAGGGGACATGACGTTGTCGTTTGGGCCGCGCGGGAGACGCCGAGCCCGCGCAACTACGACGCAGTGGTCGCAGGAAGCGCGATCTACGGCGGGCACGTCTTGGGGGATCTCCAGAGGTACTTCGCGAAGTACAAGGACGAGCTTGCGTCGAAACGCCTCGCGCTGTTCGCCGTCGCGGGAAACCTTCACGCTGACGCGGACGGACACAAGCGGCAGGTCGAAGAGGCGCTTCGCCCCCTCGCCCCAGGAGTACCCTGCGTCGCGCGGACAGCGTTTGCCGGAGTCGTCGATCTGCGGAGGATGCATTGGCCCACGCGACTCCTGATGCGTCTGAGCAAGGCCGAGTCGGGAGACTATCGAAAGTGGAATGAGATCCGCTCTTGGGCCTCGGACTTATCCAAGCGACTCGAAGAATAGGACGTCTCTTCTTCTGTTTCTGTCTCGACGCATGCCCCCGCGCATCGTGGCCCGAGCCGCCAACCAGAGCTAGAATGACAGCATGAGCAGCGATCGGGGACTTAAGGCACGCTCCCTGCGCCGTCCCGGGATTGGTCTCCTCACCGTGGCCTTCGTCCTTGTTGGTTTCCTCAGCGTCGGCGACCAGACTTCGCCTGGCATCTTGCCGGAAGCCGACGCATGGACTATCGTCCGGCCGTCGGTTCTCTGGTGTGGCATAGCCGACTCGACGGCAACCATCGAAGCGCATATCGTCGGCCGCACGGATGTAGTCAGCGCGCGCGTCGCGGGCCCAAACGAGAGCTTCCCTCTGTATGACGACGGATCCCATGGGGATGTGCTTGCGGGCGACCGCGTCTTCACGGCGGGCGGGGTCTACCCATTCTGTCACACGGGGCTCTCGCTGAAGTACGGAATGACGGTCGGAGGGTGGTCGGGAACCCTGGAAGTGACTCTTGCTGACGGGTCGACGCTTGTCGATGACCGATCCATCCACATCGGGCTCGTACAGCCCCGATACCGCGGGAAGTCCGCGATCGTTGACTACCAAGACGGCCTGTCCGCTACGGCGTATGCCTTCTTCATTCAAGACATCGATGGCGTAGTCTTCGATGGCTACCCGGTTGCGCGCGCGGATCAAACAGCCATCTATCGTAAGGCGCTCAGCATGCTTTACTCGATCCTCCCTGACGCGTTCGACCTCGTCGTGATCATGCCAGGCAGGACGTTGTTCCACGCCGACAGTCTGTCCGAGATCACGGCGCAATCGACGCGAGTGGCCAACGACGCCCAGCACATCGGGATCCCCATCTTCAACGACGCGGCGACGTACGGATCGGCGGGGCGCCTGCGCGAAGTCATTTTCCAACCCTTTGGATCGATCGGCCTCATCGACTCCGAGATCGCGAGCCTGTGGGGTGCGGACCTCGGCGCTCCCGTCGGGCTTGCTGCCGCCTCGGCGGATGGAACGTACCTGTGGGATCCGATGTCCGATGTCGGGGGGCAGCTCTCCTCGTATTTCATCTCGGACGACGGTTCTTTGGTCGGTCGCTTCGCATCGAACGGAGACGGGACATGGAGGCTCGTCTCGCCGGCAGAGAACGAACGGTACTCTCCTATCGAGCTCTATGCGATGGGCCTTCTCCCCGCGACCGAGGTACCTCCGATGCACCTTCTGGCGCAGGTCGACCTCACGTCATCCGACCGGATTACCGCCTCGTCCGTGCAAACCGTGTCAATCGATGACGTCGTTGCGGCACAGGGAGGGGTACGCTTTCCGTCTCCGGAGGAGAGCCAGAAGTCATTCCACGTTGCGTTTGTCATCGTCCAGGAAGCGCCGTTCACGGACGCGGACTACGCCTACTACTCGTTTCTCTCGTACCACCTCATGACTCGAGACACTCCTGCGGACTTCGACGACTTCGCACCGTTCTATTGGGCCACCGGGGGACGGGCAACGCTGAACACCCGGCTTCCCATCGACGTGGCCCCCATCCTCCCCCCACCCTAGCAGGACAAGAGCGCAACGCCGGCGAAGAGGCCGGGCTCTCTCCGATTGCCATGAGAGCATCCGAGAAGAAGGGCTTGCCGAAGTGACAGTTGCTCC
>CAIMCX010000002.1 GCA_903839615.1 uncultured bacterium
ACACGGGAGAAGGTGCTCGCTGCTGCGGATGCGGGCAAGAACGTCGTGAAGCCGGATCGGCATTGGTGACCAGGCCCGTAGCTTGTGGCTTGTGGTAGGTAGAGAGGACACGAGGAGCGGGTGCTAGTCCATGCCGAAGCGAATCCTGACGGGGGGAACCGCGTTGTGCGCGGTTCCTAGGGCCGAGCTCCGGCTCGGCAGCGTTGATACTCGGAGACCATGAAGCAGATTCTGACAGGTAACGATGCCGTCGCACTCGGAGCGCTCCGCGCGGGCGTTCGGGTCGTGACGGGGTACCCGGGCACGCCGTCCACGGAGGCGCTTGGGAGTCTCTTGTCTCAGGACTTGCCTGGCCGGCACGTCGAATGGTCGACGAACGAGAAGGTGGCGTTCGAGATCGCCGCTGGCGCGGCGTGGGCGGGCCGGCGGGCTCTCACGACGATGAAGATGTCGGGCCTCAACGTCGCCTACGACGCCGTCATCTCGATCGCCTATTCCGGTACGAACGCCGGGCTCGTCGTCTACGTAGCTGACGATCCTGGAGTTTCGGCGGGAATGCCCGAGCAAGACACGCGTGGCTTCGCCCTGATGACCGACGCGCCGATGCTCGAGCCGTCCTCGGTCGAGGAGGCCTATCGCCTCACACAGACTGCGTTTGAGCTCTCAGAGACGATCGGCGGCCTCGTCTTCCTGCGCCTGACGACAGCGGTCGCGCTCACGCATGCGATCGTCGATGTCGCCGAAGTGCCCAAGCTTTCCCCGGCCGACGAAGTTGTCTTGGAGCGTGATATCGCCCGCTACACGAAGGCAGGCGCGGCGATCTGTCTGGGCCAGCATCGCGCGCTGCTCAAGCGACTGGCTGCGGCCGGGGAGTGGATGCACGAACGCGGCCTTCACAGACTCGACGTAGGGAAGAACGGTGGCCTTGGGATTGCCGTCGTCGGGGCGCCGGCGGCTTATCTGGGCGAAGCGCTGTCCGCGGCAGGGCTGGCGCGGAACGAGGTCTCCGTCTTGCACGCGGCATCCACCGTTCCGTTCCCTGCCGGCGAGGTCGAAGCACTCCTGCGCCATTGCGGATCGATCCTCGTCCTCGAGGAACTCGAGCCTCACTTTGAGCGGGAGTTGACCCTGGTGGCGCGCCGCGTTGGCTTCGCGGGGCGCGTCGTCGGGAAGCTTGACGGGACGCTGTCGAGATCGGGCGAATACGGGGTTGAGGAGGTCCTTCATGGCCTCCGAGCGGTGGCGCCGGGCCGCTTGCCCACCGCAAGCGGCTTGGGAGACCCGTCCGGAGTCGCTGGGTCGGAGACGGTTCTCTCCTGCGCACACATGGCCGCGCCGCGGCCAATCACTGTGTGCGCAGGATGCCCGCACCGCGGCACGTACATGGCGATCGAGGCGGCGATCAAGAAGGCGGGGTTCAAGAAGGACGAGGTGATGGTGACGGGCGACATCGGCTGCACCATCCTCGGGATGAACCTGCCGTTTGATCTCCTCTGGAACGAAGTCTCGATGGGATCGAGCGTCAGTCTCGCCCAAGGCTACGTCCACGCCGGGATCAAGACGCCGGTCATCGCGACGATCGGCGACTCGACCTTCTTCCACGGAGGGATCCCGGGAGTCCTGAATGCCGTCCAGCACCGCGTGCCGCTTGTCGTCCTCGTGATGGACAACGGCTGGACAGGGATGACGGGCATGCAGGTCAATCCCGGGACTGCGGAGTCGGAACAGAAGGGCGGGCGGCGAATCGATCTTGCGGAGATCATCCCCGCGCTCGGTGTGGACCGATTCGCGATCTCGGATCCATACGACCTCCCGGCGACGACTGCAATCCTGACCGAGTTCCTGAAGGAGCCGGCGGGAGTGCGCGTTCTCCTCGCGCGGCGCGAGTGCGCGATCCAGGCCCGCCGGCGTGGAGCCGGCGCCGGCGCGGCCGGAGGGGCGATCCACTTCGACTCGGCGAAGTGCGTCCTCTGCAAGCGATGCATTCAGATCACCGGCTGTCCGGCGCTCAGCTTGCTGAGTGCCGGACAGCTAGGGCAGAACCGGGCGACAGGGTCGCCTGGTTCTGCTGTCCGTCAGCGAATCACAATAGACAAGAGTCTTTGTACGGGTTGCGGGCTGTGTGCGGCGGTCTGTCCGACTCAGGCCTTGGCGACGGGAGGAGAGACATGATGGTCCGCAGCGTCTCGACCTGCGACATCGTCCTCGTCGGCGTTGGCGGGCAGGGAATCCTGACGATCGGCGAGATCCTGTTGCACGCGGCGCTCGAGAGTAACGTTGCCGCCTCGTTCGCTCCGACAAAAGGGATGGCGCAGCGCGGCGGGTTCGTGAAGGCGGAACTGCGCCTGGGGCGCGACGACGTCGGCCCGCGGATCGGCGAGGGAGCAGCAGATCTCGTCCTCGCCACCGAACGTTCGGAGGCTCTGCGCGGGGGTCTCGTACGTGAAGCGCGGCGGAGACTTCGTTCTCTACGACGACGTGTGGGCTCCGACCGGCGTCATGCTCGGGAAGGCGACCTACCCCCAGCGCGATGCTGTGATGGCCGCGATCGAAGCGGCCGGTGCGCGACTCATCGTCTTCCTGCCGGACCTGATTCCGACGATCGGCGGTCGAGCGGCAGCGGCGAACCTCGTCGTGCTGGGAGCGGCGTGCGCGACGCCTACGCTCGCCCGTCTACTCGATGCAGACAGCGTCGAGAAGTCCGTGGCGAAGCGTTGGCCGGCTGTGTCTTCCAGGAACGTCGAGGCCTTCAGAGTCGGTCTCGACCTGTCGCGGAAGACACAGCTAGGCAGTTCGTGCAGGCACGAACTGCTGACCGACGCGGCAGACGGGTCCGCGTCATCCCGAATCGGAAGGCAAGTGGGCGGGAGTCGATGAGCCTCGACGCGTTCTTCCGTCCGCGCGGAGTCGCCGTCGTCGGATCGACCGGCGAGGGCAAGATGGGCCGCGTGTTGATAGATCAACTCGTCGCGGGCGGCTACTCGCCCGTCTACGC
>CAIMCX010000003.1 GCA_903839615.1 uncultured bacterium
CCCGCATCGATCCACTTCTGCCATCGCACGGGACTCCACTATGTGAGCTGCAGTCCGTATCGCGTTCCTGTGGCTCGCCTCGCCGCAGCGCAAGCGGCACTGGACGGCTGACGCCCTATTGGCCGCAGGCGCGGCGGCTCAAGGCAGGAAGCCCAGAGCACGCGGCCGTCTCAAGGTGAGACGCTCGACGCTCTGCCGGGAGTCGACGGTTCGTCCGCGGAGCCGTGCCACCGTCTGCCTGTCCGAACGGGAGGCTAGATCTCCTCGTACAGCTTTCTGATCGCCTTCCTGTCAATCTTCCCCGTCTCAGATCGTGGAACGCTGTCAACGATCACGATCTTGCGCGGCTTCTTGTAGGAAGCGAGGTTCTTGCCTACGTACTCGAGGATCTCCTCTTCCGTCAGCGTCCGACCGGGCTTCGGAACGATGATCGCTTTGGGCGTCTGGCCCCACTGCGGGTGTCGGCCACGCACGACGACGACATCCGCGACTTTCGGGTGCCCGAAGATGACTCGTTCGACCTCCGAGGGGTATATGTTCTCCCCACCACTGATAATCATGTCGTCGGTGCGGCCCACGACGTAGAAGTACCCTTCGGCATCGCGTTTCCCAAGGTCCCCGGTAAAGATCCAATCTTGGCGGAACTTCCTTGCTTCATCCTCAGGGCGGTTCCAGTACCCCGCGGCTCCCGTGGGTTCTCTGCGGATGATGATCTCGCCGTACTCGTCTGCCCGGGTCTCTTGGCCCGCTCCATCGACGATCTTCACCTCGACGAACGCAGGCGGCTTTCCCATGCACTCGCTCGCCTTGCTCAGCGTCGGGTCGTCTCGCGAACAGGCCAGCCAGTTGCACCCGGTGGCCCCGGTTTCGGTCAGGCCGTAGCCGCTGACGTAGGCGATGCCCTGGTTGATGAAGGCATGCTTCAGCTCGGCGGGTTGCGGCTCGCCGCCGCCATTGACGGCACGAAGCGAGCCCACGTACTTCTCCCAACCCTCGACCTGGATCATCATCTTGAGCTGGGTCGCAATGCCGAAGTGATACGTTACGCCGTAGCGTTGGATCAATTCGAGCGTGTCCTGCGCCGTCCAGCGGTTCTGGACGACGATCTTCCCGCCGATCATCAGCATGTAGAGCTGGAAGCATGTGAGCCCACCGGCATGGAACATCGGCGGCGCGCCGAGGTAGACGTCATCTGTCGTCATGGACGCGGAGATCCCGTTCGAAAGGCAGGCGAAGAACGTGCTGCGATATGTCAACTTCACGCCCTTTGGACGTCCTGTCGTCCCTGCTGTGAACAGGATCATGCAGATGTCGTCCGGCGCCGTAGCACAGACAGGTTCGGACTCCGAGGCGGTCGCCAGGCACTCCTCGTAGGCCTTGGCAGCCTCGACACCGTGTCCACCAATCTCGAGGAGGCGCAGCTTCGGACGTCCGGGAGCGAGCTCGCGGACTTTGTCGCTGTACTCGGAGTCGAAGATGAGAATCCCGGCGGCCACATCGTCGACGAGGAACCCAATCTCTTCCGAGGCGAACCGGAAGTTCGCCGGAGTGAAGACGGCGCCGATCTTGGCGCAGCCAAAGAGGACCTCGAGCGTCTCGACCCGATTCGGGAGCACGGCGAAGACGCGGTCGCCCTTGTTGACGCCAAGCGCCGAGAGCGCGTTCGCGCATCGTGTGGCCCGCTCGTCGAGCGTCCGATAGGTGATGTCACGGCCCTCACACCGCCCGGTGTCGATGACCGCCACGCGGTCGGGGAACCCCGACGGTGAAGCGTTGCGGGACAGCAAATGCCCCACGTTGTAAACGCTCCCGCTTCCGGGATAGACCGATCCTTGCACGCCCGTCTTCATTGCTACGTCTCCTTTCTGCCCCCGCGCCGTCACGACAAGCGCGACGTGCGTGTCGTCTCCAGGAGCCATGCGACGTTCTCTGCGAACTGGATCACTGTCTCGATGCCCTCGGAGTCCTTGGCCGCATCGCCCACCGAGCGAGCCACCCCGACCGGCCAGTAGATCGATCCCGGCACGACGAACCCGTTGATGTTGAACCAGAGAAGAAGCTGCGCGAGGGCGAAGTTCTGTCCAGCGCGCCGCGCGACCGTGATCGGCCCGCCGATCTTTCGGGCGAATGGGCGCGGAGCGCTGTGCGGATGTCCTGCCATGCCCGGAAACCCCGCGCGGACGAGGACGTTCCACAGGTCCGGATGGACGGCACTGTAGTGCACCGGCGACCCGACGAGGAGTGCGTCGGCCGCGAGCATCTTCTCGAAGATCGGGAGGAAGTCGTCGCCTTGGATCTGACAGACGCCGGCTCCCGGCCGCCAGCAGGCGTAGCACGCCTGGCAGCTGCGGATCGTCTTGCCCCGTAGCGTCACGAGTTCTGTCTCGACGCCGCGCCCTCGAAGCACGTCGAGAGCCGCCTTGAGGTACGTCTCCGTGTTGCTCGCCGCGCGCGGACTCCCGCAGAGGGCCAGTGCTCTGACGCTCATCGTCTCCTCACGCTCCCTCCGTCACGCTAGAGACCGAGGTAGGCTCGCCGAACGTGATCGTTGTGGAGCAACTCGTCGGAAGGACCCTGGAGGGCGATCGCTCCGTTCTCGATCACGTAGCCTCGCGATACCGCCTTGAGACTCTGGCGGACGTTCTGCTCCGCCATGAGGATCGCGCTCTTCTCGCCGATGTCTCTCACCTTGTGGAAGAGCTCCGTCACGAGGCTGGGCTGCAGCCCGAGCGATGGCTCATCCAGGATGAGGAGCTTGGGCGAGGACATCATCGCGCGCGCGATGGCCAGCATCCTCTGCTCGCCGCCGCTCAGAGTCCCTGCGAGTTGCCTCGTGCGCGTCTTGAGGATGGGAAACATCTCGAACGAAGCTTGGAGCGCTTCGGGGACTCCCTTTCGAGCCGCGGGAATGTAGGCCGCCCCGGACTCAAGATTCGCGAGGACGGACATGTACGGGAAGAGTTCGCGCTCTTGCGGCACCAGCGCCACGCCCGAACGGATCACCTCATAGGTGGGCATCCGTAGGAGCGAGCGCCCGTCGAACGTGATGTCCCCGGTTCTCGGTCGGACCAGGCCGACAATCGCGTGGACCAGCGTCGTCTTTCCCGCTCCGTTCGGTCCGAACACCCCGACGGATTCCGTCCCGACGTCGAGCGAGAGGTCGCGCAGGACGTGAGCCTTTCCGTAGTAGTGGTTCAGCTTCGAGACGGCCAGCATCACTCCTCCTCACCGAGATAGGCGGCGATCACGCGCGGATCGGCAGACACCTTCGAGTAGGGTCCCTCGGCAATGATGGTCCCCCCGTCGAGCACGACCACACGATCCGTCAGGTCGCGGATGACGCTCATGACGTGCTCCACGACGCAGATTGCCACGCCTTGATCGCGGATCCTGCGGACGGCGTCCAACGCGGCCTTTGTCTCGTCCGAGTTCAGTCCGGCCATGACTTCGTCCAGGAAGAGGACTTTTGGATTGGAAGCCAGCGCGCGGCCGATCTCCAGCTTCTTGATCTCGAGGACCGTCAGGTCCGAGACGCTGCGATCGATTCCTTCGAGGTCCAGCTTGGCCGCGATCTCTTCCGCAGTCTTCCGCGCCTGACGCAGGCGCTGGTTCCGGCCGAACAGGGCGCCGACCATGATGTTCTCCCTCGCCGTGAGGTCGACCAGCGGGTGCACGAGCTGGAACGTCCGTCCGATGCCCATGTGGCACCGGACGTGGGGTGGCGCATAGGTGATCTCGTCCTCGCCGAGGAAGATGCGTCCGGTGGTCGGCATGTAGAGCCCGCTGATAACGTTGATCGCCGTCGTCTTTCCCGCACCGTTGGGCCCTATGATTCCGAGAATCTCGTTCTCAGCCAGCTCGAATGTCAGATCGTGCACTGCGACGAGACCTCCGAACCGCCTCTCCAGAGACTCGGTCCTCAAGACAGCCATTGGCCACACCCCCGATCGTCCATCGCACAGCCCTGGCCTCTCGACGGGACGCCAGCCTGCTCGCCCCTGCTTTGCTGACGTGCCGGCGTCATCGCGCACCTCGTGCCGCATGGGATCGACCTCGCCACGCCCGGGCTGCTCCCGAGAGTCCTTGGGGAAGGAAAAGGATCACTACGACGATGATGGCCCCGTAGACCAGGAGATGCCCGTATGGGATCTGTAGCTTGAGGTACTCTGACAGGGCGCCCAAGACAAGGGCCCCAATCACTGGCCCCCAGGTGCTGTGAATGCCCCCCAAAAGCGCCATCGCCAAGGGCAAGAGAAGGAAGTTGGCGCTGAAGCTACCTTCCGGTGAGACGAACCCGAAGACGTGTGCGTAGACTCCTCCCGCGATGCCCTGAATCGCTGACGTCACGGCGAAAACGAACACGAGGTACTTGAAGACG
Organism: uncultured bacterium; assembly: GCA_903839615.1. Lineage (GTDB taxonomy): Bacteria > Bipolaricaulota > Bipolaricaulia > UBA7950 > UBA9294 > CAIOGO01. Next base: position 4,379 of record CAIMCX010000003.1, read on the forward strand.
TTGACTCCGCTCGACTTTGCGACTCTCTCGTCGTTGCGGATCGAGGTCAACGCAACATGGATCCTCGTCCTCTCAAATACCTCCGAGATGACAATGGTCATGACTGCGACGACAAGGATGAGCCAATAGACGTTTGCCGTGTCTCCTGAGAAAATGCAAGATGGGAGCATCTTGCCCTCAGCTCCCCCGGTTAAGCTCGGGAAATTGCGAAGCACGACCGCGAAGATGCCTGCAAGCGCCAGCGTCGTGATTGCGAAGTACATGCCTCGCAGCCGAAGGACGGCAAGGCCTAGAAGCAGGGCAACGACTCCAGCCACAATGCCACCAAAGATGATGCTCACGAACGGCTGAACGCCCACATTGAGGAAGAGGAGGACAGCTGCGTAGCTGCCGAGTCCAAAGAACCCAGCCGTGCCAAAACCCAGTTGCCCCGAGCGCAGCAACATGTCCCAACTCAGGGCAAGCGTCAGGTAGATCAGCGTCGCCCCCGCGACCTGCTCCAGGTATGCTCCCGAGAAGAGTGGGAACGTTGCGGCGACCGCAGCGCCCACTAGGTACGGAACATATCTTGCAATTCTCATGCCGTCTGCCTCCGGTACGACCTCCCCAGGATCACCGCAACCAACACGGCGAAGAACACCACGTCGGCCCATCCTCCGTACCCTCGGAAGGACAACACGAGGGCTTCCGCGATTCCAAGCCCGAATCCTCCCCAGACCACGCTCGGCAGATTCCCGATGCCGGCCAAGGCAATGAGGCAGAACGACTTCATCGTGTACGGAGAACCGGCGGATGGGAACACCGAATTCCTCGTCAGGAACATGGCGCCGATTGCTCCGACCAGTGCGATGGACAGGCTGAAGATGGCAAGGTACGTCCGATTGATGTCGATCCCAACGAGCTTCGCTCCGCGGGGATTCTGTCCGACGGCGAGCGCTGCCCTTCCCAGCCGCGTGCGGCGGAGAAAGAGGGAGAGAAGAACGAGCAGGACGATGGCGGACACGGTGTAGACAAACGCGTACGCCCCGAACCTCAGCTTACCGAGGGTCATTGACGAGTACACGTAGGACAGGTGAGGCTTCAGCGGCTGTGACGTCCACATCAGGTTCGCAAACTCCGCGCCGACCATCGCCACACCGAACGTCAAGAGAAGCTGATTGAGTTCCGGCGCCTTAAGGGCACGCCGAATCGTCAGGAGGTATGTTGCCGCTCCCAAGAGAGCAAAGGCCACGAGGGCTGGGATCATAGCCACGAGCGGATCGAGGCCGGTGTACACGCCAAGCCAATAGGCGAAATACGCTCCTAGCATCATAAACTCGCCGTGCGCAAGGTTGATAATGCCCACGACCCCGAGGATCAGCGCCATGGGGAGCGCGATCAATGCGTAGAGGCCTCCGCGCTGGAGCCCCTCGATCAGCGCGTACGGCTTCCACAGCATCATGAGGACCAGCACGCCCAAAGACACAAGAAGGAGCAGAACTTGCCCCCGCCGCAATCTGCGAAGCAATCTCATCTCACCCCGACTCCTTGCTGCTGGGCCAGCCCGAAGGTTCCGGGCTGGCCCAGCAACCTAACCCAAACGTCAGGTGTGCGCTCTACTTCCCAGTGAACGGGTAGCGAGGCAGAGCCGTCGCGTACGCGAACGGCCATATCACCTGCTGCTGGCCATCCTGCCACTGAAGGATCTTCTGGTTCCGGAAGCCTTGATGTGCGATCAGCTTCGACGGCGTGAATGTCAGTGTCTCCCCGAGCGGGGACGCGTAGTTCGTCGCCTCGAGAGCCGTGATCAATGCCTGTTTCTCGAGGGTCCCGGCGCGCTGAATCGCTTCCGCCACTACGTAGACGTTCGTGTAGCCTAGCGGAGCGAAGTACGTCGCTGGTTGCTCGCTGAACTTGGCGATGTAGGCATCCCAGAAGTGTTGGCTGACGGGGCTCACGTCCTTGATCGATGGCGCCCACATCCCGTAGGAAATGACGCCCTCGGCAAGCGGAGAAGTGCCGAAGTCAGCAGGCCAACCCGGAGGGGATCCCACGAAGAGGGGGGGCGTAAAGCCGATCTCGGCCGCCTGTTCCATCATTGGAAGTGCATCGGCAGCGTACCCGACCCAGACGAACATATCCGGGTCGTAGTCCATTGCGTGGCGGAGAACCGAACGGTAGTCGCCGCCGCCCAGGAGGGCGCTCTTGAACGGTTCGCCGGAGTTCAGCCAGTTCGAAAATGCAACCAAGCTGCCCTGGAACGAACTCGTTCCGAATGCGCCGTCTTCGTAAGCCCAGAAGACCTTACTGATCTTGATCAACGGATACTGCGTCTGAAGATCGGCCCAGCCCTGGACGTAGCTTGCCCCCTGGAGGTAGTCCCACGGATGGATGTGGAAGTACCAGTCGAGGCCGACAGCAGCCTGCTCGACGAGGGACGACGCTGCGCCAATCCAAACGGTCACCTTCTCGTACTTCTTCAAGGCGGGGAGTTCCCCGAGGTGAACCCCGCTCGACATCCCGCCGATGAAGACGTCAACGTTGTCAACCGTCGCCAACAGGTCGACGGCTGCCGCGCCCTTGTCCGGCTTACTCTCGTCGTCAACTATAAACAACTCAAGCTGTCGTCCGAGGACGCCCCCAGCGGCGTTGATTTCTGCGACGGCGAGCTGCATTGCCTTGCTCGCCTGAGCGCCGGTGATGTCACCCAGCGGGAGAATCGCGCCGAGCTTGATAGTCCCCTCGTCCGCTGCGACGAAGAGTCCCACTCCCACTACGACCAGGATCGCGAGGGCCCACACCCTGAGACCCATTCTCTTTCCTTTCAGACTCACGTAGACCTCCTTGTTGCTTGATCGTGTGCTTCTTTTCCACTTGCCGTCTTCGCGCTCCGGCACCTCCTCCGTCGGAGAAATGGACTGCCAACTTGTAGCTCACTCTACACCCGCCCGTGCTTCACTAAGAAGCCAATCACTACCGTCATGAAGTCACCGGGCCGCTCAAGGCACGCACCGTGCCCAGCGCCGGGGAGGCTCACGAACTCGCAATGCGGAATCGCCTCGTACATCTCCTCCATCACCCGCGAGGGCGTCAGCTGGTCCTCCTCCGCAGCGAGCAGGAGGGTTGGCATGGAGAGGCGCCCCAGGTCCTCTCCTGTCAAGCGGAATCCCATCGCGCTATGGCAGAGACGGACGAACCCCTCGAACCACTCCTTGGTCAGCGTGTTCTTGAACATCGCCTGGCGCTGGTGCAGCGCCTCGAGATGCTTTGCGTAGAACGCCCGCGAGTAGATGAACGGCACCGCCAGCTGGAAGAATCGCTCTCCGTCGTTCAGATTGGCGGCGACTTCCCACGCCTTCCCGATCTCCGCGAGGAGATTGGTGATGTAGTAGTTCACGTTCGCGAGGATGAGGGTCTTCACGCGCTCCGGGTGCGCGAGCGCGAAGCGTTGCGCCACCTGGCCGCCATACGAGACTCCCATCACATGCGCGCGCTCGATCTGGAGCTCGTCGAAGAGCGCGAGAATGTCGGGCAGATGGATGTCCAGCGGGTACTCGGCGCGCATTCTTCCCGATCGCCCTTGATCGCGCATGTCGAGGAGGATGAGGCGCGAATGGCGTGATAGAACCGGGACATGCGCCGCCCAGCTCGCCGCGCTCATCATGACTCCCCCCAAGAGCAGGAGAGGTTCTCCACTGCCGTGAACCTCGTAGTACAGCTCCAAACCATCCTTCGTCCTAAGCGTCGACATGCTCGTCCGCCTTTCTTTCTCCCTTTCGTCGCCGGGTTGTCGTAAGTCGGCCGTCCGCCAGCTGCTCGCGCACGCGGTCGGCGAAGTACGGCTCTCGGAAGCAGTCCGCGAACCGGTCCGATTCCACCGCAAGTCCCTGGGGCAGCGGCAGGTTTCTCGATGCGTGGAGCGCTTGCTTCGCGGCGACAAACGCGTACCGAGGGATCTCGGTCACCCGGCGAACGGCCGCCGCCGCGCACCGCTCCAGATCGGCGACAGGGACGACTGCACTGACCAGGCCGTGCTTCAGCGCCTCATCGGCTCCGTACAGCCGGCCTCCGAGGATCATCTCGGCGGCACGGCCGAAGCCGACGACGCGTGGCAACCGTTGCGTTCCTCCGCCGCCGGGGATGATCCCGAGCCTCACCTCGGGGAGTCCGAGACGGGAGGCCTCCGTCGCCAAGCGGAGGTCGCAGGCGAGAGCGAACTCCAGGCCGCCGCCGAAACAGAGGCCGTCGATCGCGGCGACCAAGAAGAGGTGGCTCGACTCCATCCGCGTGAACAGCTCATGGATGCGGCGCGAGAAGCCCCGCGCCTCGTCGGGCGCCATCTCGCACATCTCGACGCCGTCCGCTCCGCCGATGAAGTGGGTCCCGCCGGCGCCGCGGTACACGATCGCCCGACCGTCCGCTTTCTCGGCAGCCTCAAGGTGGCGTGCGAGCTCCGAGATCGTCTCAGAATCGAGCGAGTTCCGGTCCTCGACCCGGTCGATGGTGACCCAGGAGACGCCGCCTTCTTCGCGAACCGCCAGTCCCTTCCACTGCTCGTTCACGCGGACGCCTCCTTTCGCTCCCCTAGATGACAAGTCCCCCGTTGGGACTGAGTACTTGCCCGGTGAAGAAGTCAGCCTCCGGGCTCGCCAGAAACACCACCAGGCCTGCGATTTCCTCCGGAGTCCCAAAACGCTTCAGCGGCGTTCGATGAAGCGTCTGCTCTCGGAACGCCGCGTCCATGGCATCCAGCATCGGCGTCTGGATGTACCCCGGAGCGACCGCGTTGACGCGGATGTTGTAACGTGCGACCTCACGGGCCAAGGTCTTGGTCAGCTGGATGACGGCTCCCTTGCTCGCGCTGTAGTGAAGCGCCCCGGGCGTCGGCATGAGGCCCGCGACCGAGCTGAAGTTGATGATCCGGCCGCCACCGGTCCCCCTCATCCAGCGGACGGCCTCGCGGCAGCAGTAGAACGTGCCGTCCAGGTTGACAGCCAACACCCGCCGCCACTGCTCGTCCGTCATGTCCTCGATAGAGACTGTGTCTCCGAGCACGGCGGCCCCATTCACCACGAGATCGAGTCCCTCGCATTGCCCCCTCAGGTCTCCGAACGCGGCAGCGACCTGAGGGCCCGCCGAGACGTCCAAGCGGAGCGCCTCCGCTCTCCGTCCGTCTTTCGCAAGCTCCTTCGCTACGTCCGTCGCGCGCGCGAGGTCGATGTCGGCGATGAACACACGCACGCCGCGCTCGGACAGCGCCTTCGACACGGCCCGGCCGATGCCCGAGGCGCCGCCTGTCACGAGCGCGGTGCGGCAGGCATACACCCTCGGGCCATCCGCCGCCTGCTTCACAATGCCTCCCTGAGCCGCTCGTAGGCCTTCCGCGACCGATCTGTGGGGAACACGATGAACTTGTCGGAGCCCATCTCTGCGACGATCCCTTCGGCAACCTGCGCGGCCGCATCCATGTGCCCGCGCAGGCGATCCGCAACCTCTCTCATGGCCTCCGCGCCCAGGCCGGTCGCGAAGAACCCCGTGTCCGTCAGGTGCGGGCAGATGACCTGGACGCGGATACCCGTCCCTTCGAGGTCTCTGCGTAGGCCACGACTCATTCCCACCACGGCGTGCTTTGCCGCCAGGTACGCGGACACGTTCGGAGCATGGGCAATGAGGCCTCCCGTGGAGGCGATCTGGACGATCAGCCCTCGGCCCGCCGGCTTCATGGCGCGAAGCACCTCCTGCGTCATGGCCAGGACGGCGACGAAGTCCACTTCGAGGAGCGTCCGCAGGCTGGCGAGGTCGATCTCCTCGAATGGAGCGTAGTAGCCGATTCCCGCGCTGTTGACCAGAACATCGACCTTGCCCCAGCGCGCCAGCACGGCGTCGACAAGCTGACGCCGCTCCGCGCCGACAGTGACATCGCACGGCACGACGAGGGTCTCTCCTGAGCAGCTCTCGGCGACCCTCGTCAGGCGCTCTTTGGATCTCGCTGCGACGGCAACTTGGGCTCCCTGTTCCGAGCAAGCGCGCGCGAGTGCCGCGCCGATTCCCGAACTCGCGCCGGTGATGATCACCACCTGCTGATCGAGAGAGCCCATCGTTCCTCCGCCTAACCAACTCCGCTAGAACCCACCGAACGCCTCGCGTTCCCAGTTCCTCTCCCCATCCGCGTAGACTGTCGCGGCTCCCCTTCCGACAATCGATTCCACTTCGGCCCCTCCAAGCTCTGCCGTGGTCTCGGCAAACGCCGTGATCATCTGCAGGGTCTCTCTCGGGTGGTGAATCGGGAACCCGTGGTCGTACCCTATGCCAGGTTTCAGCATGACCGCCGTGACGCGCGCCCCCGCGCGGTGCAGGTCGTACTTCGTGTTCTGGGTGATCGAATCCGCGATCACGAGGTCGCCGCGCCAACGGAGGCGATCGGTCTCCGCTTTGACGAGCAGGACCCTGAGGCCGCGAAAGGCCGCGAGCCGGTCGGAGCCAGGCACCGCAACGGTGGTTCCATCGCTATTCTCGTGCTCGATGGTCTCCGCAGTCGAGTTGAAGAAGTGGCTCGCGTAGAGCGACTCCGGCATGTAGACGGTCGTCATCACGTCATCCAGCGCGTCCTGATACCCCGGGTCGTGGAGGTACGCGGAATCGCCGACCTTCATGTGGAGCGGATCGAACTTGAGGATGTCGTTGAACACGATCAGGTTCCACATTGCAGCCACCGTCTCTGGCGTCCGCATCTCGCCCGTCCACGAGCGCTGCTGGAAGGCAACCGCGCGGATGGAATCGGCCCAATCGCCGAGGGCGTATTCCTTCCCGCTCTCGGGATCCGTGCCCACGGCGCTTCCGGCGAAGATCACCCTAACGCCGCGGGTACCAATTCCCGCAAGGGAAACCACGCCCGAGTAGCGCGACGGATCGAGCGCGACCATGCACTGCGCGACGCCGAACCCCATGGAGTGTCCAACGAGCGTGATGCCGCCGTTTCGCAAGAGAGGATCGCTGGACACCACGTCGGCGAAATCGCGGGCGAAGTCTTCGAGCGTCTCAATCGGGCGGTGGTACGACGACTTGCCGCTGCCGCGGTAGTCGAACGCGAAGAAGCTGTACTTCTCTCGGACGCTCTTGTCCCCGGCGACGCAATGCAGAAGCGCATCGAACGCCGCGCCGGAGCAGTTGTTGCCGGCAAGCAGGATCACCGGAGCCGAGCCGTGCCCGGCTCGTCGGACGTAGATGGTTTCCCCGCTCGTCACCTGGATCAATCCGCCCTCCACGGCGTCAGACGCCGCCTCGCGCGGGGCAGGTCCCGCGCAGGACGTCATCAGGCTCGCGCACAGCAAGGCCAAAGCCCCACAGACTCCGAGCCTCCGCGGACATCGCCCTCCGCCGACTCGCTCCATGTTCCCCACGACCCGCCATGTCTCGGTCCGCCTCACCCCTACGGGATGAGTCCTCCGTCAACGCACACAACGGCGCCGTTGACGTAGGCCGCGTCATCCGAGGCGAGGAACAAGTAGATGTTGGCCACATCGCACGCCGTCCCGAGCCGTCCCAGAGGCGTTCGCCCACGCATCATCTCGAGAACCTTCTCCGGCACGCTCTCGGTCATCTCAGTCTGGATGAACCCCGGAGCCACGGCATTCACCGTGATCCCCTTGCGCCCGAGCTCCCTGGCCCACGTCTTGGTCATTCCGATGACGCCGGCCTTCGTTGCGGCGTAGTTCGTCTGCCCAAAGTTGCCGTAGAGGCCGACGACCGACGAGACGTTGATGATCCGCCCGCTGCCCTGCTCGACCATCTGCGGAGCCACGGCCTGCGTGGCGTTGAACGTCCCCTTCAGGTTCACCGCGATCACGCGGTCGAAGTCGCTCTCCGCGAGCTTGACGAGCTGTGCGTCGCGCGTGATGCCGGCATTATTGACCAGGATGTCGATTCGACCGAACGAGCTGACTGCGGCGGCCGCCATGGCGGCACAGCTGTCGCGGTTCGTGACATCGCCACGGACGAAGATCGCCTCGCCTCCGAACTCCTCGATTTCGCCGACAACCTTCTCCGCCTGGGGATCGACGTCGGCGAGCACGACCTTCGCTCCTTCTCGAGCGAACAAGACGGCCGCCTCGCGGCCGATCCCACGGCCGGCTCCGGTGATGATGGCCACTTTCCCCACTAGACGCATCGCAGCCGTCTCCTTTCTGAACCCATTTCTACACCCATCGGAAGAGCGCCGTGGACAGGACAAAACCTGCACCCGACGTGCAGAACGCCACGAGATCCCCCGGAGAGAGGCGCCCCTTCTCCAGGGCATCGTAGAGCGCCATGAACACGGAGGCCGATCCCGCATACCCGAACCGGTCGGCCACCCAGTGCGTCTTCTCCATCGAGAGCCCCAGCGCCTCGAGCGTCGCCCGCACGGTTCCCAACTCAACCTGGTTCATGAGGACCAAGTCGAGATCTGACGTCTTCA
>CAIMCX010000004.1 GCA_903839615.1 uncultured bacterium
GACAGCGGCGGTCACAGAGCGCGGATTGACTCCTGCGCGGGCCGAACCGACGATGGTGCCGAAGACGTCCGTGCACGTTGAAGAGGAATCGGCGGGAAAGATCCTTCGCTTGCTCGACGCTCTGGACGACAACGAGGACGTCCAGGAGGTGTTTGCCAACTTCGACGTGGATGACGACGTCTTGGAGAGAATTCAGGCGTGCGAGTAGCTCGCGCGGCGCCTGATGAGGTGTGTCGCAGAGCCCGTGCCAGAGATGGATGGCGACGGGCAAAGGCAAGGGAGGTAGGGATGAAGAAGGTGTTGGTGTTGGGGTGCGTTGTGATGGGGATACTGGTTGTGTCGTTCGGCGCTCTTGCAGCGTCAAGTGACGCGTGGATTCCGGGTCTGGCCTCTTTCGTGCTCCCCGGAGCTGGACAGCTCATCAACGATCAGATGGACAAAGCAATCCTGCACTTCGCCGTCGCTGTCGGAATCGGCGCACTGGGCTACGGAATCGGCTTCTATGTCCTGCCGGGTGCGTGGTACCTTATCCCGACGCTGTACTTTGCCTGGTCGCTCTACAGCGGCTATGACGCTTACACGGTGGCGAAGGAGAACCACTTCACGCTTGGGTTCGTCGACCGCGGCATCGGCTTCTCGTACGACTTCTAGAGCGCGAGGAGAAGAGAGAAAGCAAGTACAAGAAGAAGAATCCCTGCGAGATGCGTGAGGCCGGGACCGAAGTCGGTGCCGGCCTCTTCCTTTGTCGGCGCAAGGGTGTTGTCGATGAGGCGAGCGCTACCGCCCTGCACATCTAGAACGAGTTCGCCTACATACTGCCCGAACGCTCCAGATTGGACGATGAGGGCCCTTCCGACGGCGACCGGCGTCGCTGTCATCTCGTGCGAGTGACCGGTGACGAACACGTTGACCTGCGGAACGGCGACCGCGAGAGCCTCGGCCTCGCGCACAGGAACATGGGCTAGACAGACGATGAGGTCCGGCCGATCGGCCGCGCCGTCGATCTCCTGCTGAAGCGCGGTGGCCGGGTCCGTGGGTCGGAGCCACGGGATGCCAAGAGCCGGGAAGGACTCAGGCGTCGTGATTCCGATGACGAGGACATCGAGGCCGCCGAGCTCGATTACGAGTGAGCGCGGAAACGGAGAGGCTGTTCCGTCCACGGCAGCGACATTAGCGCAGAGAACGGGGAACGACGCTCTCTTCGTGAGATTCCGCATCACCGACCAGCCGAGGTCGACCTCGTGATTGCCGAGCGCCATGGCGTCGTACCCCACGCGGTCCATCCACGCCTGCATGAGTTCCGATCCCCACATAGCGTAGATGGGAATCCGGAAGTCCTGCCAAGCGTCCCCGGCATCCACGAGGAGGACAGGGTCGCCGGCCTCTCGTGCCGCCGCGATCTTCGCTTCGATGGACGCCAGCCGCTCGAGGCGAGAGTGCAGGTCGTTCGTGTAGACAATGCGCAGCCTCTCTGCGCAGACGGGGAACGCGATCATCGCGGCAAGCACCGCCGCGACGAGCCATCGTCGGATCACCAGGTGCCTCCGATGCTCAGGCGAAGACCGTCCGAGGTCGCCGTGAGGGAAACGGTCCACAGCGGTACGGCGTCTGGACACCACGTCGCCGAGACGAAGGGCCGCCAACGCCCGTCAATCTCCACTCCGGCTGCGGCGACGAAACGCGTGTCGGACGCGTAGGACGCGATGCGCACGGGGACATCGCTTCCCCACGATCGCGTGCCAACGAGGCGCACGGGGCCGAGCCAGAGGGCGGCCATCACGGCGATGCGGCTCCTCCCGAGCTCCATTTCGGAGCGCAACGGAAACGGCGTCGGAAGGAGGACACGGGCGCGCAGCTCGAGGGGGCATTGAGAGCCAAGGACGAGCGCAACGTCGCAGGCATCGCTCACAGAGCGCGAGACCGTGGCAAACCATTCGGCCGAATCTACGCAGAGCGTGAAGGTCGTCCGACCGGGGTCGGCTTGAACGAGCGCGGCGGGCGGATCGACGGGCACGAACGCCGGATGGCCGGCGACCGGGAGCGCCAGGAGGAAGAGAAGGCCGCAGGACAGGAGCCATCGTGCCATGGGCAGAGGATAGCGTGGAGCGCGCTTCCCGTACGAGCTTTGCATTCGCCATACGCCCTGGCCACAATCGCCGTATGTTTCTCGAGAGATTCCGCGACGGCGTCGACCGGCACCACATGATCGAGCGCGGAGATTGCGTGGTGGTCGCCGTGTCAGGCGGCGTCGACTCGATGGTGCTGTTGCACGCGTTGCACGAGTTCGGAGGAGATCTCGGCTGCGACCTCATCGTGGCGCACCTCGATCACGGCCTGCGGCCGTCGTCGGCCGACGATGCCCAGTTCGTGGCACGCGCCGCTGCCTCGCTCGGCCTCTCCTGCGTCTGCGAGCGGATGGATGTGATGGCACTCGCGAAGGTGCGGCGTTCGGGAATCGAGGAGACCGCGCGCGAGGCGCGACGCGCGTTTCTCAGCCGTGTCGCCGATACGCAATCAGCGACGCGAATCGCCCTCGGCCACACGGCCGATGACCAAGCCGAAACGGTTCTCTTCCGTCTGGCGCGCGGAACAGGATGGAAAGGCATCGGTGCAATGGCTCCTACGAGCGGACGCCTCATCCGGCCGCTTCTCTCTGCCACACGAAGCGAGGTGCGGCAGTTCGCCGCTGAGCGTGGCATCGTCTGGCGCGAGGATGAGACGAACGCAGACCTGCGCTTCACGCGGAATCGCATTCGCGAGCGGGTGCTTCCTGAGCTTGCAATCCTCAATCCGGATGTCGTCCGCGCCATTTCGCGGGCGGCCGAATTGGCGCGCGGCTCCGCCGACGTCGAGCGTTGCCTGCTCGACCGGCTCTGGCCCGACCTGTGCTTTGCCGAGGCGGCAGGTTCGGTGCGTCTATCTCGCGCCGCCCTGGCAGATCTGCCGTACGCCGTGCAGGCCGTCGTGCTGCGGGAGGCGATGCGTCGCACCCGCGGCGACCTTCAGGGGCTCGGACAGGCGCACATCGCGGCGGCGCAACGACTCGCGAGCGGAGCGGCGGATCGCCGGCGACTCGACCTTCCGCGCGTGCGGATCGCAACGTCGCCCACGACGGTTGAGTTCCTTGGCGGCCGCCGAGATGAAGCTTGCGACTGGGCCACATCTCTCACTCTGGGGCGGACAACGCTCGGCGAGGCTGGACTGATCGTTGATCTCGCGTTCTCCCCGCGCGGCGACGGCGTGCCGCCGGGCGACAGCGCGTCGCCCCGCGGCGAGAACCCTTGGATGGAAGTCGCGGACGCTGACTGCATCCGATTCCCGCTCGTGGCACGCGGACGTCGGGCGGGGGATCGGTTCGCTCCCCTCGGCCTCGGCAAGGAAGTCCGTCTCAAGTCCTTTCTGATCAACGCTCATGTTCCCCGCGAGCGCCGAGATCGCCTAGCTCTCGTTTGCGACCAGGACAAGGTTGTGTGGATCGCCGGCGTCCGCTTGAGTGACGCCGTGAAGCTGCGCGACTCGACCGAGCGCGTGTTGGTCTTGCGAGCCGAGGAGGTAGAGCCGTGGGAATCGTCCTCTTCCTGCTGACGATTATCGTCCTCGTTGGGGTCCACGAACTCGGCCACTTCCTCGCTGCCCGTGCTTTCGGGGTCTACATCCACGAGTTCTCGATCGGAATGGGGCCGATCCTCGCTTCGCGCAAGCGCGGCGAGACGCTCTACGCCGTGCGGTTGATCCCGATCGGCGGGTACGTGCGGATGGCCGGCGAGGACCGCCTGGAGACGGGTGACGCCATCCCCGCCGCGCGAGTTCTTCACAACAAGCCACCCTACGTGCGGATGCTCATCAGCCTGACGGGGCCGATGATGAACGCGATCCTGGCCCTCGTCGTCATCCTGGCGGTGGCATGGTCCGTCAACCTACCCATTCTGCAGATTGTGGATACGGTGCCGGGATCGGCCGCGTCCGGAGTCTTCCAATCCGGCGATCGACTCCTTGCGATCGCTGGGAAGACGATCTACACAAGCTCCGAGATCACACGCGCGATCCAGGCCTCGAATGGTCAGCCGATCGACTTCGTCATTCGCCGCGCCGGAACGGAACAAACGGTCACCGTGCAGCCGCGGATGGCGGACAATGGGACTGGGTATCTCGTGGGCATCGAGATTTCGACCGTGGCGGAGACGAACGAGATCACTGCGCTCTCCGCGGCGTCGCCGCTCTACGTGGCCGGCGTCGAGGTCGGAGATCGAATCGGCTCAGTCAACGGGGCGACGACGGACACGGAGTCCCAGCTCGTCGCGGCGCTTGGTGCTGCTCTGCAGACGAACGCTCCCATTGCGCTGACGATCCTTCGCAACGGAGTCCCGATCGAGATTACGTTGCGCGCCAGCGGGCGGACGGTCGACCAAGTCCTGCAGGATGTCCGATTCGTTGATCTCGGAATGGACTACCATCGTACGGGATTCCGCACCGGCCTCAGACTCGGCCTGCAGGACTTCGCGACGTACGCCACGCTGCTCGCCACGACCCTGCGGGATCTCGTGGCCGGATCGCCCGAGGCGCGCGCCGCGGTCGCCGGCTCGGTCTCCGGGCCGGTGGGCATCGCCGACATGATCGGGAAGAGCATCACCTACGGGTTCTTGGCGTTCGTACAGATCCTCGGATTCCTGAGTCTCAACTTCGCGATCATCAACCTGATCCCGTTTCCCGGATTGGATGGGAGCCGCGTCGTCTTCGCCATCGTCGAGTGGATCCGCGGCAAACCCATCCCGCCGCAGCGGGAAGGCCTCATTCACGCGATCGGCTTCGTCCTGATCGTTGTGCTTCTCGTGCTCGTCACGTATCGCGACATCCTGCGGCTTCTCGGATGAGGCAAACGGCCCACGCGGCGATCCCCTCGCCGCGGCCGACAGCGCCGAGCGTCTCGGTGGTCGTCGCCTTGAGACTTACGCAGGTCTCGCCGATCTGAAGAACGCGTGCGAGGTTCGCGCGCATGGCAGGGAAGTGCGGCGCCAGCTTGGGCCGCTCAGCCAACATCGTCACGTCTACGTTGACGACCTCGTGACCTGAGCCTTGGACCTTGCGGACGATGTCCTCGAGGAGGAGAAGACTCGAGATGCCGCGGAAGCGCTCGTCCGTGTCCGGGTAGTGAACACCGATGTCTCCGAGCCCTGCGGCGCCGAGAAGAGCATCGCAGACGGCGTGCACCAGGACATCGGCATCCGAGTGCCCGAGGAGCCCCCGTTCGAAGGGCACAGCGACTCCCCCCAGGATAAGAGGGCGACCCTGCACGAGGCGGTGCACGTCAATGCCCAACCCGACCCGTGACTCGCTCATGATCCTCCTCGGACGGCACGTCGCACGCTGTCTACGGCAATGGAACTCGAGAACCCACGCCGCAGCAGGAAGTCGGTTGCGCGCCGCCGGCGCGTCGCCTCGTCCAGACCAGCGAGCCGGGCGAGCCGCGCTTCCACGAGCGACGCAGCCACCTCACGTTCTTTCTCCGGCGGGTAGTGCTCGTCCAGCGCTGCGACGATCGCCTCGCGAGATACCTTACGGCCGCGCAACTCATCTTCGACGGCCCGTCGCGACAAGGGATGATGCTCCAACCGATCTTCGATCCACAGACGAGCGAACGTGGCATCGCCGATCCAGCCAGAGTCGCGCGCGACGCCCAACGCAGCCTCGATGTCGGAGTCGAGGAACCCCGCCCCGAGAAGGCGATCCCGCGCCTCCCGCTCCGAGAGGGGCCGACGCCGCAAGGCCTGAACCAGCGTCGCTAGCGCATCATTCGTCTTCTGCGTCTGCGGCCTCCCCTGTCGGGAGCGTGGCGCCGAGCGCTGCCTTCTCGCGAATGGCGGCCTCCAGCTTCTCGGCGAGAGCCGTGTCCTCTTCGAGGGCCTGAGCGCTGTTCCCGATGCCCTGCCCGAGGCGCTCGCCTTCGAACGAGTACCAGGACCCGCTACGCGCGACGAGGCCGAGAGCCTCACCTGTGTTGATCAGGTCTCGAGAACGGACGATGCCCCGGCCGTAGATGACGTCGAACGACGCTTCTTTGAACGGAGGAGCCACCTTGTTCTTGACGACGCGAACGGTGACGTGGGTTCCGACTCGCTCGGTGCCCTCTTCGATCTTGCCCGAGCCCCACATCTGGAGGCGCAACGAGGCATAGAACTTGAGCGCCCAACCGCCCGCGGTCGTCGTCGACGGCCCGAAGCGCGACGCGCTGATCATCGACCGCATCTGGTTGGTGAAGACCACGATCGTCTTCGACTGCGAGATCGCGCCGGACAACTTGCGCATGGCTTGGCTCATCAAACGGGCCTGCAGGCCGACCTGCGCGTCGCCCATTTGGCCTTCGATTTCGGCCATTGGCACGAGGGCGGCCACCGAGTCGATGACGATGATGTCAATGGCGCCGCTCCGCGTGAGTTGCTCGGTGATCTCGAGCGCCTGCTCACCGGAGTTTGGCTGCGAGATCAAGATGTGGTCGAGGTCGACTCCAAGGGCGCGGCTGTACGTCGGATCGAGCGCGTGCTCCGCGTCGATGAACGCTGCCGTACCCCCGCGCCTCTGCGCCTCGGCGATCATGTGCAGAGCCAACGTGGTCTTTCCGCTTGACTCCATCCCGAAAATCTCGATGATGCGCCCGCGCGGGATACCGCCGACGCCGAGAGCGATGTCGAGCGCCAACGAGCCGGACGGAATGGTCTCCACCTGCAGGACGTGGGCACTATCGCCGAGCCACATGATGGAGCCCTCGCCATAC
>CAIMCX010000005.1 GCA_903839615.1 uncultured bacterium
CGTTCTTCACGACTTGGAACACGCCTTCCTTCCCCTCGAATAGCTCGACCGGTCCGGAGTATCCCGTCGACGCCAGGAGCGCAGCGCGCACGCCGGCCTCGGTGGCCATCGGGTCGGCCGTGTTCTTCATGTTCGTGAGGTGGCCGGCGACGACGCCACCGAGGGTGAAGTGGCTCGATCCGCTGATTCCGCACGCTGCGACGAGCTGATCTTCGCTCAGTCCCAGCATGCGGCCGGCCACAAAGGGGCTGACGAATTGCGTCAGCGTCGCGTGATGCCACCCCACTTCGCGCACCCCGGGCTCCGCGGCGAGACAAAGCCGCATTTCGAGCTCGTAGGCAATGAGAATGCCGACAAGCAGCTCCTTCCCCGAACGTCCCCTCCACTCCGCTGGAGCGAGTGCGGCGGGGATGATGTCCGAAGGGTGCGACGGGTCCTGTTTCCAGTAGATGTCGTTGTAGTCCATCGCCCGAATGAGGAGCGCGTTCATCAGTGCGGCGTCAGCGATGTTCGTCTTTGTCCCGTGGCCGATGACCGTCGCCTGCTTGTTTCCCCCAAGCTCACGGATGTAGCTGTGCGCCTGCTGCATGTCCTCGTGGTCGAGCGCGGCAAGCGCACAACCCACGGAGTCGAGCAGGAAGCGCTTCGCTTCGTGAGCGGCGTCCTGGGGCGCGCGCTCGTAGGTCAGGCCGAGCGCGAACTGCGCCATGGTGCGGCTGATCGATGGCATGGTCTCCTCCTACTTGAGCGCGGCGATGACCGCGTCAGCCATGCCGGTCGTCGTCGTCGTCCCACCCATGTCGTACGTGCGCGCCTTGCCCTCCACAACGACGCGGGCGATCGCGCGCTCCATCTGAGCCGCCTTCTCGCGCTCCCCCAGGTAGTCGAGCATCAACCGCGCCGCCTGAATCGTTGCGATCGGGTTCACCTTGTTCATGCCCGTGTACTTGGGCGCCGATCCGTGCGTCGGCTCGAACACCGCGTACTCGTCGCCGATGTTCCCCGCCGCGGCGAATCCAAGCCCGCCGACGAGCTGCGCTGCGAGATCGGAGATGATGTCGCCGAACAGGTTCGTCGCGACGAGCACGCCGTAGTTCTGCGGGTTCTTGACGAGCCACATGCACATCGCGTCGATGTTCGTTTCCCAGAGCTCAATGCCCGGGTACTCGGCCGCCATTTTCCGCGCCTCGCGGATCATGAGGCCCGAGGTCTCGCGGATGACGTTCGCCTTCTCGACCACGGTCACCGTCTTGTAGTTGTAGGCCTGCGCGTGCTCGAACGCGCTTCGTAGGATTCGCTGGCACCCCTTTCGCGTAATCAGGCGCAGCGAGATCGCCATGTCCTCGTTCGACACGTCGTCGAAGCGCTTCATCTTGGGGTGGACGCGGAGCGCCTGGCGAACGCTGTCGGGAATGGGATGCCACTCGACTCCGGCGTAGAGACCTTCCGTGTTCTCGCGGAAGACCACGAGATCGATGTCGTCGCGCAGGTTGAGCGGGTTTCCCGGATAGGCCTTGCACGGGCGGAGGTTCGTGTGGAGATCGAACAACTGACGCAGCCCGACGATGGGGCTGGCATAGGAATAGCCCTTGCCCTGAAGAGTTGGAGAGAGCTCCGCGGCCGCCTCCTCTTTCGGCTTCGACGTGATGGCGCCGAACAGGCAGACGTCGGTCGACTTGAGCAGTTTCACCGTGCGGTCGGGCAGCGGATTGCCCTCCGCCTTCCAGAACTCCCAGCCGATGTCGCCGTATTGGTAGTCCGCCTTGAATCCTACTGCATCGAGAACGCGCCGCGCGGCGGCGAGCACGTCGCCGCCGATGCCGTCCCCAGGAAGCATTGCCACTCGATACGTACCCATGGGCCCTCCTGCGATCTACTGTACTGGGGTGATTATACCGAGCGAACGGCGGCGTCCATTCCCGAGATGCGGGACAGGGAGGCCTCGCTCGCGTCACGAGGTGGGATTCGGCGCGTAGAGGGCTCGGTAGACGAGCCACGAGTTGAGCACCTTGGTCAGGTACTCGCGCGTCTCGATCGAGACGAGGGCGCCGGGCACATCCGCGCGCCGGGTCGCTTTGGCAGCTGCCGTCCACCGATCGATGTTGCCGTTCCCGCCGTTGTACGCGGCGACAGCGCGGACGATGTCGCCGTCGTAGAGACTCGCGAGGTACGAGAGATACCAGGATCCCATCCGGATGTTCGCGTCGGGGTCGAACGCAAGGGCTGCCGTGTAGGTCAGTTTGCACTTTGACTCCGCGATCCACTTCGCTGTCGAGGGAAGGAGTTGCATCAAACCGCCGGCGTTCGACGACGAGACCGCTGTGGGGAGGTAGTTCGACTCTTCACGCACCACGGCGAGGACGAGATAGGGGTCGATCTCGTAGGTCGACGCCCACCGCTCGACGCTCGCCCAGTAGGCCTTCGGATAGGCGAGTTCGTAGGAGGCCCGCGTGGGGCTCTTGGCCAGAAGCTCGCTGCCAATCTGGAACGCGCGCCGCGGATCGCCGTGCGCGGCAAACCATCGTCCGATCGCCAGGTGCCCTGCGGCGTCGGCGTCGGAGAGAGCAAACTCGAGTTCTGCCGATGCCCAGTCGCTGTTGCCGCGCTGGGTAAGCGAATCCGCGACGCGAAGCGCGGTCGTCACAAGGCTCGAGATGACACCGTCCGCCGGGTCGAGGAACGTCCGAGGCGCGTAGGACCCGAGGATCCAGTCGAACGCATCGGGCAGACCACCGACGAACGTCGCCGCTTCGTCCGCTTTGCCCGCGCTTCGCAACAGGAGGACCGCGCGGAGGGAGGCGTCGTCGTGCACTCGGTGAGTTCCCGCCGCGAGGGCCTCGTAGATCGAGAGGGCATTCTGGGCCTCGCCGAGAGACTCGAACAGACGTGCGGCACGCCAACGCGCTTCAGAGTCGGAGGAACGCTGATACGCATCGATGGCATCGCGAACGCGCCCCAGGCTCTCGAGCAGGAGGCCTTCCCGATACGCCGCGGAAGCCCCGATGTCGCGGTAGAGAACCAGCGCCTTGTCGGACTCGCCGGCTCGTTCGAGAGTACGTCCGTACTCGATCCGGACCGCCGTGTCGCTCTTGTGTGCCGTGAGATAGAGCACGAATTCGGCGGCCGCGTCCTGCGACTTCCCCAGCCCAGCGAGCGCGCGAGCGCGGAGGAGATGCGTCGCGTCCGTTGCAGCTGGAGTAACGAGTGGAAGAGCGTCCGCGTATCGTCCCGCCTGAACGAAAACGGTGGCCAAGCGCACCGCGTCGGGTTCGAGCCGCACCATGGCGGACACCGCATCCGCCCGCGGCAGAAGCTTCTCCCACTCCGCCTTGGCCTCGGCGCGCAGCCCAGCGGCCTCCAGAATCGATCCGAGCTCGGCGCGTAGCTCCGCCGTCGAGCGAAGTCCCAGCGCGTGGCGCAGGAACTCGGCGGCTCCCGCAAAGTCCGCGGCGGTTGCATGCGCTCGCGCCGCAGCAACGCCCGCCTCCCAGCCGAGGGCATCCTGGCGAGCGGCAAGCTGCTCGAGCGATACGACCGACCCGGGGAGTCCGGCCTCCGCCTTCCGAAGAGCCTCGTAGCCTGCCAGCGCAGACGACGCCGCATCGCCGCCCGGAAGCAACAGGGCGGCGAGGGAAAGCGCCGCGCCGATGAGCACGATCGGTAGGGCGATCCACTTCATCGTCGACCGCCTCTCTCTCTTCGCAACGTCATGTCCAAGGAGCCTATCCTCTCCTCGGTCGATGCGGGAGAGATCCGCGGCCACCCAAAGGGGACGTTGTCCTCTTGTCGGGCGGCCAGGGGGCGCCTCGGAGAGAGACGAATCCACTGCTCGGCGTTCGATTGCTCTCAACGGAATTCACGCAAGCAACGGCAGCTCCGTCGCCGAAGGCGCAAGGAGAGGGCGCACCGACGTGCGCATGCCGTGCGCCGCGCACAGCTCTTCGAAGCGGGCGCGGAGCGTCTCGGCTTCCGGGGCGGCGCACACGTAACGATCCCCGAAGCGCTCCTGGTAGATCCGGCGCAGGCCGGGGAAGTTCTCATCCAGGCGGGCGTAGAAGTACTCCCGCTGCCGGTCGCGCATCGTGACTCCGAACGACGCCACGATGGCCTGAACGCCGGCGGAGTGCGCTCGCTCGACGAGGCAACGGACGGCATCCCAGGAATCCTCGAGAAACGGCAGAACGGGCATCAGGGCGACCCGAGCTTCGATCCCCGCATCGGCCAGCTCGCGCAGTGCGCGGAGCCGATCCGACGGCGGTGGAGCGCCCGGCTCGACGATCCGTGCCAGCTCGTCATCCAGGGTGGTGATTGTCAGAGAGACTGCCGCCGTCGAACGCCGCGCAACCTTCTGGAGAAGGCTCACGTCACGCAGGACAAGCGTGCTCTTCGTGATCACGTGCACGCCGAATCCGTATTCGGCGAGGAGTTCGAGCGCCCTCTGCGTGAGCCGCTCGTCGGCCTCGGCTGGCATGTAGGGATCGTTCATCGAGCCCGTTCCGACAACTCCCTTCTTTCGCTTGCGCCGGAGTTCCTCTCGCAGGACGTCGATTGCATTCCGCTTCACGCAGATGTCCTCGTCGAATCGATCGTTGCCGTAGCACGCGCTGCGCGAATCGCAGTAGATGCAGTGGTGCTGGCAGCCTCGGTACAGGTTCATTCCGAAGTCGAGGCCGAACCACATGTCGATCTCGTCTACGCGGGAGAGGAGTGTCCGGGCCTGGATATCACGAATCACGGCGAGAGTGTAGCGAAAGGCTTCAGCGTGCGCCCTCGGCGCCGAGGGACTCGCGCCTGCGTCGTCTTCTTGTACAATCACCCTAGTCCCGAGGGATGGGAGAAGGAGTCATGCCAAGACGGATCAGTACTCCCGTGGCTCTGGCCCTCTTCGCGGTGGTCTGCGCGGCGTCGCTCGCGGTGGCCGCGAATCAGGCCCCTGTGGCACGGATCGTGGCTTATCGCGCGGTGTCGGGGTTCGCCGTTACGTATGACGGCTCGGGGTCATCCGACCCGGACGGGCAGATTGTGCGGTACCAGTGGCTGTTCGGCGACGGAACGACCGGTTCGGGGTCGCCGGTGACTCATGCCTACGCTCAAGCTAGTTCCTATGCTGTCACGTTGCTTGTCGGCGATAGCGGCGGAGCCACAAGCCTAGTCACTCAGACGGTCGACATCGCTTCCCTGCCGTCTCAGGCTGGCACATCGACCGGTACGGCGACGCAGAACGTTGCGACGGACGTGCCTGTTGGGAGTGGCATTGGGCAGCGTGCTCCCGAGATCGCGCTCCCGAATCTGAGCACCGAAGGGATGGTGCACCTCTCAAGCTACGTAGGGCGACCTGTTCTGGTGGAATTCTGGCTCAGTACGTGTCCCGGCTGTCAGGCGTCAACGCCAGAACTGGAGACGTATCGGGAGACGTACGCCGGCCGAGGTCTCGTGGTCATGCTCGTCGTACTCGACCGATCTCCGTCCGCGGCTGTGTCCTATCTCGAACGCTACGGGTACACGCAGTTCGTCCTCGCGTGGGAAAGCGATGCGGCGAAGCCGACGATGGTCAACTACGGCGTCTCCGTCACTCCGACGGCATTCCTCGTCGATCGGACG
Source organism: uncultured bacterium (assembly GCA_903839615.1). Classification (GTDB taxonomy): domain Bacteria; phylum Bipolaricaulota; class Bipolaricaulia; order UBA7950; family UBA9294; genus CAIOGO01. The sequence continues at coordinate 5,602 of CAIMCX010000005.1, forward strand.
GGAGTGATCCGCTATTCCGGCCATCCATCGGGACTCACGGACGACTTCATCAAGCAATGGCTCTAGGAAGACGCGCCTTCGAGCGGCCGCGGGAATGCAGCCGCTCCCTGGTGATCGACGTGCCGGCGCAGTAGAGTCATAGTCTGTGCTTATTTCGAAGCGAGAAGGAGAAAGCGATGAACAAGACGCTTCTGATTATCTTGGGTCTGGCCATAGCCCTCGGCCTCGCCATCTGGGCGTTCACGCCGCACCAGCCGTCGGTGCCGGTGGCAACGCAGGCCGTGACCACGGAGACGACTCCGGTGGCCGTCCCGACGCCGAGCGAACCGGCCCAGACGCCCACGACAACAACTCCAGCGACGACGACTCCGGAAGCTCCGGCCAACGCCGTCGCAGCGTCGCAGGCGAGTGACGTCGCCGCCACAGTCAATGGAGCGCCGATCACCGACAGCGAGTTGGGTGCGGCCGTGAAGACCATCGTCGCACGGTACCAGAGCGTATACGCGCAGATGGGCCAAGACTTCCAGAGCCAGCTGAAGGGCGCTCAGGGGTATGCGATGAACCTCGGGATCGAGGCCCAAGCGCTGGACCAGCTCGTCTTCGGCGTGATCGCGGATGCTGAGGTGAAGAGCCGCAATCTCACGGTCACGGACGATGAACTCAATGCCGAATTCAATACAGAATACGCCAAATTCCTCAGCGCGCAGGGACTGACCGAGGACACGCTCACCACGCTTCTCACCCAGCAGAACATGACGCTCGATCAATTCAAGGCGAACGGACTGGCGAGCATCCGCAGCCAGCTCCTCATGATGAAGCTCCAGGCCGCCGTTGCCGGCTCGGTCGACTTGACCCCGGACCAGATCCAGGCCTACTGGGAAAAGAACAAGGCGAACTACGACACGCCGGAGCAGATTCGCGCCTCGCACATCCTGCTGAAGACCGAGGACGACGCGAAGGCTGTGCTCGCCGATCTCGAAGCCGGGGCCGATTTCGCCACGGAGGCGAAGGCGAAGTCTACCGACACCGCCAGTGCTCAGCAGGGCGGCGACCTCGGATGGTTCGGTCGCGGCGCGATGGTCCAGGCTTTCGAAGATGCTGCGTTCGCGCTGGACGTGGGACAGCGCAGCGGGATCGTTCAAACTCAATACGGCTACCACATCATCCTTGTCACCGACAAGAAGGCGGCGGTGACCGCCGTCTTCGCAGACGTTCAGGCGAAGGTCGAAGCGGACGCGAAGCAGGAAGTCGTGACACAGCGAGCGAACGACTGGTACAAGAACGTCATGGCGGCAGCAGTCGTCGCGGTGAACGATCCGATGCTGGACGCCGCGCGCCAGCAACGGATCAACAGCGATTCCGGCCTTGCAGCGTACGAGACTCTGTGGCAGGCCGGGACCGTCGATGAGCCCTACCTACCCTACATCATCGGCACGCTCTACGAGAGCAAGATCCAGGATCTGAAGACCAAGAAGACCCAGCTTCAGGCGGCGGCTAGCCCGGACGCCACGCAGATCGCCGACATCACGACGCAGATCGCCGATGCGTTCACCAAGGCGATTGCGGCGTATCAAAGTGCGCTCACGCGAACCCCCGGGGATGCAACGATCCAGTCACGCCTGGACGCGCTCCAGTCAGCGTCTCAGACAGCGACGGGAACGACGCCGCAGTAGACGTCGCCGGATTGCGTGAAGAGACGGAGGCGGCTCTTGGCCTCGCGGCCGGGGGCCGCTATGTTCTCGTCGCAGAGCGAACAGGAGGCAGTATGAAGAACACCCGCCGCATCATCGTGCTTCTCTTTGTCCTGGTCGGAATCGCCGCCTTAGTCGCCGGCTGTTCGCTGGGAACCGTCTCGGTCTCGCTAGACGATGCCGGAGCGATCAAGGTCGCACACCTAGGCGATCGCCTCGTCGTGCGGCTCGCGGGCAATCCCTCCACGGGCTACACGTGGGGGCGGGTCGCGCCGTCCGATGCCGGGCTCGCCGCGTCCCCCCTGGATGTAGCTCGTGAAAGCGAGTGGGAATTCCCGGCCGGGGAGAACATGCCCGGCGCATCCGGCCTCTGCATCTTCGAGTACATCGTGGCTCGCACCGGAACAGTGACGTTGGAATACGCGTATGCGCGCTCGTGGGAGACGGAGCCTGCCCAAACGTTCAGCGTTACGATCTGGGCTCAGGAGTAGGCCGGGCGCAGCGCGGGACAGGGCGCCCCGGCAAGAACCTGAGTCCTTCACGCGAACTCCGGTGGACACCGCCGCAGCGCCTTCCGCAGTCCCGGGCATGCACACGGCAGCGTTCAACACTCCCGCGACCTTCACGTTCGCTTCACAGGCGCTCCATGCGCCGTTGACAGCGAAGGCCTATCTTGTGTGGAGTACGAGAGAGAGGACGCAGGGTCGAGGCTCCGAGAGGAGCCTCAACACTTTGTCGGGTAAGGTGGAGAGTGATGAAGCGATACGTCGGCCTTGCAGGCATCGGGCTTCTGATCCTCGCGACTGCGGGATGCCTGGAGTCAGACAAGGCGCCCCTTGTGTCGTTCACGCGCAGCCCTGCATCGGGCATGGCGCCCCTCGCCGTCTTCTTCGATGGGGCCGAGTCCAGCGACCCGGATGGCGCCATTGCCTCGTACGACTGGGGGTTCGGAGACGGGTCCACGGCGGCCGGCGCGACCGCGACGCATACCTATTCGAGCGCGGGCACGTATTCGGCAACGCTTACGGTCACGGATGACTTCGGGAAGAGCGCCGAGACGATGCGTATGGTCGACGTTACGGCATCGGATGTACCCCCGCCTGTCGGCACGGAAATCGGGGACCGGGCGCCCGACATCTCGCTCGCGAACGTCAGAACAGGCGAGGCTCAGTCGCTCTCCGACTTCCGTGGATACGTGGTCCTGCTCGAGTTCTGGCGCAGCACGTGCTCGCCCTGCCGCATGTCGATGCCGGCGATCGAAGCGCTGCGAACGAAGTTCGCGGCGGACGGTCTCCTCGTCGTCCTCATCAGTGAGGACGTGACGGCCGAGGAGGCACGCGTCCTACTCGACGAGCAGGGCTACAGCGGGTTCATTGCCCTCCATGACGCAACGGGCACGGCACGGACTCTCTACGGCGTCGACCTTGTCCCCCACGCCTTCATCATCGACCGCCAAGGCATCGTGCGCGATGAGGACCATCCGGTTCGGATCCGCGATCGCAACATCACGCCATGGCTCTAGCGGCACGCGACCTAGATGGAAAGGGCTCCGAGGCGGCGGAGCAGATCTTCCTGCCAGGGCGACTCGGGCCATGAACGCCCGCGTCTCCTGTTTGCATCCTGCAAGTGCGCGATCGCGTCGGCCGGAGAGACGCCGAGAGAGACGAGCGCAGCTCCGATGACCGTGCCCGTCCGACCCGTCCCACCGGCGCAGTGAACGACGACGCCCTCACCACGGCGAAGCGCGCCCACAATAGCGGAGACAGCGAGTCGGACTCGCTCTTCCTCATCGCGAGGCCGGGCAGGGTCGATGCCGCCGTAGAGGTCCTGCAACTCGACGGCAGAGAGTACGGAGAGAGGAGACGGATCGTACATTGGCGCGTCGTTGGTCAGGCAAGCGACGTGACGCACTCCGAGGTCGTAGAGCGCCGTCCATGGAGTGCTCGACGTGGGCTGAGCCATCCCAAGGAGGGGGCCCGGCTCACGGAGGATCCAGTAGATGTGGCTTGGCACGGCCATCCCGGGGACGTCAGGCATCGCATTGACAGGCACGAACACGTAGTCGTTCAGGTTCGCGCTCCTTTCCCTTGCCGCGGAGCTTCCGCCACGCGTATAGTCGCCCGTGATGAAGCTTCTTGCGACCTCCAAGCCGTTCGTCGGGATGATCCACCTCGCACCGCTCGCCGGCAGCCCCGCGTATGCGCGTCGAGGCACGAAGCAGATCCTTGACGCCGCGCTCCGCGACCAGCGGGCGCTCGAGGGTGGCGGCGTCGACGCCGTCCTGATCGAGAATTTCGGTGACACGCCGTTCGCCAAGACGGCGCCGCGCGAGACGATTGCCATGATGACTGCGATCGTTCTTCGCCTCGCGGACGCGGCTCACGTTCCGCTCGGCGTGAACGTTCTCCGCAACGACGGCGTCGCCGCGCTCGCAATTGCGGCGGCCTGCGGCGCGTCCTTCATCCGCGTCAATGTGTTCGCCGGCGTGGCGTTCACAGATCAGGGCGTGATCGAAGGAGAGGCGCGTGAGCTTCTCCGGTTGCGGCGTGACCTCGGGACCGAGGTTGAGATCCTCGCCGACGTGCACGTCAAGCACGCCGCCCATCTCACGAGGCTCGACCAAGCCGCCGTCGATGTCGACCGCAACCAACCCGACGCGCTCATCGTCACCGGCATCGGGACAGGCTTCCGAGCCACCGCGGACGACCTCGAGACTGTGAAGGCAGTCACGCAGCGCCCCGTCTTTATCGGCTCCGGAATCACCGCCGAGACGGTAGCGCAATATCGACGCGCAGACGGGTTCATCGTCGGGACGGCGCTTAAGCAAGGCGGCCAGATCGAAGCGAGAGTCGATGTGGCGCGGGTGCGCGCCGTCGCAGGGGCCATCGCCGCATCGCGCGCGGGCTCATGATTCGCCTCCTCGTCGTTGGAGACCTCAATCTCGATGTCCGCGCCGAGGAGCCGATGCCGACGGCATGCGGCCAGGAGACGCGGTCCGTCGTCCGCGCTGTTCCCGGGGGATCGGCGGGAACGTTCGCCCGCGTTGCGACAGGCCTCGGCGCCGACGTGACGTTCCTCGGCGCTGTCGGCAACGACGCGGTCGGCGACGTGCTCGTACAGGACCTCTCGTCCCACGGCATTCACCCGTGCTTGCGACGAGTCGACGGGCCGTCGGGCGTGGTCCTCGCGCTCCATCGAGGCGGCGATCGCTCGATGATTTGCTCCCGCGGCGCCAATGACGCCCTCGACGAGGAGGATGTGGACCCCGGACTCTTCGAGGACCTCCATTGCGTGCACGTCTCAGGGTACGCGTTCCTGTCCGTGCCTCAGGCGCGCGCTGTTGCGCGCGCCATCGCCTTCGCCCGCGACATCGGTGCCGCCATCTCCGTCACCGCCCCGCCGGCGAACCTCATCGAATCGTTCGGCGTGGAGCTCTTCCGGCAGGCGGTGCGCGACGCAGGAATCCTCGTTCTCAACCACAGTGAGGGACGGCTTCTCACGGGACGCACGGAAGCTGCGGCCATCGTCGATGCGCTTGCAGCATCGCACGCCGCCGGAGCGCTCACGCTTGGCTCGGACGGCGCTCTCGCTTGGCGCAACGAAGAGCGCAGTCAGGCCCGTTCCAGCGCCATTCTGGATGTCGATCCAACCGGAGCTGGAGACGCGTACGCCGCCGGTTTCGTCGTGAGCTTGCAGAACGGAGAGACTCTCTCCGTCGCGAATCGCATTGCGTGCGAGACGGCGCGGAAGCACCTCGCGGTGCGATAGCGTCAGCACAGGTTCCCTTCTTGATTCGCGAACCGTCCCGCACTACCGTAGGGGCGCGGCCCCGAGAGGTCCGCAGGAGGGACTCCATGAGCGATCAGACCGGCCTCGTCATCGCGCTCGTCGTGGGCGTCATCCTAATCGTCGGCCTTCTCTTGCTCGTCGTTCCGGAACCCGCGCAGCGGGCCGTCGTCGCGACGGAGCGGCTTGACGTCGCTGTGCTCGCATTCCGCAACAGCTCGAGTTGGCGGGGGGGCGAGGAAACCCTCCGCGGGCGGGTCGAGTCCCGGCTTGTCGGCGAATCAGGAATCAACGTGTTCTCTCGAGCTCAGCTTGACGCCCTCCTCATCGAGCGCGCGCTCGGGACGAGCGGCGTCATCGATCCCACGACAGCGGTCCAGATCGGAACCTTGACTGGTGTCAGCAAGCTCGTCACCGGTTCTGTCTACGCGGTCGACACCCTGGCCGAGCCGACGACCCTATGCGTGAAGTGGGACGGCGGAAACTGTATTGAGGAAGCGCCGGCCACGAAGTACTCGGTGCGGGTCACGGCCCAGGTCGAGGTGATCGATGCCCGGACCGGCCAAGTCGAGCAGTCGACCGACACGTCCGGTTCGGCGGACACCACGGTCCGTCAGGGGACCGCATTCGGCAGCTACGATTCGCTCATCGCGGCCGCCGCGGACGAGATCGCTGGCCAGGTGGCCGATCACCTCACCACGACATACACGCGCGAGTTGCGCTACGGCCTCTACGACAGCGTGAAGACGAAGGGCTCGGGCTATGTCGGAGGGAACGAGACCCACCGCTACTCGACGACCGGCGACGTCCAGCTCATCGTGCACTTCCTCCGCGTGCAGGACGGGGATCCATTCGACGTCGAGTGGATGGATCCCTCCGGCGCTGTGGTCGACAAGACCGAAGACGTCGTGTCGGGCGGCGAATGGAGGCTCTACACCTGGGATCTCGCCACCCGCGCTCCCGGCCGCTACCACGTGCAGGGTTGGATCGCCGGGAACCAAGCATTCGACGCCCCGTTCACGGTGGGCGAGTAGGCGAGGCCGCTGGCTGTCGGAGGCCATTGGATGGGATGGGTGGCCATCCGACAGCTAGGGCCAGCCACGACGCGGCTGGCCTGGTCTCACGCATGGAAGGTCCGTGAAGAGATGCGAAGCCATCGGGAAGAGTTATGGTTCGAGATTCCGCGGCGTCGGGGATTCGTGAACATCACTCCGGAGGTCGAGGAGGTCGTCCGCTCGAGCGGCATCCGCGAAGGTCTGTGCCTCGTGAACTCGATGCACATCACGTCGAGCGTGTTCGTGAACGATGACGAGTCCGGGCTGCACGACGACTTCGACCGCTGGCTCGAGGAGCTCGCGCCACACGAGCCAACCGACGCGTACAAGCACAATCGGACCGGCGAAGACAACGCCGACGCCCACTTGAAGCGCCAGATCATGGGGCGCGAAGTCGTTCTCGCCGTGACTGGCGGCCGACTCGACCTCGGCACTTGGGAACAGGTCTTCTATGGCGAGTTCGACGGCAGACGCAGGAAGCGGGTGCTCGTGAAGGTCATCGGCGAGTAGGGCGAAAGACGCACGCGCTCGTCGAAAGCGTTGCGGAGCAGGTTGTGGCGCCGCGGTTCGTGCCGTCCTTCTGCATCAGCGCTCGGAACTCGGACATCCGAACAAGCAAGAAGCGGGGCCGACGAATCGGCCCCGCTCATTTCGAACATCGCGCCTGCTAGTCCTTGTAGATGTTCCAAATATCGATGTCCATCGTGACGTCGAGCTTCACTCCGTGCACGTTGGGAAGCCGCGCCGTGACCATTTCGTCGGTCATCGACCAAAGCGGAATCCAGGGCACGTCTTGCGTGCTGAGGATTTGGATCGCCTCGTACAGTTTCCCACGTTTCACCGTGTCGACGGTCGCGCGGGCCACGTCCATGATGTCCTTGTACGCCTGGTAGTTCGGATGGTGGTCGAAGTAGGTGCCCATGGACTCCGGACCGTCGGTCGTCCAAGGTCCGAGGAAGTTCGACGTCTCGAGGTAGTCCGGGTGCCAACCGAGGAGGTACATGCCGAACGCACCGGATGACATCTGGTCAAGATACGCTCCCCACTCGAGCGCCTCGATGTTGACGTGGATGACCCCCGTCTCCTCAAGGCTCGCCGCGATGACGGTCGCAACGTCCGCCTCAAACGTCCCGTAATGGGATGGCGTGTAGGGCAGGCTCAGAACGAGCGGGTGCTGCTCGTTGTAGCCTACGGTCGCGAGCAGCTCACGTGCCTTGGCCAGGTCGCGCTCGGGGAATGTCGGAAGCGCTCCGAAGAACGGAGGATCGACGTTCGGGACCATCGTATAGATCGGAAGGACGGTTCCGCCAAAGACCTGACTGACGATCGCGCTTCGATCGACGGCATAGCAGATCGCCTGGCGAACGAACGGGTTGTCGACTGGTGGATTCGTCACGTTGAACAGGAGGTACCGGATGCCGGGGCTCGGCGGCCAGCTCTCGATGACAACCTGCGGGTTGCTCTTGAGATCCGTGATGTCCTCGGGGTTCAGCGTGCGGAATGCGACATCGACTTCGCCCGACTCGATCGCGGCGCGCAACGCCGCGGCGTCGGAGTAGTGTCTCTCGATGACGTACTTGCTCGCCGGCTGCTTCCCGTAGTAAGTCGGGTTCGCCTCGTACCTCACGTACTGGTCGGGCACGAACTCGACGAGCTTGTACGGTCCGCATCCTGCGTAGCGCCCGCGGTCGAACTCGTCACCCGGAGCACTCGCCTGCGAATAGATCATCGCCGGAGCGATCTGATTGGTCATTGCGAGCAGGAACGTGACGTCCGGCTGCTTCAGCGTGATCTGGACCGTGAGCGGGTCAAGCACCGTGATCGTGTTAATCACGTAGATCAGGCTCACAGCGCCCTTTGGACCATCCTGACGCCGCGTTCGATCGAGTGAGTACTTGACCGCGTTCGCGTCGCACGCCGTCCCGTCCGTGAACACAATCCCGGGGCGGATGTGGAACGTGTAGATCGTGCCATCGTCGGAGACATCCCACGATTGAGCGATGGCGCCTTCCAGTTCGAGTGTGTCGTCGTTGAGCTTCAGGAGTGCGTCGCACGTCGCGCGAAGGACATGCCAGCTGTACATGTCCCAGCTGTTGGCGAACGAAAGCTCATCCACCGAATCGATTGTGCCGATGATCAGCGGCTTGTCCGCGCCGAAGGCGGCCAGCGAGCCGATCAAGAGACCAGCCAAGAGCACCAACCCGACAAATCTTGACATCTTGCCTACCTCCTTGCAGAACTGCTGCCAGACCTGGTGGAATCCACAAACCCGCGTGCATCACCTCCCAACAGGAATCCGGTTTGGAACTGCCTCCTATGTCACGCTACTTCCTGCCGAATGCCGAAGTCAAACATGCTTCCGCCTGCGCTTCGGGTTCACGAGGTCGCTGATCCCCTCGCCGATGAGGCCGAATCCGAGCGAGAGTGCGATGATCATGAGGCCGGGGAACGTGATCAGCCACCACGATCCGGACTGCAGGTACTTCTGGCCGTTCTGGATGTCGAATCCCCAATCCGGCGCCGGCGGGGGCAGTCCGAACCCGAGGAAGGAGAGGGCCGCGACGGTGAGGATCGCGTCAGCAAGATTGAACGACGATACGGCCATAATCGCGTTGATCGTGTTCGGAGCCACATGGCGAAGGACGATGCGCGTGCGGCTCGCTCCGATCGCCCGAACGGCCTCGATGTACGTCGTCTCGCGCACCTGCATCGACTCGGCGCGTGTCACGCGGAAATAGGTGGGGATGTAGACTACGCCCACGGCCCAGATCATCGGGCTGATGCCCGCGCCGAACATGGCCACAAGGACGATGGCGAGGATGAGGGACGGGAAGGCGTAGATCGCGTCCATCGCAAGAGAGAGAACCCGGTCCAGCCATCCGCCGGCGTACCCTGAGATCCATCCCAAGAGGGACCCGGTCACCATGCTAAGCGCAACTCCCGCGAACGCGACGATCAGCGACGCGTACCCACCTCCGAGAATGCGGCTGAACACGTCGCGCTGCAGCTGATCTGTACCCATCCAGTGACTCAGCGACGGTCCCCCGAGGCGCGGCCCGTCACGGTACAGGATCGGGCTGTAGCCGTTGACGGAAGGCCAGGCGCGAGCGATCGCGGTCATGAGCAGAAACGCAAGAACGATGACAAGCCCCACCTTCAGAACGGTCTGCTTGTGCAGGGCGGCCCGCCCACGCGAGACCCGATGCAGAAGCGCCAGGAAGCCGTAGGCAAGGAAAGAACGACGGACTCCCTGTCCTTCACCGTAGTCCCGCATCTCAGTACCTCACTCTCGGATCGATCAACGAGTAGAGCAGGTCGACGATTAGGTTGATCACGGAGATGAAGAGCGCGATAAAGACGACGCTTCCCTGCACCGCGATATAGTCACGCGCATTGATGGACCGGATCAGGTAACTGGCAATACCTGGCCACGAGAAAACAGTCTCCGTCAGGACGGCGCCTCCCATGAGCACCGCAAACTCGAGTCCGAAGACCGTGACGATCGGGATGAGCGCGTTGCGCAGCGCGTGCCGAAGGACGACGACGCGTTCTCCCAGCCCCTTCGCCCGGGCAGTCGTCACGTAGTCCTGATCGAGCGTCTCGAGCATGCTCGCCCGGCTCATCCGGCCGAGAAGCCCCGTAGTGGCGATCCCTAGGGTGAGCGCGGGCAGCGCCAAGTGCTGGAGAACGTCGAGCAGCGCGTGGCCATCGAGGCGAAGAATCGCGTCGAGGACGTACAGGCCGGTAACCGGCCTGAACGTGAACGCCATCTCCCCGCCGAGGCGTCCCGCGACCGGCAACCACTTGAGCTTGACGGCGAAGATGACCTGGAACATGAGCCCTAGCCAGAAGACGGGAATCGCAAAGGATGCAATGTGGAAGACGCGGATTCCGTGGTCGACCGGGCGGTCGGCGCGCGTCGCGGCAAGCACCCCGGTCGTGAACCCAAGGATGGCCGCCACCAGGAGCCCGAACAGCGCGAGCTCGATCGTCGCGGGGAATCGCAGAAAGAGCTCCTGGAGCACGGGCGTGCTCGTTCGTATGGAGTTCCCGAAATCCCCGCGGAAGACCCCGCTGATGTAGACCCCGTACTGCACAAGAATCGGCTTATCGAAACCGTACTCTGCGCGCTTCTCGGCCTTAAGCTCCTCGGAGACCGGACGAGCGCCGTACACCATGGATATGGGATCGCCCGGCATGACGCGGATGATGAGGAAGATGACCGTCAAGAGGATGAAGATCATCGGGATGGTTAACAGAAGCCGCTGGAACGCGTAGCGTAACAGCCCGCTCATGATGCGGTCCCTCCTCCACCCGATCGATCTCCATCCCGAATCGGCTGGAGACTCAGCTCGTCGCCACGATGGCAGGCCACAAAGTGATCATGTCCGACATCGCGATAGACTGGCGCCTCGCTCCTACAGACCTCCACGGCATAGCGGCAACGCGGGTGGAAGTGACACCCGCTGGGCGGCGTGACCGGGCTTGGGACGTCCCCCTGCAGGATCATCCGCTCGACCATGTAGTCCGGCTCCGGAACGGGAACGGCGGAAACGAGCGCCTCGGTGTACGGGTGCTTCGGCTCCGCGAACAAGCGCTCGGTCGACGCAAGTTCCACGATCCTCCCCAGGTACATGACCGCCACGCGGTTGCTGATGTGCTTCACCACAGACAAGTTGTGCGCGATGAACAAGTAGGTCAGCCCGAACTCACGCTGCAAGTCCTCGAGCAGGTTGAGCACCTGCGCTTGAATCGACACATCGAGAGCTGACACCGGCTCATCACAGACGATGAGCTGCGGCTCGAGCACAAGGGCACGAGCGATGCCGATCCGTTGACGCTGGCCGCCCGAGAACTCGTGCGGGTATCTCCGCATGTGCTCGGGTGTCAATCCAACCGCCGCGAGGACCTCGCGGACGCGGTCGGCACGCTCGAGGGCACGCCCCATGCGGTGCACGATCAGCGGCTCTCCGACGATGGATCCGACCGTCATCCGCGGATTGAGGGATGAATAAGGGTCCTGGAAGATGATCTGCATGTCGCGCCGCAGCATCTTCATCTCGCGTCGCGATGCGCTCAGAACATCCACGGCTCTCGCCTCCGCCACGCCGTCGGCGGCCATTCGGCGGCTACGGAAGAGGATCCGGCCTGCCGTCGGCTCAACCAATCGAAGGACCGCCCGCCCAGCCGTCGTCTTGCCGCACCCGCTCTCGCCAACGAGACCGAGAGTCTCTCGCTCCTGGATGCGAAGGTCGATTCCGTCGACCGCCCTAACCAACCCGCGCAGGCGGCGGAAACCCTTCTGTCGAACGGGAAAGTGCTTCGTCAGTCCCGTCACCTCCAACAGGGCGCCTTCCTCGCCAGCCACGCGTATCATTTCCACCCTCGCAGTGTCCGTCGAACCAAGTGCACGTCCGGCTGGTACAGCCAGCAGGCCGCATCGTGGCCAGGAGCCGTGGCAACCAGGGGCGGAGGCGTCGTGCGGCAGATGCTCATACGCTCCGGGCAGCGCGGCTCGAATCCGCACCCGGGCGGGGCGTCGCTCGGATCGGGGACGATTCCCTCGATCGGGACGAGCCGCTCCTTGCTCCGAGTCAGCGACGGGATCGACTTCATTAGGCCTTGCGTATACGGATGCTTCGGCGAATGAAAGATGTCGCGAACCGTAGCGGCTTCCACGATTCGCCCGAGGTACATGACCGCCACGTCATCCGCCATGCCTGCAACCACGCCGAGATCGTGGGTGATGAATTGGATGGCGGCGTGGAAGTCCCGCCGCAGGTTGTTCATCAATTCAAGCACCTGGGCCTGGATGGTCACGTCCAGCGCGGTGGTCGGCTCGTCGGCGATAAGCAACACCGGGTTGCACGAGAGGGCCATGGCGATCATGGCTCTCTGTCGCATTCCCCCCGACATCTGATGCGGGAACTCGTCCACTCGCTCTTCTGGAAGGGGAATCCCGACGGCGCGGAGCATCTCGACGGCCTGCCTCTTGGCTTCGCGCTTCGTCATCCGCTGGTGGAGCGTGATCGACTCCATGATTTGGAAGCCGATCGTAAGCACGGGATTGAGCGACGTCATCGGCTCCTGGAAGATCATTGCGATCTCGTTTCCGCGAATGGCCCGCATCTCCTGTCCGCGCGGCGGGAGCTGGGCCAAGTCGACGATGCCGCCGTCCCTGTGGTATAGGATCTGTCCCCCGACAATCCGGCCGGGCGGCGAAGGAATCAGGCCCATGATCGCCAGCGCGGTCACCGTCTTCCCGCACCCGCTCTCGCCGACGACGCCCAGAGTCCTCTCCGAGTCGATCGCGTAGGTGACTCCATCCACCGCGCGGACCGTGACGCCCGGCACAGCGAAATGCACTTCGAGATCGCGGACCTCGAGGAGGACATCGGCCGACGTCATCGGGAATCCCGTGTGGCGAGCCGCCCGAGGGTGAACCGCATCGTGGAGATGAGAAGACGAGAGAACGGCAGACAAGCGGGCGCGCTGTGCGCTCGCTCCGCGTCCGCCTCAGAGCTACACCGACGCACTTCTTGCGTCGCGTTGGGCATGACCACCGTGATCTCCTTCCGAGGTCCGGTAGTGCCCCGCCGGCGCCCCCAGGGATCTCCCGTTCGCCATTATAGGAATCGGGCCGGACTTGCCTAGCCAAGCGCCACAAGCCGGGTCCCGCGGGGCCAATGCAGGCTCGTGAGGTCGGTGAACGGGAACAGCGCCAAGGTTGCAGTCCAGGCGCCCGGGCGTAGACTGGACACTGCACCGAATGGAGGGATCACCATGTGGTACGTTCATAGCGGAATGGGTTGGCGAATGGTGGTGGGCGGAATCTCGACCCTCCTTTTCTGGGGCGTCCTCATCGCGCTCATCGTGTGGGTCGTCAACCGGGTGACTCGTCACGACCACGATGCATCGCGAGGGCCGGGCAAGCAGGATGCGCTCGAGATCGCAAAGCTACGCTACGCGCGAGGCGAGATCACGAAAGAGCAGTTCGATGAGATCAAGCGGAATCTGACGACGCCCTAGAGCACTCGTTTCAACCAAGCATGCGCGGCGTCGAAGCGCTTCACAGCATGTCCTGCCGGGTCGCGCAGAGGACGGCGCGCCAAGTCCTCTGAAATGTCACCCCGTCTACGCGAACAGCTTTCGCGACCGAATGAAGTACTCGACGCCGGATACGACGGTTAAGGCGACCGCCAGCGAGAGAGAGGCGGTCTTCGCGACCTCGATCCACGAGCCAACCGAGAACGATCGGCCGACCAGAATGGCCATCACGAGCACGATGTGCGACACCGTCTTCAGTTTCCCGAGGATGCTCGCGGGGATAACCTGGCCCTCGGAGATGGCGAGGATTCGCAGACCCGTCACGAGGAACTCCCGCGCGATGATGATCATGACCCAGACTGCACCTAGCTTGCCTAGCTCGCCGAGCTGCAGCAGGCAGACGAGCGTGCCGACGATGAGGAGCTTGTCGGCAATCGGATCGGCGAACTTGCCGAACACCGAGGTCTGCTTGAAGCTGCGCGCGAGGTAGCCGTCGACGGCGTCGGAAACGGCCGCCAGGAAGAAGATCGCCACCCCGATCACTCGAGTGACGGACGAATCCCACAGGATGAGGAACATGAGGAGCGGCACGCTCGCCAGGCGTGCGACCGTGATCTGGTTCGGAATCGAGGATCGGAGGCGGGCGCCGTTTGCCGTCATCGGACCCCCGCCGAGATGATCGCCGCGAACCCTTCCGGATCGAGCGACGCTCCGCCGACGAGTGCTCCGTCGACGTTGGGCAGCGTGAGGAGCGAGCGCGCATTGTCAGGTTTGACGCTGCCGCCGTAGAGAATGCGGATCCGTTCGGCGGCCGGCGCGCCGAACGCGGCGCCGACCCGCGCGCGAATCCAGGCCGAGACTTCCTCGGCCTGTTCGGGTGTCGCCGTCTCGCCCGTCCCGATCGCCCACACCGGCTCGTAGGCGATCACGACGCGGGAGAAGAGGTCCGGCGGAAGCTTGCGCAGCGCTGCGATGAGCTGGGCCTCAAGCACGTCGAATGTCGCTCCGGCGCGGCGCTCCTCAATCGTCTCCCCCATGCAGAGGACGGGGTCGAGCCCACCGGAGAGCGTCGCATCCAGCTTCCGTCGCACGATGGGGTCGTCGTCGCCGAAGGTGTGGCGACGCTCGGAGTGTCCAACGAGAACGTAGCGGCAGCCGCAGGCGACGAGCATCCCCGGGGACACCGCCCCAGTGAATGCGCCCTTCGCTTCGAAGTACACGTCCTGAGCTCCCAGACGAACGTCAGACGAACGAAGGAGTCGACCCGCCCGGTCGAGGCTCGTGAACGGCGGGAAGATCGCGGCGTCCGCTTCCGCCGATCCAATCAGAGGGAGGAAGCGAGAGATGAAGGACTCGGTCTCGTCGGGCGTCGAGTGCATCTTCCAGTTTCCCGCGATCAGACGACGTCGCATCCTGCCCTCCGGCCGGAGTATAGCCGAGCGCGGTTTGCGGTCCCACGATTGACTTCGGAAAACGTGCTCTCTACCATCCTTCCTCCGCCCGGTCCGCGTGAGGACCTGATCCCAAGCCAAGGTTGTGAAGTCCCGTGAAACACTACGATGTCATCGTCATCGGAGCCGGACACGCCGGTTGCGAGGCCGCGCTCGCCGCAGCCCGTCTTGGCGTTTCGACCGCGCTCGTTTCGATCAGCCTATCCGAGATCGGCCGCATGCCATGCAACCCATCGATCGGAGGGCCGGGCAAGTCTCAGCTTGTCACGGAGGTCGACGCGCTCGGCGGGGCAATGGCCGAGTTGACGGACCGAACGATGATGCACATTCGGCTCCTCAACACGAGCAAGGGACCGGCCATGCAGGTCCGCCGCGCCCAGACCGACCGCTTCGCCTACAAGCAGGCGTGGAAGGAGCTCTTGGAGGCGACGAACGGTCTCGACCTCATCGAAGGGATGGTCGATGAACTCGTTGTCCGCGACGGCCACGCAGTCGGCGTCCGGATGCGCGAGGGGCTCGATCTCGGTGCCCACTCTGTTGTTGTCGCCGCGGGGACGTTCCTGCGGGGACGCATCCTGATCGGCGATGTCGTCTATGACGCCGGGCGCGCCGGCGAGCCGCCGTCACTCGGCCTCGCCATCTCGCTGCAGGGTCTGGGGTTGCGGATGAGCCGCCTCAAAACAGGAACGCCTCCGCGCGTTCATCGCCGTTCGATCGAGACCTCCGGGCTGGAGCGGCAGCCAACAAGTGAGGTGCCGCTCGCATTCTCATTCTGGACCGAGCCGCGCGTTCTGCCCGACGACTACCCGGTGTATGTGACGCACACGAACGCCGAGACGCACCGCATCATTCGCGAGAACCTGCAGAGGAGCGCGATCTTCAACGGGTTGATGACGGGCACCGGGCCACGACACTGCCCGTCACTCGAGAGCA
>CAIMCX010000006.1 GCA_903839615.1 uncultured bacterium
ACGAGCTGTCGGATCGCGTCGGCTGACACTCGCTCCCGCCACAGCCCCAACCGACGGTGGCTTCGTTCGTCATGTCGTGACACGCGACGAGATTCGCGGTGAGCAGGATGACGGGCCTCTCTCCGGGTGCGATCTTCTCGAACAGGAACGAGGCGCCGTTGATCGCACCGCTCGTGTGGTTCAGGTTCGCCTGAGTCGAGAGAGAGCCGGAGTACCTCGAGGCCGACGAGGAAGCATATGCGAGCCCGCTCCCCAGGATGTCATCGACGTAGACGTTACGGGCCGTTCCGTTCGAGCTGTTGTAGAGCTCGATTCGCCAGGTCACCGAGCGCTGCGTCGTGTACACGACCTCGGGCGTCATCGTGATGTGGACATCCCCGCTGAGGTGGAGAGACGCGGCGGCCGAGGCCGAGGTCGAACAGGTGTTGTTGTAGCCGACGATGTCGTCGCACCGATCGTCATAGGTCGCCTGGGCGGAGAGCCCGATCAACGGTCCGCCACAGCGGGCCGTCACGGGCACTGTGACCGTTGCCGTCGCGCCGGCTCCGGAGAATCCGTCGGCAAATCGCCATTCGATCGAGTTGGGACCGACGATGGGCGGCTCGCTCGGCGTGACGCCACTCCATGTCGCGCTTGCGAAGTCCGCAATCACACTGGATATTCCCGTGAGGACGAGGCGCGCGTCGTAGGGAACGGCGAGCGACGACGTCCGCCGGAACGTGATCGTCACGGCGTAGGTTGCGCAATCCTCCTGAATCGTCGGCACGCCCGAGATCCCCACGCTCATGGCCGGTGGTTCAACGGTCAGAAGAGCCGTGTCGTAGAACAACGTGCACGGGCCGATCGTTGGAATCTCATGCGACGCCCACACGTAGAACGACGAGGCGCCGCCGCACGCCGGCGTGCTTGCGGATGTTGCCCGCAGGCCGTACGTGAAGACCAGCGTATGCTTTCGAACCGGTCGCGGATCCGTCGCTGTGAGCTGGATCGTAGTTGGGCCGTCGATGACTGTGACCGTCGTCGGCGTTCCATCGATCATGGCCGTCGCGCTGCCGGGCACGTAGGCGAGGCCGTTCTCCTTGATGAAGGAGTAGACGAAATCGCCGAATCGGATCGCGTCCAGCCCCGCGTCGTCGGCAAACGTGTGTCCGTCGGTGACCGTCACGGCGTCGCCGCAGCGTTCTAGAACCGCCGCAGGTGAGACCGTGAAGGTCGAGGTGTACAGCCGCTCGCACGTGATCGCCATCGTCGCACTGGTCGACGCGCTCAACGCACAGCCGCAACAGCTCGTCGCCGACGCCGTGACCGTGTTCGTCTGCTCGGTGTAGCAGAAGCCGCAGTCGAGCGGCACCTGGACGATGAGTGCCCAGCTGGAACTCGCGGTCACCGTGGGATCGAACGTCCAGGTGACAGTCCCGCCGGTCCCGCCGGTTCCGGGCGTCCAGACTCCGCCCGCGGATGCAACGACGGTGAACCCTGCTGGGAGATTGTCGGTCACCGTGACGATGCCCGTCCTGTCGCCGCCGCACGATGCCGGCCCGGAGTAGACGGCGGCGATGTTGTAGGTCACCTGCGTCCCGAATTGGACGATCGACGGTCCGGTCTTCGACACGGAGAGCCCCGGTGCCGCCGACGCGCCGATCGAACCGAACTGCGGGCTCGCATGGTGTAGAACGCCGCAGTCGTTCTTGTAGTCGAGCGTGTAAAGCGGCGATTCGCTCGGCCTCGCAACACACCAGTTTCCGGTGAACGTCACGTCAAACGTCAACTTGTAGGGGGGCGCGCCGGCGGCGATGTCGGGGAGATGGAAACACCCGTCTTCGTACCTTGCACCGCCCTGCACGTTCGAGACGACGAGCGAGTCTAGACTGGTGGGGCAGAGTGTTGCGTCGTGCGCCGTACCGTCGCCTGTATTGGTGATCGGGATCGTTACAGTTGTCGTGGTGGCGCAGTAGGGAATTGTGATCGCCGGCGCGGTGAACTGAAGGAACGGCAGTCGCGCCACGAAGGCTACCGATGAGGTGGCGGTCGTGTTGCCGCAGTGGTCGGGGTCGGTCATCGTGTCGTCGCACACCTGACCCATCCCGCAACCGAATTGCGCGTCAAAGCTATTCCCGAGCCCCGTGCAGGCGACGACGCGAGCAACCAGCGTAATCGTCTGCGACGTGTCAGGAGCCATGTCGCTGAGCTCCGCGATGTCCGTGGAATCCCACGTGATCGTCTGGCCCAGGACCTGGCCTTCTAGGACCTGGTCTTCATGCTTGGCGGACACGAACTCGAGCCCGGGCCCAAGGGTGTCGATCGCGACGATGTTCTTGATGCTTCCGAGCCCGGTGCTGTGAACCGACAGGGTCCACGTGACAAGATCGCCCACTCCGGCCGGCGTCACGGCAGGTGCGGATGTGACGGTGACATCTCCCGGCAGGATCTCGATCGACATCGAGTCGAGCGCTTGGAGCGGTGTTCCCGGCTGGGCGCAGTTGACGTAGCTCACGGCGACGGCATCGGTTCCGGACACGGCGAGGCACGTCGTCGAGAGGTGGAACTGCACGGTGATCGTGCCGCCCGGCGGGAGCTCATAGGCCGATCCTGTGATCGCGTCGATGCTCCAGCTTCCGTGAACCGGGTCCGCCGGGTACGTGCCCATCCCCGGGATGGTCACAGTACCGGATCCTCCAACGTAGGCGAATTGGGAACTCGGCGGGGTGTTGGCGACGACGATCTGGCACGAGGTCTGAGCCGGGTCGGGGTTGGCGAACGAGATCGTGAACAGACCCTCGTCGCAGCGCTCGAGCTGCGCGGGCCCCGTCAGCATCTGCGCCGACGAAAGCGCGCCGATCGCGCACAGCGCGCCGACTCCGAGAAAGAGGACCGCTAGAAAACGCCTTCCCATACCTGCCCTCCTACCACGACTTGCCACCGTGCCTGACCCATTGGCGATTCTACCACAAATCGATGCCCCCAGTGCCCCCGAACCCACCATAAACACGCGCAGTTCCCTGAATACCGTTGCTCGTGCGAGGCGATTCTTCAGAGTGGAACGTGAGACGCTGCTTGCGGGACTGCCGACCGCGACGCCAAATCGGCAAGAGGACTTGTCTCAAGCCCCGACGCGCGTGGTAGATTGGCAAGCGGACGTACGGGCGCTGGGGAGGGACACGATGGCAAAGGGTGCGCGCTGGAAGGCCTTTCTTGTTCTTCTGGCTTCGGTTTCAGCGGGTTCCTCTGCGGTATGGACTCGCATCGGAGATGTGGCGATGCTCGTTCTGGTAAGCGGTCCCTAGGACGTATCGGATTCGCTCCGACCTTCTCCTTGTTTGCGAGATCGGTCGGCGCTACACAATGAAGGGTGAACGGTCGACAGCGACGCCGAGCGAAAGGAATGGGTCGATTGCCGGTGCGCACAATCATCCTGGCCCTTGTGTTCGCTCTTACGATCACGATCGGTGCTCGCGCGCTCACCGTCTCGGTGGCGGAATTCCGACTGGTTGCCGACCCCGAGAATCTCGTGGAGGCGAGCTTCGTCCTCCTGAACGATGAGCCACGCACGGTCGATGTATCCCTTGTCGTAACGGATTGGGACGACAACTCGGACGGCGTGACGGTGATCCACGCGGTGGGGACGGTGAGTCGGTCGTGCGGTACGTGGATGACCGTCGATGCGTCGAGCTTCTCGCTCGGAGCCTTCGAGGAGCGCACGATACGTATCCAAGCGCGCGTGCCGCCGGATGTGCGTGGAACGTACTGGGCCGGGTTCTTGGCTCGCATCGGCTCGGCTGCCGAAGCGACCATTGCCCCGACCGACGTTGCAGTCTCGAGTGAGGCCCTGGTCCGCTTCTTTGTCACCGTGCCGCCGGCGGAAGAAGAGGCGGCTGTGACGGAGCTTCGTGTCTTGTCTCTCGAGCCGTTCCGCGTCGAGACGCGGCTCTCCAACACGGGCGACACGCGGCTCTGCGATGTCGAAGGCATCGTCTCGTTGGAAGGCCCTTCAGGACAAGAGACGTCGTTCTCTCTCCCCACAGTGAACGTGCTGCCCGGTCACTCACTCGACGTGGACATGGAGCTTCCCTGGCAGGTCGATCGTTCGGGTCTCTACCTTCTGCGCGTCGTGTTCGACTACGGAGCCGAAACGCTGATTGCGGGTCAAATCGTCGTTCGGGTTCCCTAGAGGCCGTCGTCTTGTTCTCTTCGCCGCGTGGAATAATGAAATGGCATCCTGTGTGCGGAGGTGGCACCGACATGCGACGGCAGTTCTTGTTCTCGAGTGGGCGGAGGCTCCTCGCGCTCCTCGTTCTTGCGTCGATAGGAGTCACCGTGTTGGCCTACGACTCCTCGGTGGCCGTCGAAGCGCGTTGGCGGGTCCTGCCGTACCAGTCTCTGCGTCTTGTTGGGGCAGGTAGCGATGCCTCGCTTGTGTCCGTTTCGCTTCCTGCGGCGACGGAAAGCGACCGTGAGCGGGGCTACACGGAAGACGCGGGCGCGATCCGCTTGCACGTGGCGAGCAACGTGGCGTGGAAGGTCCAGCTTCGCCTTGCGAACTCCAACGGCGAAGGCCTCGAGACGCGTGCAAGCGGAGCAGACTACGTCGGATTGTCCGCCACTCCCGTTGTCCTCACTTCAGGACCTTACGGCGTGTATGACGTCTCCGTCGACGTGCGCCGTCTCCTCAGCGACGGAGAGGCCGCCCCGGGTCTTCCTGTCCAACTCATTGCGACGATCATGCCCGAGTAGACAGCGCGACGCCTGGGCGGTGGACGATCCTCGAATCCTTGTGCTAGACTGGGAGTAATGAAGGGCAGATTCCGCACAAGCAGGCTTTGGATTGCTATTCTTTGCTCCCTCCTCGTCGGGGCGGGATTCCTCATTGCGTGGGATCTGACGCGTGACCACTGGCCTGCCGGAACAATTCACGTGCCGCGCGATGCGCCATCCCTGGCCGTCGCTCTCGAACGGGTGAAACAAGGCGGGACGATCGTGCTCGACGCTCGGCGAGGGCCATTCCTTGGAGGCGTCTCGGTCGACGTGCCGGACGTATCGATTCGCTCGATGGACGGAAGAGCACACGTCGAAAAGGAGTCCGGCCAGATCGTGGCGATCGCGGCGGATGGGGTGACAATCCGCGGTCTGGAGCTAGACGGTCAGGACACGGGAATCTGGATTAACGCCTCCAATTGCGTTATCTCCGACATGACTCTCAGGTCCTTCGCGACGGGACTCGATGTGGCCTCCGGCACAGGCAACGTGTTGGAGGGGATGTCAATACTCGGCGGGCGTGTCGGCGTCCACGTCTCCGCTTCGGGAACGCGTCTCCGCGACGCGACGTTCCGCAACCAGAGCGAAGCCGGCGTCCGGGTGGACGGAGCGAAGGAGTGCGAGCTTCGGAACCTCCGCTTCGACTCCTGCTCGACGGCAATCTCGCTCAATGCGTGCTCAAACGCCGTTCTCTCCGAACTCGACGTGAAAGGCGCCGGCACGGGCGTCGACCTCGTGGAGAGCACACAAGCGCGGATCTCCGGGTGTCGTTTCGCCGATTCTCGTGTAGGCATCCATCTGCAGCAGGCGGAGGGCGTGACCATCGAAGCCTGCCGCTTCGCTGCGTTGACGGACTCCGGTGTCGCTCTAGCGGAGTCAAAGCGGACGGGCATCTCGGGATCGACGTTCCAGTCGTGCGTCACCGGACTGCGCGCTTCGGGAGGCGGGGAAAACGCCGTATTGGGGGACCGCTTCCTCGAGGGCCAGAAGTCGTCGATCGTGATCCAGGGGGAGGGGGACGATCTGGTCTCGGGAAACCTCGTGCGTGGCGGGGATGTCGGAATCTCGCTCGATCGATCCTCCAGCGCCCAAATCCTCCGAAACCGCGTCGAGGAAGCGCTCTCCGTCGGGATCCTGCTCGACCAAGCGGATCACGCCCAGCTCCTGGACAACAACGTCGTCCGATGCGCGACAGGCATCGCCGTCGTTGCGTCGACCGCTTCGTCGATCAAGAGAAACAGCGTGGCCCAATCTAGCGCGGTTGGAATCGCGCTTCTCAACGGGGCGCTCGGCAATACCGCATCGGAGAACCGAATCGTCGCCGCCGGCCAAGGAATCCTTCTTGCGGGTTCGTCCCGCGACGCGGTGGTCGAGAACGCGGTCCTCTCCTGCACGAGTGGCGTCACGCTGTGCCGAATCGGGTTCGGGACGCTCATTGAGGCGAATGAGATCTCGACGTGCACCGTGGGTCTCACCTGGGACGACAGCGCACTGGCGGACAACTCCCCTCTTCTTCGACTGGGCTATGCCGTCGAGAGGACGGAGTCGGCGACGGATCCGATTCTGGTGGGCAACGCATTCCACGACTGCCGAGACGCCGACGCGAGGAATGCGACGTCTCTCACTCTCCTCGCGGGGGGCAATCACTGGAGCGGGGCGACAGCCCACGTGCTTGGGCGCGTGAGCATTCCCGAATCCGGATGGAAGGGAACGATCGCGCTCGGATCTGGCACGTCGACGGTAGATCTCGTCCTTGGCCGTCTGTTGGAATGGATGCTGTCGGAAGACGGTGTCCGCGTCGTCGATCTTGTCGGCCTCGGCCCGGGTGATGACCTTGCGGGGGCACTCGATCGAGGGGACGTGAATGCCGTGTGGTGGAGCGAGGGGAGTCCACCGCCCGATGCGCCGTTCTGGGTGGTCCCGGCACGCGAGGGTTGGTCGCTCGTCGCAAGAGCCGGCGTGAGTTCCGCGCAGGAGAGTGGAAAGGTGCCCGTGTCGATTGCAGTCCCGAGCAGCGCGGCAACCAACCTCGCGCAGCAGGCGGTCACGCACGCAGGGCTCAGCATGGGCAAGGTCGAGAGCGCCGCCACATCGGGGGCAGCTGAAAGCCTCCTCAAATTCGGCACGGTGGACTGCGCCGTCCTTGATCGACTGGACGAGACCGTGACCCTGGCTGGGTACGTGATGCTCGATACCGCGGATGTCCTGCCCTCAACATCGATCGGGCTTGTCGTGGAGCGCGTGACCGGCGATGTCGGATCCACTCTCCGGGCAACGTTTGAGCGTTTGAGATCCCATCTGACGGACGAGACCCTGAGGAACCTTGTCAGTCGAGTTCGACTGCTCGGTCGCGACCCACTGGATGTGGCCATGGAGTACCTGTTGCGAGAAGGGCTGATTGGAGACAGCGCGGAAAGGGGATCGTGATGACATCGGTCGACGAGCAGAAGGCGGAGTGCGAGACGGCCTTGGGTGAGTCTGTGCCCGGCGCGCCGTCCGGAAGTTGGGCGCGATGGCGCTCGCGCCTGCGATATGGAACCCCTTTACGGGCGAAACTGATCCTGCCCGTCCTCGCAATCGCGTGTGTCGCGATCGGATCCCTATTTGCCTTTGCCTACCTCACCCTTCATCAATCGATTGCGTTGATCTATGAGGCGCGGGCGCGAAGCGTTGCCACGGTGATCTCGAAGTCGATTCAGGAGAAGGACTACATCCTCTACTACTCGAGCGAACTCGATGCGGACATCAGCCGGTTGGTCGAGCAGTACGAGTCGATCCTCGGCATCACCGTGGTCGGCATCACGGCGCGCGGCTACGTCACCGTGGCAAGCACGGATCCAACGAAGGTGGGCGCGGTGGCCGGCAGCGCGGAGAGTGCCCGCTATGACTCACTGCGCGGCGTTGAGGTGGACAGAGTCCGGGGCTCGGCTGGCGACGTCCTGCGGGCGATGCACCCGATTGGCTCAGGTGCGCAACGGGTCGGCGTGGTCATGGTTGACATGTCGCTCGACGAGCAGGCGAGCTACGAGCATCGGCTGGCGTGGCAATTCGGGGCGGCAGCCGTGGTTGGCGTCGTTCTCTTGTGCGGCCTCCTCGCCTTGGTTCTTACGGTCGTCGTCACCCGACCGGTGCGGCGCCTCGCGAAGGCTACGGAAGCCGTCGCCGACAGGAACTACGAACCCGATCTCGCAGTGTCTCCCGTCCGCACGCCGGGCACCCCGGTGCGCGACGAGCTGTGCCAACTGGTCAGCGGTTTCCATCTGATGACCACGATGATCAACGCCCACGAGCAGGAACTGCGAAAGCTCGTGCTCCTTGACGAGTTGACCGGCCTGTACAACGCGGACCACTTCCGCGGGCAATTCCCGATCGAGCTTGGAAAGGGCAAGCGCTATGGCCACCCCACGTCGGTCATTGTCGTCGAGGTTCGTGGTCTGGAAGGCCGGGGTACGGCAGATCAGGATCGGGTTCGCGTTCGGGCGTCGTCGTTCCTCCTCGGCCGCCTCCGCAGGGTCGACGTGCTATTCCGCGCCGCACGCGATCGGTTTGTCGCGATCCTACCCGAGACGCCGGACTCCGGAGCGGCGATCGCTGCGGAGCGGATTCGAACCTACGTTTCGGATGTCACAGCGTCGTTCGATTTCCCCGTCACGCTCGATGTCACCTCGATGGGATGGGCGGCAGATGCCGACGCTGGCATCGACGATGTCGTCCGCCGTCTGACAGCCGAGGAAGGGAGCAACCCTGGATGATCGAAGTGCGCGCGGCGCGCACCGCCGCTGCGCTTCTGGCCGTATGGATCGGCCTCTCGATCGGAGCGCTCGGTGACGGTGCGGCTCGAATCGTCGGCCTCACCGTCACGAGTCTGACCCCGCTCCAGATCTCGTTCGACGTGGAGAACACGGGGTCGACCGCGCTCGCCCAAGTCCGCGGCCAAGCCACGTTGACCGAGTCGCCGGGCATCCCGGTCGAACAGTTCTCCGTCGATGCGATCACGATTCCGGCCGGCGCGCGCGTTCACGTTCGCGCTGCAAGCCGCTGGGAATTGCAGCTCGCCGGCTCGTATCTCGTCGACGTGGCGCTCGATGTGGGAGCCGGTGCCCTGACTACAGCAAGTCTCCCGTTCCGAATCCTTCCCATCCAGCTGCCGCTGGCTCCGACTCCCAGCGATGGAAGCGGCGTCCTCACGTTGCCCCAGCAGCCGGCCAATTGGGGACTCGATCGCATTGAGGTGCGCAGCGCGTGGACCATCACGGACGGTTCTCCCGATGTGGTCGTGGCCGTCATCGACTCCGGCATCGACAGCTCGATTCCCCAACTGGCCGACGCGATGTGGACGAACCCGGGCGAGACTCCCGGAAACGGTATGGATGACGATCACAACGGCTACGTCGACGACGTCCACGGCTGGGACTTCCGGGACAACGACGCGAGCTCGCTCGTCGGGACGCCCATCAACGGGCATGGGACTGCCGTGGCCTCGATCATCGGGGCGCGCCCGGGGAGACACCCGATCGTGGGAGTGGCGCCGGGAGTCAAGCTGATGGACGTGCGATTTCTCGACTCCCAGAACAAGTTCAGTTCCTCGGACTGGGGCATGTTCGAACGCGCGATTGACTACGCCGTCGACAATGGGGCCGATATCATCAACCTGAGCATTTTTGCAAACGGAAAGCCGCCCGCGTCGTTCGAGCGGGCGATCGCAAACGCGCGATCGCGAGGCGTGATCATCGTCGGGATCACGGGCAACCTCGGCCAGGGCGAGGTGATGTATCCCGGGCGATATGATTCGGTCCTTGCCGTCTCGGCGATGAGCGACAGTGGGACACTCGCCGGTTTCAGCAACCATGGGACGGGCACGGACATCAGTGCTCCAGGCGATGCGATCACGACGTTCACGGCGGGTGGCCAAGCAAAGTCCGAATCTGGGACCTCCTTTGCTGCGCCTCACGTCGCCGGCGCCCTAGCTCTCATGCTGTCCGTAGCTCCCTCACTGTCGGCCGACCGAGCGATCAGCCTTCTCGAATCGACAGCGGTGGATGTGGGTGCGCCAGGCTGGGACGAGCAATACGGTTACGGGCTCGTTGATGCCTGGGCGGCTGTCCTTGCGGCGTCCGGCGGATAGGGTCGCTTGTCGGCCTCATCCAGATTGCTCATACTGGAGTCGTGGGAGGGGGAGAGGACGATGAAGCAGCTCGTCGTGCTCGTGGGGTTGCCCGGGTCGGGAAAGACGGCGTACCAGCGCGAACACCCTGAATGGGTCATCGTGTCGCGATCCGCAATCCGACAGTCGATGTTCCGCTCGTCGTTCGACCCTGAGTTCGAAGACACGGTCGATCGCGTCTTTCATGCGGCACTCGTCGAGGCAGTGGACTCCCCGGCCGACGTCGTCTGCATCGACGAGCCAAACCTCACGCGGGATGAGCGCGTGCCCTACGTGGAGCTCGCGCGGATCGCAGGCCGAGGCCCCATCGCCCACGTCATGGCTGAGGGATCTCCAGATGTCGCCTACGAGCGCATGCAGCGAAACATGAAACGGCTGGCGTTCGAGAAACCGCACCTCCGCGTTCGCCCGTTCCCGCGACGGACGTACGATGCGCTGGCCAGTCGCTACGAGCCGGTCGATGAGACCGAGGGCTTCACAACGATCGAAAGCACGCTCGCGCCGGGGCCGACGGTCGTTCGCGCGCCCGTTCCTCCGACGCGGGGCAGACTCGAGCGAGAGCCTCTTCCTCTCTTCTCGTCGTAGCTCGCTTCTAGACGATGCTCAAGAGGGCGTCAATGCGGGCCCGATCGAAGCCCACGATGATCTCCCCATCGATGTCGAGAACGGGGACGCCGTATTGGCCGCTCTTCTTCACCATCTCGCGCGCCTTCTCGACGTCAACCGACACGTCCACATCTGCAAATTCAACTTGGTGAGCCCGCAGGTGATCCTTTGCTGCGTGGCACCACGAACACGTCGGCGTTGAATACACCGTCACCTGATGCGCCATGATCCGTCTCCCTTCGTGCACTGCTTCAGCATGCCTTCGAGCGCTTCGCGGACTCGATAACAGTTGCGAGTCCCCTCTTTCTCCTTCACGAGGATTCCCGCACGCTCAAGTTTGGCGAGGTGGTACGACACAGCGGGTTGGCTGAGTCCCACGATATCTTGAATCTCCTGGCAGCGAACCGGCCCACGCCGCAACTGCTCGAGGATTTGCAGGCGGGGTGCACTGGCAAGCGCTGCGAAGACGTCGACCCACTCCTCTCGAGCTGACCTCTGTGTCACGAGCCACCTCCTTGTGGTCTTCCTCGTACGGCTTAGGATGATATGCATCGCGGAAGAGGCTTTCAAGTATCGAGATACTTCGATATATGGAGGATCGCATGACAATCGTCACCTACACAGGAGGAATGCGCTTCGTCGGCAGGGGGGCAAGCGGTCACGACGTGATCATGGACGCAAGCGCGGAGAGCGGAGGGCAGGACGCAGCGGCGCGGCCGGTTGAAGTCCTCCTCGCCGCTCTTGGCGCGTGCACGGGGATGGATGTGGTGAGTATCCTGCGCAAGTCCCGGCATGAGCCAGCCGCGTTTCGCGTTGAGATAGAGGACGAACGCGCGGCGGAGTACCCGAAGGTCCTGAAGAAGATCCACCTCGCCTACGTGGTCAGTGGAGACGTTCCCCGAGATCGGCTGGAGAAGGCGATCGAGCTATCTCTCGCCAAGTACTGCCCCATTGCGAATAGCCTTGCGGGAGTCGCGGATATCACGCACGAGATGCGCTTCGAGTAGGTCAGGCGTCGCTCGCCTTCTCGAGAATGCGCTCGACATCGATGTTCGTGCGAACGTGATCCACGGCGTAGTCAAGTGACGGCCCTGGGAGCACCCAGAACCGTTCGAGCATGCTTGAGCACAGGTTCGCCGTTGCTAGGGTGTTCTGACCGGCCAAGATGACGGGGACGCCCTTCTTCTCGGCGAGATCGACCACACCGCGTGACGGCCGCTGGTCGCCCGTGAGAACGAGGCAACGGAGTTCAGGCACTTCCATCGCAGCGAATTGGAGCTCGGTCTGGTCCCCGCCTGTGATCACTGCAAACTCCGGCGTTCGGCGGAAGCTTCGGAGGGAGGGCTCGATGCCCGACGCACCGACGACGAAGTGCCGAACCTCACGAGCTGTCGTCGCGTGCGTGAGCATGCGCCCGCCCAATCGCCGCGCAATCTCTTCGGTGCTGACGTAGCGCAAGTTCGGGTCGTACGGAATGATCCCGAGGACCTCGGCGCCACGATCGGCAAGAAACGACGAGAGGACCTCCTCGATGAGCGAGTACGACCGATCGAGCGGGACGCCCTTGAGGATGACTCCCAACACCATGGGCCCTCGTTCGAACAGCCGCAGCGCGGTCAGGATCCTGTCGACAGCCTCCTCCCCGTCGTAGCGTGTAAGGAGCAGGACGTCGCATCCGAGAAGCTCCGCCAGGTCCAGGTCGCTCAGTCCGGCGCTCATGCCCATCCCGAGGAACCCGCGTCCCTCGACAAGAACCGCGCCGCGGCCGGCGGAGATGCGTGCGAACGCCGTCGCGATCCGCTGCCGAAATCCGCGATCCCCCGATTCGATGGCTTCATGGAGGAACGGACCTTCGAGCGGGATCGGCGCCATATCATGAAGGTCGTCCTCGAGCTCCAGGACGGACCGGATACTTGACGCGTCCCGATCGAGAGGCTCGCCGGTCGCGTAGGGCACCTCGTAGCTGATTGGCTTCATGTACGCGATACGGATGTCGCGTGCCAACAAGGCGCGGCCGAGGCCCAACGCGAGCAAGCTCTTCCCGGAATGCTCTTCAGTGGAAACGATCAGAAGCCTTCTCATGTCTCTGCGATCCGGCTTGCCGGCAGCGCTTGGGCGAATGGTAGTTCACATCTCGACGAAAGGCAATTTGGCGAGGGATTCACAGGATCTCCACCGCGCCGCCGAAGCCCCTCCACAGGGTCGGGGGACAAT
>CAIMCX010000007.1 GCA_903839615.1 uncultured bacterium
CCGCTGTTCTGGAAGCAGCGTGGCCGCGCTGACCTTGAGCCCGATGACTCCGAGAGACTGCTCCCCAAGCATCATCGGAACGAAGAAGAACTCCGTGCCGGACAGCGTCTCGGTGCCTGCTCCAGCTTCTTCGCCGTGCCCATGTGCCCACTCTGCGACGGCCATCTCCTTGCCCGTCAGATGCAGGCTGGTGTCCGTCTGCGCCCAGAGATCGAGATGCCCTGCGGGTGCCCAAAACAGGACGAGAGGGTTCGAGGCCGCTTGTGCGATGTAGCGAGTCGTCGTCCGCGCAATCTCGTCAAGTGCTGCCTCACGTTCTCGCTCGATGCTCCCGCGCTGCTTCTCCCGTCCCGCAGTTGTCGTGGCTCCGAGAAGGTCCCGCGCCATGTCCTCGAGCAGAGAGCTTCGATTGGCGCGCACGCGCAACGCGGCGGACTGACGCCGTGAGACCTGGATCAGCTGGCCAACCGCAATGGACGTAGCGAGGAAGACAACCGCCCCCACGAGGTCGGCCGCGTGCTTGATAGCCAGCGCGTACTTCGGCGCGATGAACAAGAAGTCGAACGTCAAGAAGCTCAGAATCGCGGTCCAGATTGACGGACCCAGCCCGAAAGACAGGGCGATCACGAGCGTCGAGAGGAGATAGATCGCATAGAGAGAAGTCGGGTTGGCGTACGGCTCGATGAGAAGGTTCAGACCGCTTGCCACGGCCAGAACGAACAGAGCCGCGATGTAGCCGCGCAGGTTCGTGCGCCGCGGCCGGGTCGGTTGCCCGATTCGCTGTCTGTCGACCGTCGGCGCAATCAGCACGAGATCGAACTCGTTCTGCTTCCGCAGCAACCAGTAGACCGGATACCCGCGAAGCGTCCCGAGAAACGTCGTTTGACGAGGCCGCCCGACCACGATCTGGCTGACGTTGTTCTCGCGCGCGAATTGTAGCAGCGTGGGAACCACATCCGGTCCGGAGAGAGTGATCGTCTGCGCGCCGAACCTCTCGGCCAGGTTCAGCGCTTCGGCTAGGTAAGCTTGCCGGGACGCTGACTGCGGCCCCAGGACCGGCACGGAGACGTGCACGGCGAACCATTCGGCGTTGCGATCTCTGGCCATGCGGTACGCCTTGCGAACGAGCTCAGGGGCGCTGGTTGTTGCACCCAGGCAGACCATGAGCTTCTCGGCGGCCGGCCACGGCACGCCAATGGCTCGTGCGCGCCGGTAGTTCAGGAGTTCCGTGTCCATCTTGCGGGCCACGATGTTGAGCGCGATTTCCCGCAACGCCACGAGGTGTCCGCGCTGGAAGAATTCATCCACCGCGCGACGGGCCTCCTCCGGGACGTACACTTTCCCTTCCCGGAGTCGATCGAATAGGGTTTCGAGGGGGACGTCGATGATCTGGATCTCTTCGGCCTCGTCGATGATCCAGTCCGGCACCGTCTCCTTCATTCGCACCCCGGTGATTCGTGTGATGACGTCGTTCTGGCTCTCGAGGTGCTGAACGTTGAGCGTGGTGCAGACGTCGATTCCCGCCTTGAGAAGCTCCACGACGTCTTGGTACCGCTTGGGATGCCTGCACCACGGGGCGTTGGTGTGCGCGAGTTCGTCAACAAGGACGACCTCCGGCTTCCGAGCGAGGATCGCGTCAAGATCCATCTCGTCGAGCGCAATCCCTTTGTAGTCTCCGGTCAAGCGAGGAACAACTTCGAGACCTTCGACCAGGAGCGCGGTCTCCGCGCGCCCGTGGGTTTCCACAACGCCCACAACGACGTCATCGCCGCGGCGCCGCCGGACACGGGCCTCCATGAGCATCGAGTACGTCTTGCCCACGCCGGGGGAGTAGCCCAAGAAGACTTTGAGCTTGCCTTGGAGCGACTCCGCTTTCTCGACCTCTCGGAGGAGCGCGTCTGGGTCAGGACGCCCGTCGCTCCTCGCCTCATCCGCCATGGTTCCCCTCGCCTGCGAGCAGATCTTCGGCGCTCGTGCTTGTTAATGACATGACAGCATCTCAGGACAGTCCGTCCAGGGCAAGGTTGAGTTGAAGCACGTTCACGCGGGGGTCGCCGAACGCGCCGAGAAAGGGGCCGCGAGTCATCTGCTGGACAAGGGCGCGAACCACCGCAATGTCGAGTCCGCGGGCTGCAGCGACGCGATCTACTTGGAGCAATGCACCCTCGAGGCTGATGTCCGGATCCAGGCCGCTCGCGGACGCGAGGACGAGGTCCGCCGGAACCGACGTTCCCGGAGCTAGATCATTCTCTCGAAGAAGACGATCGACTCTTGTCTTGACCTCGAGAAGGAAGGCGGAATTCGTAGGGCCGAAGTTGGATGCTCCCGACGCCATGGCATCGTAGTCAGAGGGAGACGGGCGCCCGTGGAAGTATCGCGCCGAAACGAACGACTGGCCGATGAGTTCGGACCCGACGACATGCCCGCCAACGGACACCAGGCTTCCGTTCGCACGCGAGGGAAAGGCAAGTTGGCCGATGCCGGTCATGAGCAGCGGATAGACAACACCGAGCAGAAGAGAAAAGACAAGGATGACAAGGAACGCAGTCCGGATCTCTTTCATAGCTCTTCCCTCACACGAGGCGCAGCGCGACAAGGATCATGTCGAGCAACTTGATCCCGAGAAACGGGAGGACGAGCCCCCCCATACCGTAGACGAGGAGATTCCACCGCAGAACAGCCGAGGCCGAGCGCGCCCGGAAGTGGACGCCGCGAAGCGCGAGCGGGATCAGTGCGGGGATGATGATCGCGTTGAAGATCACGGCAGCCAACACAGCGCTCGTCGGAGTGGCGAGGCGCATCACGTTCAACACGCCAAGCTCCGGGTACGCGGCAGCGAAGATCGCAGGCACGATGGCGAAGTACTTCGCCATGTCATTGGCCACGCTGAATGTCGTCAACGCTCCCCGCGTGATGAGGATCTCCTTTCCCACTTCGACGATGTCCAAGAGCTTCGTGGGATTGGAGTCGAGGTCGATCATGTTCGCCGCCTCGCGCGCCGCCTGGGTTCCGGCGTTCATTGCCACGGCGACGTCCGCCTGCGCCAAGGCTGGAGCATCGTTCGTTCCATCTCCGATCATGGCCACCAGGTGACCGTCGCTCTGGTACTTGCGGATGAGGCTGAGCTTGGCGTCCGGCTTTGCTTCCGCGATGAAGTCATCGAGCCCAGCCTCGGCAGCGATCGAGGCGGCGGTCAGCGGGTTGTCGCCGGTAATCATGACGGAGCGGATGCCCATCTGCCGGAGCTCGGCGAGTCGGCTCTTGATCCCCTGCTTCAGAACGTCCTTCAGGCGAACGACTCCGAGAACTCGCGACCCATCCGTGACAACCATCGGGGTGTCGCCATGGCGGCCAATGGCCTCAACCTGTGCCTTCACCGCTTCCGGGAAGTAGCCGCCCAACCCACGAACGAGCGCCTCCATGGCGTCAATCGCTCCCTTGCGCACCCGCCGCGACCCAACGTCCACGCCGCTCATTCGAGTCATGGCGGAGAAGGGAACGAAGGTCGCTTCCTCGGGCGCGCGGATGTCTCCCCCCTTGATTCCAAGCTCATTCTTGCACAGGACGACGATGCTGCGCCCTTCCGGCGTCTCGTCGGGGAGCGAAGACAAGAGGGCCGCATCGACCAACTCCTCGTGCGAGACACCAGGAGCCGGGACAAGTTCGGTCGCCATCCGGTTTCCCAGTGTGATCGTTCCCGTCTTGTCAAGCACGACCGTGTCGACGTCTCCGGAAGCCTCGACGGCCCGGCCGCTCATCGCGATGACATTGCGCTGGACAAGGCGATCCATGCCCGCAATGCCAATCGCGGGGAGAAGCCCGCCGATCGTCGTCGGCATGAGGCAGACAAGAAGCGATACGAGAACCGGCACCGTGGTTGTGACTCCCATGTAGTGCGCCATCGCCGGAAGGCTCAAGACGACGACGACAAACAGGATGGTCAGACCCACAAGCAGGATCTGAAGCGCAACCTCGTTCGGCGTCATCTGTCGACGGGCTCCCTCGACCATGGCGATCATGCGATCGAGGAAGGTCTCGCCTGGGTCAGCCGTGATCCGCACCTTGATCCGCCCGGAGAGAACCCGCGAACCTCCGGTTACTCCACTGCGATCTCCACCAGCCTCGCGCACGACGGGTGCCGACTCGCCGGTGATCGCCGATTCATCGACGAGCGCCGTCCCTTCAATGATTTCCCCGTCGCCGGGGATGGTGTCGCCGTCGCCGACGACTACGGCATCGTTCTTCCGCAGGGAGATGGCTGACACCAGTTCGGTGCGGCCGTCGGCAAGCTGTCGGCACGCCGTGAGGTCCTTTCGCGACCGCCGTAGAGACTCGGCACGCGCCGAACCTTGCGCCTCGGCCAACGCCTCGGCGAAGTTCGCGAACAGAACAGTGAACCAGAGCCACAGGCTCACCTGCAGCTCAAACGAGAAGGGTCTTGCCTGGACGATCGAGACGAGGGTGAGAAACGTCGTGAGAGCAGCTCCAACCTCGGTGACCAGCATGACAGGGCTCCGGAGAAGGTGCCGCGGATCCAGCTTGCGGAACGATCCCCGCGCGGCTTGGACTACGAAGGCACGATCGAGCATCGACCGGCGCTCCGGCTCGCCCGCACTCCGCCGCCTCATGCCAGCCTCCCCGCCCCGAGGAACAGGTGTTCGAGAATCGGGCCGAGCGAGAATGCGGGGAAGTAGGTGAGGGCGCCGACAAGGAGGATGACCGCGACAAGCACGACGACGAACAATGCACCCGTTGTCGGGAATGTCGCAATGCTCCCTGGTACCGTCTTCTTGCGCGCGACGGCCGCACCAATCGCGAGCCCCGGCAGGAGCGTCGCAAACCGGCCGATCAACATGGCCAGACCCAAGGTCAGGTTGTAGAACGGAGTGTTGACGGAGAGACCGGCCATCGCGGATCCGTTGTTGCCAGCCGCGGACGTGTACGCATACAGGATCTCCGAGAGGCCGTGAGCGGCGGGGTTGCCGAGCCCGGCCAACCCGGCAGGCAAGACCAGCGCGACCGCGGCACCGGCAAGGAGGGTGATGGAAGGAAGCAGGATCCCGATCACAGCCATGATCATCTCGCGAGCACCGAGCTTCTTGCCCAGAAACTCCGGCGTGCGACCGATCATGAGGCCCGCGATGAACATCGCGAGGACAACGTAGAACAGCATCCCGATGAGCCCGACCCCGACGCCGCCGAATATCACCTCGCCGATTCCCATGTTGAAGAGCTGCACGAGCCCGGAAAGCGGCAGGTCGCTGTCGTGCGCGGAGTTGACGGCTCCCGTGGACGTCACCGTCGTCGACTCAGCCCACAGCGCCGACGCCGGGATTCCGAATCGCACTTCCTTGCCCTCGAGGTTCGCTCCCCCTGAAACACCGGCCCCCGCGAGGAGGGGGTTCCCAGAGAGTTCGGCCCAGAAGGACACTCCCAGCCCAAGCGCGAACAGGACAAGCATCGCCGCGAGGAGCGCCCGTCCCTGCCGACGGTTCCCCACGATGATCCCGAACGAGAAGACGAGCGCGGTCGGGATCAGAAGCAGAGCGAAGTTCTCAAGTAGGTTCGTGAGCCCATTCGGGTTCTCGAATGGGTGGGCGGAGTTTGCATTGTAGTAGCCGCCTCCGTTTGTCCCGACCTCCTTGATCGCTTCTTGAGAGGCAACGGGGCCCACCGGGATGACTTGCGTTGCACCTTCAAGCGTCTGTGCACTCACGGGAGCGTGCAACGTCTGTACAACGCCCTGAGACACGAGAACGACAGCAAGAACGAGCGCAAGTGGCAGAAGCACATAGACCACTGCGCGCACGAAGTCGACCCAGAAACTGCCGATCGTCTGGGTTTCCTTACGGGCGAAGCCGCGAATCATCGCTACAGCAACGGCAATGCCGACGGCGGCGGAAAGGAAGTTCTGAACGGCAAGCCCAAGCATCTGCGTGAGCGGGCTCATCGTGGTTTCGCCGGCGTAGGCCTGCCAGTTGGTGTTCGTTCCGAACGAGATGGCCGTATTCAGCGCGGTGTCCCAGCGCACTCCATGCAGACCTTGGGGGTTGAACGGCAGAATCCCCTGCAGGAGTTGGATGAGGAAGAGAACAAGGCAACCGCCAAGCGTCGTGGCAACAACGCTGAGCGCATACGAACGGCCCGACATCTCCTGGCTCTCGTCGATCCGACAGAGGCGGTACACAAGTTTCTCGATCGGCCGAAGACCTGCAGAGAGAAACGTGCGTTCTCCGCGGAAGACGCGCGCCATGTATCCGCCGAGAAGGAGCGCCGCCGGAAGAAGGAGGACGAGAAGCTCTAGCGTAGACAGAACGGCTTTCGTCATAGCTGCTTAGGGATGGTGAAGGGTAGGCCGAACATGGCCCTTGCGACTGCCAGCTTGGGAGTTCTTCGACGTGCGCCGCTCATTGAGGACCCACACCGCGCTCTAGTCTAGACCTCCCAGGCCATCCGGAGACGCACCTCCTACGCCGTGGCCGCGCCTCGTGGCTGCTACGGTGAAGCGGCCAGTCTAGTTCGGTCGGGGTCGGATGTCAATGGGATACTCGGTTAGAGCATGCCCTCACGTCAGTTGTCCCATCTCGCGGAGATGTCCGATGCTGGCCGTGCAGGCCGCCCGCGCGTTACCATAGCTCTCGGAGGCGATGCGATGAGGGAGTTCCAACTCACGGTGCGGAACCAGCCGGGGAGCTTCGCCAGAGTGGCCGCAGCGCTTGCCGACGTTGGGG
This sequence comes from uncultured bacterium, assembly GCA_903839615.1. Lineage (GTDB taxonomy): Bacteria > Bipolaricaulota > Bipolaricaulia > UBA7950 > UBA9294 > CAIOGO01. Next base: position 6,732 of record CAIMCX010000007.1, read on the forward strand.
TTGGCATCGAGGTAGCTGCGGGAATGGGGCGCCGCGGAGAGGGGCTCATTCGCCTCGTCGCCGATGACCCGGAGAAGGCGCGCCAGGTGCTCCGATCTCTCGGCGTATCGTTCGAAGAGAAGGATGTCCTCGTCGTGGATGTCGGAACGAGTCCGCGTGAACTGGCCGACGTGCTCGATCGATTGGCCGCGGCAGATGTTAACGTCGAGTCTGTCTACGCCGCCGTGGGTCGAAACAAGCTCGTCTTGGCCGTAGACAAGATCGAGCTGGCCAGGCAGACCCTGGCACATTCCCCCTAGCGTCCTTCACAGGGTTGTGCGCGCCCCTACGCGTTCCAGATCGTCCAGACTCCGACAAGAAGGAAGAGCGCCCCGGCGCCGTGGCACCTAGCCGATGTCCACTGCGCTTTCGAGGCGAGCGGGAAACGCAACGAGGACCTCGTCTTGGGCCAGAGGGACTTCGCGCCGACTGCCAGGGCAGCCAGGCGAAAAGGCCGCGCGCCCGGAGAGAAGCGGAGCCGCGGTGCAGTCAGCACAAATGGCCGCCGAGCCCGCAGTCCGCACTTCGGCTCGCTCGCCGGTTGCCGCAACGAGCGCGCGCAGGCGACGCATGGCATCTTCCGGGTGGAGGAAGCGCACGGCGATGTCGGCAGGAAGGGGTGCGGCTTCCAGTGGGAAGTAGACGAAGACGCGGTCTTGCGGTTCGAGCGCACGGAAGCCCGAGACGAAGCGAAGGGCTGCGTCGAAGTCCTTTGCCAGTTTGGATTCGACAAACGAGGCCGCGGCTGCCTCTGCCGCTCTTTGCCTCGTGAGACTGCACCCGAGGACGTAGCGTGCAATCGGGCAGTTGATGTCCTCGCTCGCCGCCCATATCGTTCTTCCCTGCCGCGCAAGGCCGACAAAGGCACAGTGCTTGTTGGGACCCGGCACGTGTTCCATGCCGTGCGGCGGCGCTTCAATGACGGAAATGCCTACGGCCGCGTTCATCGTCTCCTGCGCCTCCTCACTCGCGGAAAGCTTACCAGACTCCATCGTGGAAGGCAGCTTCCTTCCCACGTAAGGTTGCATTGCGTTCCCGATCCAGGGTCGCTATGATCCGCCGACGTCCTTAAGGCGCTGCCCGCCGATGCGGCGCCCGACGTCGGGGGTCGCACAGGGATATGGGAAACGCAGTTCTGATGTTGGTTGCGGTGTTCGCCCCTCTGGCGGGGGCGTTTCTGCTTCCCCTCTTGGGTGCCGTGTCGCGGCCTGTGAGGAACTACACCGCCCTCGCTCTTGTGACCGCGTCTCTCGTTTCGGCGCTTCTGCTCGTTCCCGGCGCGCTACGCGGCGAGGTCATCTCGTTCCATCTCGCTGCGCCCCTCGGTCTCTCGCTCGCCTTCACTGCCGACGCACTGGCCGTATTCATGGCCATCGTCTCGTCGCTCGTCGGCGCGATCATCATGCTGTTCTCGTTCGACTACATCAGTCACTACGAGAACCAGAACGAGTACTACCTGATGGCCGTCGTCTTCCTCGGCGCGATGATGGGCCTCGTCTTCTCGACGAACCTCATCTACCTCTTCGTCTTCTGGGAGATCACGGGGATTGCGAGCTGGCGCTTGATCGGCTTCTACCGCGGCAAGGCCGACGTCTTGAAAGCGGACAAAGCATTCCTCATCACGGCGGTGGGTGCGCTCGTGATGCTCATTGGCGTGCTCGCGGTGTACGGACTCACGGGGACGTTCGATCTCACGGCGATGAAGGGCACGGCTCTCCCGCTCGGCGTCTCGGCTCTCCTCCTCGTCGGCCTCTTATCGAAGTCAGCGACGCTGCCGTTCCAGACGTGGCTGCCCGACGCAGGCGTCGCGCCGTCGCCGGTGACCGCACTGCTTCACGCCGCCGTTCTCGTCAAGATCGGCGTCTACGTGTTCGCAAGGTTCTTCCTCTCAACCTTCGTCTTTGACGAGGCCCTACGAACGATCGTTGCCTCGATCGCGGGCGCCAGTGCTCTTGTGAGCGCGGGGGCGGCGCTTGTCGAGACGGACTTCAAGCGCATCGTCGCGTACTCGACCGTGAGTCAGATTGGGTTCATCTTCCTGGGGTTCGCCATGGGGAACGCAATCGGCGCCGCGGGAGCCCTCCTCTACATCTTGATGCACGGCCTCGCAAAGGCCGGCCTCTTTCTCTCGGCCGGCATCGTCGAACAGAATGCGGGTACGAAGGACATCACGAAGCTCGGCGGGCTCATTCGCTCGATGCCGTGGACCGCGGGCGCGTTCCTTCTCTGCGCGTTCTCGGTCATGGGGATTCCGCCGTTCGGCGGGTTCTTTGGCAAGTACATGGTGCTGTCGGCGGCTGTCTCGGGGGGCGAGATGGTCTTCGGCGCCGTGTTCCTGACCGGAGCTCTGCTGACCATCCTTTACCTCTTCCGTCTCTTCTCGAAGGTCTTCCTCGGCGAACCGCACGGTGAGCCGGCAGCCGAGAAATCGCGGCTGATGGTGGCATGCGTGGTCCTTCTTGCTGTGCTGTCTCTGGTCGGCGGGCTGGCGGTGGCGTGGCCGTCCCAGCTTGCGCGCATCGCGGTCTCACAGATGCTGGGGGTGGCCCGATGACCCAGTGGGCGCTCCTTCTCGCCATTGTGGTTCCGGCCGCTGCGGGCTTGTTGACGTTGATTCTTCCTCGCCGCCGGGCGCCGTGGGCTCCGGCTGCGCTGGCAGCGCTCGCGTGCGCGTTCGAACTCGCAGTGGCTATTTACGTCTTCCCGAAGGACTTCGCGTTTTCCTGGTCATGGATGGGGTTCGGCGTCAGCTTCGCGCTCAGACTCTCGCGCCTGAGCGCATTCGCCCTTCTCGGAATCGCAACGTTCTCGTTCCTCGTGACGATCTACTCGGCCGCCTCGATGGCCAAAGCGCCGGCGTCGCGCCGTTATCACGCGTGGGTTGTCTTCACGGTGGCATTCTCGGCCGGCGCGGTGCTCGCCGACAACCTGGTCCTTCTGCTTGTCTTCTGGGGAGGCCTTCTCCTGACGCTATTCGCGATGATTGCCTCGGGAAAGACGAGGCCGTTCGCCACAGCGATCAAGGCGTTCGTCATCGTCGGCCTGACCGACCTCGCCCTGATGTTCGGCGTGATGCTCTACGGC
>CAIMCX010000008.1 GCA_903839615.1 uncultured bacterium
AAAACCAAGAGAGTTTGATCCCAGCTCAGGATGAACGCTAGCGGTGCGCCTAACACATGTAAGTCGTGCGATCGAGCCGAACTGAGTTTCCTTCGGGAGACGATGATTGGTGACGGAGCGGCGGACGGGTGAGTAACGCGTGGCTAACCTACCCTCTTGACGGGGACAACCACTCGAAAGGGTGGCTAATACCCGATATTGTCTGGAACCGATGGGTTCCTTTCCAAAGGCGGTCTTGCCGCCGCAAGGGGATGGGGCTGCGTCCTATTAGCTAGTTGGTGAGGTAACGGCCCACCAAGGCTTCGATGGGTAGCTGGTCTGAGAGGACGGCCAGCCACATTGGGACTGAGATACGGCCCAGACTCCTACGGGAGGCAGCAGTGGGGAATCTTGGCCAATGGACGAAAGTCTGAGCCAGCGACACCGCGTGGGGGATGAAGGCCTTCGGGTTGTAAACCTCTTTTCTGGGGAAAGAATAAGGATGGGAGGAAATGCCCGTCCGATGACGGTACTCCAGGAATAAGCATCGGCTAACTCTGTGCCAGCAGCCGCGGTAAGACAGAGGATGCAAGCGTTATCCGGAATTACTGGGCGTAAAGGGCGTCTAGGCGGTTCGGTAAGTCGTTTGTGAAATCCCTCGGCTCAACCGAGGAAAGTCTTGCGATACTGCCGAGCTTGGGTGCAGGAGAGGAGGGTGGAACTCACAGAGTAGCGGTGGAATGCGTAGATACTGTGAGGTACCCCGATGGCGAAGGCAACCCTCTGGCCTGCTACCGACGCTGAAGCGCGAAAGCGTGGGGAGCAAAGGGGATTAGATACCCCCGTAGTCCACGCCCTAAACAATGTTCACTTGGTGTCGGCCGCTCATACTGGTCGGTGCCGAAGCTAACGCGTTAAGTGAACCGCCTGAGGAGTACGGCCGCAAGGCTAAAACTCAAGAGAATTGACGGGTCCCTGCACAAGCGGTGGAGCACGTGGTTTAATTCGATGATAAACGAAGAACCTCACCCAGGCTTGACATACTAGTGGTAGGAACCTGAAAGGGAGACGACCCTGCCTTCGGGTAGGGAGCTAGTACAGGTGATGCATGGCTGTCGTCAGCTCGTGTCGTGGGATGTTGGGTTCAGTCCCGAAACGAGCGCAACCCTTGTCGTTAGTTGCCAGCGGGTAATGCCGGGGACTCTAACGAGACTGCTGGTGAATAGCCGGAGGAAGGCGGGGATGACGTCAAGTCATCATGTCCCTTACGCCTGGGGCGACACACATGCTACAATGGTGGGTACAGAGGGTCGCAATCCCGTAAGGGGGAGCCAATCCATAAAAACCCCTCCCAGTTCGGATTGAGGTCTGCAACTCGACCTCATGAAGCCGGAATCGCTAGTAATCGCGGGTCAGCCATACCGCGGTGAATATGTACTCAGGGATTGTACACACCGCCCGTCACACCAACCGAGTGGGGGGTACCTGAAGTCGCTCTTCTAAGGGCGCCTAGGGTAACTTCCGCAAGAGGGGTGAAGTCGTAACAAGGTAGCCGTACGAGAACGTGCGGCTGGATCACCTCCTTTCTAGGGAGCAAAAGAAGGACCAACGATCGGTGCCAGGACCACGCTGTCCCTTTTCATCCCATTCCCTCGAGTGCGACGTTGTCCATATCACCCTGGGACGCTTGTACCTTTTTCGGAGAATGATTCTCTCCCCGCATCACCGTCCGTTTCCTCTTGCCGCACCCTTCCGCCCTGTAGCCTTCATCCGGTGAAAGGGAGGACGGATGCTATCCACGGCCAGTGACAAGGTAAGTTTCGCTCGGCTGCTGACCGATCTCGGCGATCTGATGCACGTCGATCGCGGCGAGACGATCTATCATCCCGGCTCTCCAAGCACGTCCGTGTTTGTGGTCGAGAAGGGGCGGGTCAAGCTGGCCTATCTCGACGAGAGCGGGAAGAAACTGACGCTGTCGATCCTCGATCAAGGGGAGATCTTCGGCGAGATGTGTCTGGTCGGGGAGAAGTTCCGGCGCCATCTGGCATCAGCGATTGACGATACGATCTTGCGATGCGTCCCGCGGAAGGATTTCTCCGACGCCATCAGCGCGGATCTCGAGAGCCTTCAGCAACTTGTGCGCCACTTTGCGCAGCGGATGCGCGAGTACGAAGAGACCCTCGAGGACCTCGCCTTCCGCGATATCCAGGCGCGCCTCTCGCGTCAGCTCCTGAAGTTGTCCGATGAGTACGGCGTGGCGACGAAAGAGGGGATTCTCATTGGGTTCCCCGTCACTCACAAAGAGCTTGCGGACATGATCGGATCGGCGCGCGAGAACACTACGCTCGCGCTCAACCGGTTCGAGCGCGAGGGGATTCTCGACAAGAGTCGCTACAGAATTGTCATCAAGAACGAAGCCGGCCTACGGGAGAAGATCCAAGTTCAGTAGCAAAGGGCCATCCCGGCTCGGGCGGTGGCCGCGCGGCGCGGAAGGGCACTTCTGCGCCGCGTCTCTGTTTGTCGGGTGCGACGCCGGGAGTCGTTGCCGACGGGGGTACGGTTCCGTAGACTCCGACGCCGTCCGGGAGCTCGTGCCCGACAAGGAGAAGCGTCGATGAGAGCGTGTCTGGTCCTAGGAGTCGTTCTCGTGGTAGGTTTGCTCTGGGGGGCGCTCGGGTATGGGGCCGAGCCGTCGCTCGAGGTGATCTCGGTGCAGAATGCGGAACGGATGAAGCTCCTCCAGACGCTCACGATTCCCGACTACGCGGCGGGCTCCACCAGCCAATGTAGCATCGCGTTCAGTTCCGACGGGCGACTTCTCGTTGCCGCGTCCGGGTCGGACCGCGTGCCTGTATGGGACATTCAGACCGCGTCGGTCGAGCGGCTTCTCTACGACGCGCCGCTCCACATCGTGGCCTGCGCGTTCAGCCCTGATGGACGTTGGCTCGCCTGCGGAGGATTCGACAACGCGATCACGCTCTGGGACCTCACGTCGGGGGAGAAGTCGGTTATCGCGGGCGCCCACAACGGGCCAGTGTGGGACCTCGCGTTCAGCTCGGATAGCGTGAAGCTCGTGTCCTGCAGCCTGACGGCCGATGTGCGGCTTTGGGATGTCGTGTCACGCGCACTCCTTTGGAGCTACCGTGGGCAGAGCGCCTATCTCAGCGTGGCGTTCGCTCCGTCCGGCACAACGGTTGCGTGCGGCGGACGTTGGGACGGCGTTGGAATTCTGGACGCAACGTCCGGCAAGCTGCTCGCAAAGCCGAACGGACCTTATGCGGCTGTCGGCGACGTTGCGTTCAACGCTGCGGGAACCTCTCTTGCTGCGGGAGCCGATGACCGCTCGATCTACCTCTGGGACGCAGTGACGTACGCGCAGGTTGGTGTACTCAAAGGGCACACCGGCTACGTCAACGGCGTTACGTTCAATCCCGATGGAACACTCCTGGCCTCGGGGAGCCACGACAAGACGGTCGGATATGGGATGTGTCCCGCCAGACGTTGCTCACGACGCTTGTCGGGCACACGGCTCAGGTGCTGCGCGTCGCGTGGAGCCCTGACGGTAGGCTTCTTGCCTCCACGAGCTGGGACGGCACGATTCGCTTGTGGGGTGTGCCCGCGGAGTAGCTCGAGGACGTACCGTTTGACCAGACCGGCCGACGCACGGCGTTGGCGAGGAACAGGGGTACGCATATGGGAGCGAAGATCGAGCGGATCGGAATTATCACGAGCGGCGGCGATTGCGGCGGCCTGAACGCCATCATCAAAGGCGTCGCGCTCGCGGCGCACCGGCAGGGCGTTCGAGCGTTCGTCATTCCGAACGGGTACGCGGGGCTGTACAACCTGGTCGACTTCGACCGGCTGGTCGAACTCACCCCGGAACGGTTGGCGGGGGTCGAGGCGTCCGTCGCCGGATCGGAGAGCGGACACTCGCGGGTTCAGCTCAAGAAGGTGACGGATCCTCGCAAGTACGAGCGGATCCGTGAAGGCCTGGCGAAGTTCGAGCTGGACGCCCTGGTCATCAGCGGGGGCGACGACACAGGAAGCGTGATGCTCGACCTGGCGAGCCACGGCGTGAAGTGCGTCCACGCGCCGAAGACGATGGATCTCGACCTCCAGACGTACTCCGTCGGGGGCGACTCGACGATCAGCCGGATCGCCGAGTACGGCCGGGACCTCAAGACGACCGGGCGCACGCACAACCGCGTGATTGTCCTCGAGGTGTTCGGGCGCTACGCCGGGCACACGGCGTTCCGCGGTGGCGTGGCGGCCGAGGCCGACGCGATCCTCATCCCTGAGATCCCGGTCGACTTCGGCATCCTCTACGCGCACATGATGGACAGGTACTGGACGCGGATCCGCGCGAGCGACGTGCTCGCCGGGACGTACCTCATCGTCGTGGCTGAAGGGCTGCGCGATGCCTCGGGTCGAGAGATCGTCGACGAGGCGGCGGGAGTCGACGCGTTCGGGCACAAGAGGTTGGCCGGCGCAGGGAAGCACGTCTGCAACGAGCTGACGAAGCGACTCAAGGCCGATGGAGAGACGCGGGCGCGCATGCAGGCGACGGGGATGTACGTAGAAGGTCTGTACGAGGTACCTGAAGTCCGCTCCGTGGTCCCCGGACACCTGGTGCGATGCGGGAGGACGTCGGCCTTCGATGTGAACTTCGGAATTGAGGCGGGAGCGGCCGCCGTGGCGCTCCTCCTTCGTGGGATCGACGGAGTGACGGTTGCCGGCGTGCGAGGGGAAGAGATCCGCTACATGCGGACTGCCGCGGCGATCAAGCAGCGCCACGTCGACCTCGCGCAGGTCGCCCTGCACGAGAGCCTTGGGACGTGCTTCGGCCGCCCGATGGCGCGCGTCGACTTCAAGTTCGTCGAGCTCTCGTCCCCACCCGAGCGGCACATCTAGGTGCACCGCTGCTCGGGGCTTCCACCGAGGAGTGTGGGGAAGAAGCTCCCGGCTGAACGGGGCGTGACATCGTTCAGCTGAAGAGAAGGGGACGGCATTGCCGTCCCCTTCTCCTTGCACGTCAAGGTCGGCTAGCTACGCTACTCAGCCAGAAGAATGGCAATGCCATTCTTCCAAGCTGAGTGACCCAAGGTCACTCATGCCATCGGCTGAGCGGCGGCTGGCGCCGCCCAGCTAGGCAGAAGGACCTACGCTCCTTCTGCTAGTCGTTTGTAGATCTCCCAGCGCTCCTTGACGTCGACGGCAAGCTGAGCTTGGAGCTTCTTCGCCTCGTCGGGGAACGACTGGATTAGGCTCGCGTAACGAACCTCGCCCATGAGGAAGTCCTGCAAGTTGCCCGTGGGCTCCTTGGAATCGAGCTGGAAGGGGTTCTTGCCCTCGGCTGCGAGCCGGGGGTCGAACCGATAGAGCGGCCAGTACCCGGCTTCGACGGCCAGCTTCTCCTCTTCCTGGCTCTTGCCCATGCCCTTCTTCAGACCTTGGTTGATGCACGGCGAGTAGGCGATGACGACGCTCGGGCCGGGATAGCTCTCGGCCTCGGCGATTGCCTTCAAGCACTGCTGCTTGTTTGCGCCCATTGCCACGGTGGCGACGTAGACGTAGCCGTACGCCATCAGCATCCGCCCGAGGTCCTTCTTCTTCGTCTTCTTCCCTGACTCCGCGAACTTCGCCACCGAACCGGTCGGCGTCGCTTTCGACGACTGGCCGCCGGTGTTCGAGTAGACCTCGGTGTCGAGGACGAGCACGTTCACGTCCTCGGCCATCGCTGCGACGTGGTCGAGGCCGCCGTAGCCGATGTCGTAGGCCCATCCGTCGCCGCCGATCACCCACACCGACTTCTTGGTGAAGAGGTCGCGCATCGTGAGGATCTCGCCGAGCGCAGGATCCCCTTTGGCCTCTTTAGCCAGGAGTGCGGCCAGCCCGTCGCCTGCTGCGCGCGATGCCGTCGCGTCGTCCTTGGCGGCGACCCAGGCGAGGAGAGCGTCCTTGAGCGCAGGCGAGACGGGACCGGCTGCAGCCTCCGTCGCGAGTCGCGCCAGGCGGTTTCGCCGCGCCTTCATCGCCAGCGTCATGCCGAATCCGTACTCCGCGTTATCCTCGAACAGGGAGTTCGCCCACGCCGGTCCGTGACCGTCGGCGTTGATGCAGTACGGGACCGAGGGCGCCGACCCGCCGTAGATCGACGAGCAGCCGGTCGCGTTGGCGACCAGCATGCGCTCTCCGAAGAGCTGCGTCACAAGCTTGACGTACGGCGTCTCGCCGCAGCCGGCGCAGGCGCCGGAGTACTCGAACAAGGGGCGCCGGAACTGGCTGCCCTTCACCGTGTCGACCGGCATGAGCATGTCGCGCACGGGCAGCGTGAGGGCGTAATCGTAGAGAGCCTGCCCCATAAGCTGCGTATCGAGCGGCTTCATCACGAGCGCCTTCTCATCCTTCTTCCCGGGGCAGATGTCGGCGCAGTTGCCGCAGCCTTGGCAATCGAGCGGATCGACCTGAATGCGGAACCCAAAGGATTCAAGTCCCTTACCCATGGCCGGGATCGTCTCGAAACCCTTCGGGGCATTGGTCTTCTCGGCATCGTTTGCGAGGAAGGGGCGGATCGTCGCGTGCGGGCAGACGAACGCGCACTGATTGCACTGGATGCAGTTGGCCGACACCCACTCGGGGACGTCGATTGCTACACCGCGTCTCTCGTACTGCGTCGTGGCGATCGGGAAGCTTCCGTCGGGCCCTGTCCACTCGTACTTGCCATCCAATTCAGCCGAGAACGCGCTGACCGGGAGCCTGTCGCCGTCTTGCTCGAGCATTGGGCGCATGACCTCGAGCGCCCACTCCGGTTGGTCGACCTTATCGGCCGCTCCCTTGGCGGCCCGCCAGGCGGCAGGAACCTTGACCTCGACGAGATTGCCGAGCGCGGCGTCGACGCCCGCGTAGTTCATCTGCACAACCTTCTCGCCCTTCTTCCCGTACTCCTTCTGGATCGCCTTCTTCAGCTGCGCGATGGCTTCGTCAACAGGCAGGACACCGGCAAGCTTGAAGAAAACGGTCTGCATGATCATGTTGATGCGCCCGCCGAGGCCGACCTCGCCGGCGATCTTGACTGCATCGATCGTGTAGAACTTGAGCTCCTTCTCGGCGATGGTCCGCTTCAATGCTGCGGGCAGATGCTTCTCGAGGTCCTGCGTTGTCCAAGGGCAGTTGAGCACGAAGGTCCCGCCCTTCTTGATGCCGGCCAGGAGGTCGTACTTGTCGACGTAGGCTCGGTTGTGACAGGCGACGTAGTCGGCGTTCTGGACAAGATACGGGGACTGGATGGGGCTCTTTCCGAACCGCAGGTGCGACACGGAAATGCCGCCCGACTTCTTCGCGTCGTAGGCGAAGTACCCCTGCGCGTAGAGGTCGGTGTTGTCGCCGATGATCTTGATCGCGCTCTTGTTCGCGCCGACCGTGCCGTCCGAGCCGAGGCCCCAGAACTTGCACTGGATCGTTCCGGCCGGCGAGACGTCGAGCTCCGCCACCGGAAGTGACGTGTTCGTGACGTCGTCCGTGATCCCGACCGTGAACCCGTTCCTCGGAGCCTTCGCCTTCAGGTTGTCCACGATGGCCTTGACCATTCCCGGCGTGAAGTCCTTCGACCCGAGGCCGTAGCGACCGCCGAAGACAAGGGCCTTCATGCCGCGCTGTTGGAGCGTCGTGCAGACGTCGAGGTACAGTGGCTCGCCCTGGCTGCCGGGTTCCTTCGTGCGATCGAGCACGGCGATTCGCTTCACGCCCTTCGGGAGAGCCGCCACGAAATGGTCGCTTGACCACGGACGGTAGAGCCGAACCTTGAGCAGGCCGAGCTTCTCTCCGTGCGCGTTCAGCTCGTTGAGGGTCTCCTCGATCACGTCGCAGGCCGATCCCATCGCGACGATCACGTTCTCCGCGTCGGGCGCGCCGACGTAGTCGAAGAGGCCGTACGAGCGGCCGGTCAGCTTCGAGATCTCCTGCATGACTTCGGCGACGATGGCGGGGACGGCCGCGTAGTAGCGATTGGCGGCCTCGCGCCCCTGGAAGTAAATGTCGGGCATCTGGGATGTTCCACGCTGGTGCGGGTGCTCGGGGTTCATCGCGCGGCGGCGGAAGGCGTCGATTTCCTCGCGCGGCGCGATCTTGGCCAGCGTCTCGTAGGGGATGACTTCGATCTTCTGCACCTCATGCGATGTGCGAAAGCCGTCGAAGAAATGGAGGAACGGGACCTTGCTCTTCAGCGTCGCGAGGTGGGCGACCGTTGCGAGGTCCATGACCTCCTGCACCGAGGCCGACGCGAGGAGTGCGAAGCCCGTCTGCCGCGTCGCCATGACGTCCGAGTGATCGCCGTAGATGGAGAGCGCGTGCGCGGCGAGAGCGCGCGCCGAGACGTGGAAAACGGTTGGCAGGAGCTCGCCCGAGATCTTGTACATGTTCGGGATCATGAGGAGAAGGCCTTGCGACGCCGTGAACGTCGTGGTGAGAGCACCGGCGACGAGCGAGCCATGCACGGCACCCGCCGCGCCGGCCTCGGACTGCATCTCGGAGATCTGCAGTGGCTGGCCGAAGATGTTCTTTCGGCCGTGCGCAGCCCAGACATCGGCCACTTCTCCCATCGTGGAACTCGGGGTAATCGGATAGATGGCGGCAAC
>CAIMCX010000009.1 GCA_903839615.1 uncultured bacterium
GTACCAATCCCGCATCGTCGAGCAGGGAGAGCCCGGACAGGACTTGCACTTGACTCTCGACGCGGGGCTGCAGCTCCTGTGCGAGAAGAGAGTGGCGCAATGCGCGAGCCAATACAGCGCGCTCTCCGGCATGATGATCGCACTCGACCCGCGGACGGGGGAGGTCTTGGCGATGGCTCAGGACAAGACCTACGACCTGAACAGGTTTGGGACGTCCACCGCGGCGCAACGTCAGAACGTCGCCGTCACCAAGATCTTCGAACCGGGATCGATCTTCAAGGCGGTCTCGGGTCTCTCGGCGGTCGAGGCTGGCGTCGTTGGACCGGACACTCTCCTCCAAGGAACGGATGGGATCAAGATCAACGGCCACACGATCCACAACGCCGGGAAGCTCTCGTACGGGACGGACACGAACGGCAAGGTGACGTTCCGCAAGGTGATTGAAGAGTCGATCAACACGGGGATCGTCGACGCGACTCGGAGGCTGGACAAGGACAGCTTGCACCAGACCATGACGCTTCTCGGCTTCGGGTCTGCGACGGGCATCGATCTGCCGGGTGAGGAGAAAGGGATCTTGCGACCGGCGGAGCAGTGGACCGACCTCGACCGAGCGACCGCCTCGTTCGGGCAGTCGGTCGGCGTGACGGGCATTCAACTCGCACGCGGCCTGTCGGTCATCGCCAATGGCGGGTTCCTCGTCACGCCGTACGTCGTCCAGCCGATGGCGACGAAGCCCGCGCGCAAATCGCAGGATGCTTCCTCCCCTCCACGCGTTGCGGACGCCGAGGCCTGCGCGACGATGCGCGACATCATGACCGACGTCGTCGCCCACGGAACCGGGACCAACGCCATCATCCCAGGCCTCAAGATCGCGGGAAAGACGGGCACGGCGCAGAAGGCCGTCGCCGGCCAAGGCTATGTGGACGGCAAGTACACTGTGCTGTTCAGCGGTCTCGTTCCCGCCGACGCGCCGGAGCTTCTCTTCGTTGTCGTCTTCGACGAGCCGAAACGTCCGGACGGCGGGCAGGTGGGCGGTGGAACCATCGCGGCGCCCGTCTTCCACGACGTGATGACGGAGTGGATCAACACGGGCCACTTCCTGCCGCCGAGCCAGCGTTAGGTGCTCCGCGCTTCGCTAAGCGCACCGCGCCTCGCTGGGCGCGCCGCGCCGGACGTAGATGGCGAGCATGGCCAGATCGGCTTGCGACACGCCGGGCACGCGCGTTGCCTGGCCGTAGGAGCGAGGCTTCACTCGAGCGAGAAGATGGCGACCCTCGAATGAAATGCCGCTGAGCGCGGCGTAGTCCAGGTCTTGCGGGATCGCCATCGTATCGAGGCGTGCCAGCCGCTCGATCTCGCGCTCGTGTTGGGCGAGGTAGCCGGCGTACTTCCCGCGGATCTCGACCTCCTCGCGTACGGACTCTGGGGTTCCGTCCATTGGAGTGAGGTCGTCCAGGCGGACGTGCGGTCGGGCGAGGAGCTCGAACAGGCTCGCGCCGTTTGACTCGAGCGGGCGGCTGCCGCGCGCGACGAGCCGTGCATTGATCGGGTCGCTCGGACCGACGCGGGCTTCCTCAAGTCGATGGATCCACGCTTCAATGGCTTGGCCGCGCTCGACGACCTTCTCGTACCGCTCGTCGGAGAGGAGGCCGATCGCGTGCCCGCGGTGAGACAGACGCAGGTCCGCATTCCGCTCGCGCAACGTCAGTCGATGCTCGCAACGCGACGGCAGCATGCGGTACGGCTCGGTGACGCCCTTCGTCACCAGGTCATCGATCAGCACGCCGATCACCGCCTCGCCGCGCGTCAGAACGAAAGGAGGCTCGCCCTTCACAGCGAGCGCGGCGTTGACTCCCGCGACGAGCCCCTGCGCGGCGGCTTCCTCGTAGCCCGTGGTTCCGATGACCTGACCGCAGAGGTAGAGGTTCTTGACGTCGTGCGTCTCCAGCGTGACGGCGAGGTGGAGCGGGTCCACGAAGTCGTATTCGATGTTGTAGCCATAGCGTTCGATCTGCGCCTGTTCGAGCCCCGCGATCGAGTGAACAACGCGTTCCTGGATCTCCGGCGCGAACGCAGTGTAGATCCCTTGGAGATAGATCTCGGCCGAATCGCGTCCCTCCGGCTCGAGGAACACCTTGTGACGATCGCGATCCGGGAACTTCACGATCTTGCTCTCGAGTGACGGGCAGTGTCGTGGCCCGGTGCCCGTCATCAACCCGTTGAAGATCGCGCTCCTCTGCAGGTTCTCGCGAATGATGCGGTGCGTCTCGGCGTTCGTGTGCGTCACA
>CAIMCX010000010.1 GCA_903839615.1 uncultured bacterium
GGCGCCGTCCGAAATGGGTTTGAGAGCTGGGTGATCGCCGATGCGCACGCGGGCCTCAGGAACCCGGCGGGCCTCGAGTACTACAACTCGCTTTGGCCAAGCCTCGGCGCGTCCGTGATCGAGAGCGAGAAGATCGACTTCGCGGCGTACGGGTGCGTCACGTCGCCGTAGAGGGATCCGCGGCCCGACGGATGCCAAGCGAAGGTGGGAGCTTGGCGTCTGCGCGTCCGGTTTGACAGATCTCACCGTGGGGAGTACGATGTCTGGCAGTTGGCGCGCCTGATTGCCAGCAAGGGGCTTGCCAGGAGGATAGAGTGCCGATTCGCAGAAATGAGTGCGCCGCGTGCGGGCGAGAGTTCCGCGTTCTTGAAGCGATCGGAGAAAAGGGCCGGACCGTGTGCCCCTCCTGTGGGAGTCAAGAGACGCGGCGCTTGCTTCCACACGTATCCCTACAGTTCAAGGGAAGCGGCTTCTATCGAACGGACCACGGCCGAGGCAACGGAAATGGTTCGAAGCCTGCCGGAGAGGCGGAGGCAGCCACAGCAACCTCGCTCGACGACGACTAGAACGCGGCGCTTGTCCGGAGGGCGCGCCCGCTTCCTCGATCGCGCCGCGCCCGGAGTTGGGTCGGGGAATGTCCTTGGCGCACTGTAGATCCGAACCATAGAGGTGCGGAGGTTCGATGGTCACGAAGCTCTTGCTCATCCTCGGGATTGTCCTCGGCCTCATTGCGCTCGCATTTCTGGGGCCCCTCGAACCGAAGAAGGCCCTTGACCTCTCCGAGTCGTCCGGCGAACTCGTGCATTCTGGGCACTTCCTGCTCACACACGGTGACGCGAGGTGGCTCGACGAGTCGTACTCCCTCTTCCTCGCCCCCGACGGTCACTACCTCCTCATCTCCGATGGAACGTTGACTGTGTCCGGTGTCACGGTCCGCTTGGCCGAGCAGACGCACTACGACGCGCGATACAGGCCTCTCGCCTACCAGCTTGCGGCGGATACGCCGTCTGGCACGCAGATCATCAGCGCTCAAGCGGGACAGAACGTCCTCACGATGGAGGTTCGCGTCGGATCGGCGCGCCAAGCCAAGGATGTGGCCCTGGACGACAATCTCATGCTGCTCGACAACAACGTCATCGCCCACTACGCGATTCTCCTCGAGGCGATTCGCGCCGAGGCCGTCGGCCAGACGTTCTCTGCGGCCGTGCCGCAGGCTCTCACCCAGGCTCCATCCCACTGGGATGAACCCGTTTCTGTCCGCTTTCAGTCGGGACGTCAGGCCTACGATGGGAAAGAGATCACAGTGCATCTGGCCGATACGACGATCGACCTCGTGACCTACGAGGGACGGCTCGTGGGCCTCGTCAACCGGAACCAGGGCACGACGGCCTACGACGTCGACCTCCTGCCCGATGGCTTCTCTCTCCCCGAGCCCGAGGCGAATGCTGCCCCTGCGGGCGTCGTCGAGAAACCCGTCTCGTTCCGCAGTGGCGATCTCTCGCTCGCGGGAACCCTGACCTTACCCTCCGCTCAGACAGCGCCCTTGTGCGCCGTCCTCTTCGTTGCGGGGTCGGGCCCGGTCGACCGCGACGGCAACGCGCCGGGGTTCCACATGGATGCGTATCGCCAGCTTGCAGAAATCCTCGCAGCGAGCGGGATCGCCTCTCTGCGCTACGACAAGCGAGGCGTAGGTGCGAGCCAAGGTGACGCGGCAACGGCATCGCGGACCGACCTCGTGGCCGATGTCCGGGCTGCATGGAGCGCGCTCCGCGCGCAGCCCGAACTCGCAGCGGTCTCGTGCGTCGCTCTGGGTCACAGCGAAGGGACGTACCTGGTGGAGGATCTCGCGGCGCGGAACCCTGACGTAGCCGGCCTCGTTCTCCTGTGCGGCTCGCCCCAATCGCTTGCCGACGTCACACGTTGGCAGGTCGAGACGCTGCTTCGGCAGCAGGGTGCGACGGTCGAGCAAGTCCGCGGCGCGCTCGAACAGGAAGACGAGTACATCGCCTTCGTCAAGGCTTCGTCCGGCCAGTGGAGCGACTACACGGTGGCCGCGCTTCAGGCCGCTCTGCCGTGGCTGACGGATGCGGCGGCGCAGCAACTTAGGGGCTCTCCGTTGGGGCTCGCGTGGCTGCGCGAGCACTACAACGCCGACCCAGCCTCCATGCTGGCGCAGATCGAGTGCCCCGTGCTCATTCTGAGCGCGGGCAAAGACGCGCAGGTGCCTCCGGAGGACGGAGAGGCGATGGCGAAGATCCTCAAGGCGGCCGGCAATGCGAACGTGACATCCGCGCTCATCTCCGATCTCAATCACGTGCTGCGGCACCATCCCGAGGAGCCGAACCTCACGTATCAGCATCTCGATGAGCCGATCGATCCGCGAGTGGCGGCTGCGATCGTCAGCTGGGCGGAGAAGGGTCTTGCCAAGTAGCGATCCCGCAGGCGAGGGCGCTGTCCGACGATCACTCGAGGCGCTGGCTATCCACCCGTCGAAACGGCTCGGCCAGAACTTCCTCGTCGATCCGAACGTTGTGGCAATGATCGTCGGGGCGATCGGAGACGATGCGGGCCCCGATGTTGTAGAGATCGGCCCCGGGCTCGGCGCGTTGACACTTCCGCTGGCCGAACGCGCTAGGCGACTCGTCGCGGTGGAGATCGACCGGCGCCTTGCTGCGCGCCTCCGTGATATCCTCGCTCCTCGCGCAGGTTCCGTCGAAGTCGTGGAGGCCGACATCCTTGACTTCGACTTCGGCGCCGCGGCGCGGGGCGAGCGGCTCGTTGTTGTGGGCGCCATCCCGTACAGCATCACGGCCCTCATCCTGAAGAGACTCGTCGACGCGCGGAGCGCCATCCGCGCGGCCTACTTGGTCACGCAGCGCGAGGTCGCGGACAAGATCCAGGCGAGTCCCAGCCGCGACGGCACGGCGCTCGGGATCTTCGTGCAGGCCTACGCAGACGTCGCCATCCTGCGCCGGATCCCGCGCGGTGCGTTCTTCCCGGTTCCCGACGTGGACTCCTGCCTCTGGAAGCTGACGATGCGGGAGACGCCGCGCTTCATGTCGAGCGAAGAGAGCTTCTTCGCCGTAGTGCGCGCAATCTACGGTGCGCGGCGGAAGACCCTGCGCAACGCGCTCCAGCGCGCCTTCTCGCCTAGCGATGTCGATGCTCTTCTTGGACGCGCAGAGCTTGATCCGAAGGTCCGAGGGGAGACGCTCGGCTTTCCGGCCCTGGATCGCCTGGCTTCGTGCGCCGAGAGCCTATCGCTCCGATCGATCGACGGCAGTCTCGGTGAGCGCTGCTAGTCTGCTCCGGTCTCCAACCTCGAGGGGCGAGGAAGGAGGCTCGTTCTTCATAGGACATCGGCGGTTGCGCCGCGGGAAACGTGGCTCCTTGACACCGCCGGGGAGGTGGGGTATCGTCACCGACGTCATGGCCGGAACGGGCGCTTGACACGCCCGCTCCGGTCATGTTACGATCACAAACTACGCTGCGGAAGTGGCGTTGCTCCTTGACAAGTGAATAGAGTGTGTGCCGCATAAGCGATGTAAGGGCAAACGGTGGACACCTTGGCAGTTGGAAGCGATGAAGGACGTGGCTAGCTGCGATAAGCCTCGGGGAGCCGCTAAGCAGGCTTTGATCCGGGGATGTCCGAATGGGAGTGCCCACTATGGTGAAGCCATAGTAGAGCGCGCTAAAATTCAAAATAGGCGCGCTCGGCGAACCCGGCGAAGCGAAACATCCCAGTAACCGGAGGAAAAGAAATCAACCGAGATTCCCCTAGTAGTGGCGAGCGAAAGGGGAAGAGCCTAAACCAGGCGAGTGTAAGACTGCGTTCGTTGCTCGTCTGGGGTCATAAGCTGGTTCTCTCTCACTGATGCAGCGGTGAGCAGGGTTAAAAGCGAAGTCTAGTCGAACCTCCCTGGAACGGGAGACCACAGAGGGTGACAGTCTCGTAGACGAAAGGCTGAGCCACCCTGTGAGCCAGCTTGAGTAGCGCCGGACACGTGAAATCCGGCGTGAATTCGGGGGGACCACCCTCCAAGGCTAAACATTACCAACTGACCGATAGTGAACTAGTACC
>CAIMCX010000011.1 GCA_903839615.1 uncultured bacterium
ACCCGAGCGAGGTGTGGTCGGAGTAGGAGACTGCGAGCTCGGCGCGGACCTTGTCGATCCCGAGGGCCTCGAACTCGAGCCACGCCATCGTTCCGGTGGAGTCTTGGGTGAGGCACTGGTCCATGCGGATCCCGATCTCGGTTCCGCGCTTCAGCACTCCTTCGCGCAGGTGCTGCGCGAGGATCTTCTCGGTCATGGTCTGGGGCACACGTACCACCTCTTTCGTGAGCGGGAGTATAGCGCGGGGCAGTCGTCTCGCAAAGTGCGAACGCCGCAGGCATCATGTCTCACTGTGTGGGACACGAACAGACAGACTCACCGCAGAGGTCGCGGAGGGCGCAGAGTGAACCTGACTCAGGTGACGGCAGCAGGACACGCAACAATGCTCGAGCGTCGCCCCGCTGCGGCAGTGGACCGGGGAATTCGCAGCTTCTCCCTCAGCGTTCCTCTGCGCCCTCTGCGGTGATGTCGGTCTCCGCAAGCGTTGCTGCATCAGACTCGGCGGCAGGAAGGCAGCAGGCAGCAGCATCGGATTCCAGGGCTGCTGCTGCATACACTCCTGAGAGGACGGCGCTCTCGATCGTCGACGGCCAGCCGCTCGCAGTCCAATCGCCAGCAATGTAGAGGCTGGAGATCGGTGTGCGGGACTTCGGGCGCAGTGCTCCCGATCCAGGTGCAGGCACGAACGTCGCCTTCCGATGTCGGAGCACTAGCGAATCGAGGAGGGCGGCATCGCGCGCCGCGGGCAGAAGGTCGCGGAGCGCTTTGGTGAGCGTCTCGACGACGTCCTCGTCCGGTCGATCGATCCACTCGGACGCAGAGCTCTCCGAGAGGACCAAGGTTTGGCTTTCGTTTGTGGAGGATCGCGCGAAGATGGCCTGGATTGGTGAGTCGATGCCGATCGCAAAGGCGTCATCGAGCACCTTGCGGTCGAACGTGAGGTGGACGTTGACGATCGGCGCCCATTCGAGGAGCTGCGCCGCGCCGACGATATGCCTCACCTCGGGGATCTCGGCGGTGAGCCCGGCGAGCGCGTCGGGAGGGACGGCGACAATCACAGCGTCCCCCGTGCCCTCTCGGCCGTCTGCACGACGCACGCCGAGCGCGCGTCCGTCTCTCGCGAGCACTCTCTCGACGTGCGCGTCGACTTCGACTCGGCTATCGCGGGCTTCCAGATACCGGCGGGCGGCATCGAACACGTCGCCTAGCGGGACGGTGAAGAGCCCCATGTCGGCGCCGTGCGGAACGAAGAACGCGTCTCGGAACACCTGTCGCGCGGCACGGAGCGAGACGGCCTCAACATGCGCGTTGAGCGTCGCGATGACGATCGGATCCCAAAGGAGACGGATGGTCTTCTCCGTCTGCCGGCGGCGGGCGAGCCACTCGGCGAACGCCTCCTCGCGCGAAGAGCGCGAAATCCAGAGCGCAAGGCCCGCACGCGCCGCGGCGAGCCGTTCGCGCCCGGAAAGCCGCTGGTAGCCAAGAAGAGCGGGCAAGAGATGCGTGATTCCCGGTAGAGGCCATGACCGCAAGACCGAGCGCCGTCCATCGAGGAGGATCGGGATCGCGAGCGACTCCTGAAATCGGACAGCGTCCGACGCCCCGATCCGTTCGAGGAATCCCTGCGCGGCTCCACAGGCGCGAAGGAGAACGTGTTGGCCGCAGTCGAGCCTCCGCCCGTTCCTCTCGAACGAAGCGGCGCGGCCACCGAGACGCGGAGCGGCCTCGAGGACTGCGACCGAATGCCCGTCGCCGGCCAGCCGGCACGCGGCGGCCATTCCTGCAAATCCCGCCCCCACAACAACAACGCGCATGGCTAGATCCTGCACCGAGCGGACGCGAGAAGCCAAAGCTTCTCACGCCCCGGGAGCAAGATCCGGGACGAGAACAGATCGTGGCCTGAGCCTTCGATTCGGCGGACCGCGGCGTGGTGCAGATGCGTCGGCGCCGCCTTCTTGACCTCCGTCTCCATCGGTCCCTTCGCGGTCACGTCGATCTCCCGGCTTCCCTTGCCGTCGCCTGGCGTTCGAGCCGGCGCACGACATCGCAGATCACGTCATCGGGCGTCGAGGCACCGGCTGTGACGCCAACGCGCTGTCGGTCCTGCAGCGAGGCATCCTCGATCTCGCCGGCGACCTGGATGGCGTACGTCGGCACGCCGGTCGCCTGACAGACTTCGGCCAACCGGCGCGTGTTCGCCGACTCGCGGCTTCCCACCACGAACAGAACGTCGACCTCTCGCGCCAGCGCCGTCGCCGCCTGATAGCGACGCTCGGTCTCCGGGCACGTCGTATCGAGCGTGCAAACCTTGAGGGCACGCTCAGCAAGCCGAGCCCCCAGCGTGCGTGCGAACTGCGCGAACGCCTCGGGGCTCTTGGTCGTTTGCGAGATGACGGCCACCGCACGCGTCCCCGGAGGCACGTCGGCGTCCGGAGACAGAGTGGCAATTCCCTGCCCGCGCGTCCAGGACAAGATCCCGCGCACCTCAGGGTGCGCGGCTTCGCCGTACACCACGACGGCGAATCCCTGACCGGCGAGGCGTGCCGCCGCCGTTTGCGCCCGGCGCACGATCGGGCACGTTGTGTCCACGAGATGGAGTCCGCGTCGCGCAATCTCGTCCACAACACCCTCCCCCGCCCCGTGCGCCGTGATGGCCACCGTGCCGCCCGGAGGGATCTCGTCAAGGGATTCCACAACCTTCGCGCCCTTGCGCGCCAGGGCATCGACGACGTGCGAGTTGTGGACGATCGCACCCAGGGTGCAGAGCGAGCCACGCTGTTCGAGTTCGGTCTCGATGAGGCGGACAGCGCGGCGAACGCCGCCACAGAACCCAAGCACGTCGGCCTTCACGACCTCGGCCACGGCACCTCCCGCAGGTCGAGCTGCGCACTATGCATGGTTCCTATCCGCGATCGTCCCGCGCCCGAGGCGCGCGCGCACAGCTCGCACGATCTCGGTCGCAAGCTCCGCTTCCGGTACCGCTTTGGCAACCACCTCGCCATCTACGTAGATCGAACCCTGGCCCTTGCTTCCGACAAGCCCGACGTCGGCGTCCTTCACCTCACCGAGCCCGTTCACGACACAGCCCATGAGAGCGACTTTGACCGGGTCCGCAATGTCGGCGAGCGCTTTCCGCACTTCACCGGCGATCGCCGCGAGATCGATTCCTGTGCGCCCGCAGGTCGGGCAGACGTGGAGGTCGAGGCCGCGCTGGCGCAGACCGAGCGAGCGAAGGATCTCATACGCTGCCTTGACTTCCTCGACCGGGTCGCCGGCAAGCGAGACACGGACCGTATCGCCAAGTCCCTCGGCGAGTAGGATGCCGAGTCCGACCGCGGAACGAATCGCGCCCTCCCAGACCGTCCCCGCCTCGGTGATTCCGACGTGAAGCGGATAGTCGACCTCGCGCGCGATCGCGCGGTAGGCATCGATCGTCATGCGCACGTCGGTCGCCTTGAGCGACACGACGATGTTCGTGAACTTCTGCCATTCGAGCAGGCGAATCTCGTGAAGCGCGCTCTCAACCATCCCCGCGACGGACGCTCTTCCGTGGGCGTCGAGGTACGAGGGAGCGAGAGACCCCGAGTTCGCGCCGACACGGATCGGAATTCGCGCCTGCGCGGCGGCTTCGGCAACTTCGGCGACCTTTGCCGCGTCCGTGATGTTGCCGGGATTCAGACGCAGTTTATTCACTCCGGCCTCGATCGCCGCGAGCGCCAGACGATGGTCGAAGTGGATGTCGGCCACAAGCGGAATCGAGATGGCCTTGCGGATGGCCGGCAGCGCAGCAGCAGCAGCAGCGTCGGGCACTGCAACGCGAACGATCTCACAGCCCGCCTCGACGAGTCGCCCGACTTGAGCGACCGTCGCCGCGATGTCGGCTGTCGGCGTATTCGTCATCGACTGGACCACGATCGGCGCGCCGCCGCCGATCACGATCCCGCCTATGTCCACGCGTCGCGTCATCGCGTTTCCTCCCACGCATCGAGAAGGCAGCCGACGGCGGCCCCGATCCCGTCGGCCGCCGTGCCTGCGGCATGTCCCATGCGGGCCGCAGTCAGGGGATGACCGAGGACGGAGATCCAGAGAGGAACGCGCGCCGAGAACGGCATCTCCTCATCCGCCGAGTCGAGGATGACCCGACAACTGAGAAACGAAATGCCGTTCGCCGCCGCCCAGTGCGCGAGGGGACCGCTCTCGAGATCGACTGACGCGGCGCCCCGAGCCGCGAGTGCTCGCTTCTCCGCCGGCTCGACCACGTCCGCCGGGCACTCCACTTCGCCGACGTGCGGCGCAAGGCCTCGCGCGTCCAGAGCCGCACGGGCACGATCGATCAGACGAGGATCCACTCGTAGGACCTCGTCTTCCCGTCGTACGGCGCTCGCGAGCACGACGTCGCCAAGGTGCAGCTCCGGGTCGAGCCCGCCGCAGAACCCAGTCGAGAGAAGAAGCAATCCGCGATTCGAGTTCCCGAAGGCTCCTGAAAGCCTGCGCGTCGAGCGCTCCCCCATGGCGGTGCGCACGATCCGCACGCCTTCGCGAGGTCGGATCGCCTTCGTCTCAGCTCGGAAGCAGGCCGTCACAACGATCACCGTCCCCACGTCCCTCGCGCGACGCGCAGGAGTCTTGACGGTTTCGAGAGCGCATCGAGAATGCTCGCTCCCTCGAACGACGAGTGCATCATGCAGTTCCCGCAACGCGAGTCGATTCCCGGCCCGTAGTTCGTCCAGACCTCGTCGTCGAACAGCTCGGCCACGGTCGCGACGTGACGATCGGCGATCGCGTAGCACGGAAGGCGCCACCCGAGCACGGTGTACGTCACGGTCGTCCACGCGGCGCACGAGTAGTCGCGGTCGCCCCGCAGGAAGTCGAGATACAACGGGTTGTTGTAGAACGGGAACCCCTTCTCCGGGTCGAGGACGCGGCGGAAGGCCTCGACCGACTCCGTGCGCTCGAGGAAGAGATCTCGACTCTCGACATCGCCGTACGCGAACCCCGGCGAGACCATGAGCCCTTCGATCCCGAGCCTCTTCAGGTCGGCGAACAGGACGTGCAGATCGCCGGCATCCGAGCCATGAAACAGCGTCGTGTTCGTGCACACGCGGTGTCCCCTCTCGATCGCCTCGCGAATCCCGGCCATCGCCGCCTTGTGTGTCCCTGGCCGCTCGGTGACTCGGTCGTGGACCGCTTCCGTTCCGTCGAGGTGAACGACGAAGCAAAGCTCGCGAGACGGCTCGAAGAGGTCGAGCTTCTCTCGAAGCAAGATCCCGTTCGTGCATAGATACAGAAACCGTCCGTCATCACGAAGAGCGCGGACGATATCGCCAATCTCGCGGTGAAGGAGGGGTTCCCCGCCGGACACGGACACGATCGGCGCTCCCGACTCACGCACGGCCGCCGTGCACTCGTCGACCGAGAGGCGGCGATCGACAACGTCGCGGTATTCGCGCACTCGGCCGCAGCCTGCGCAGGCGAGATTGCACGCCTCGAGAGGCTCGAGCATCGTCACAAACGGGAAGCGCCGCTCACGGCGGAGCTTGTTCTTCGCGATGTGCCGCGCCATCGCAACGTCGAGCACAAACGGTCGGCTCACTTCGTCCTCCCCGCCAGATAGTCGATCAGGTGGTCCATCTCGGTTCGTCCGCTCGACGAAAAGGGAAGGCGCTCGAGGGTTGTCGTCGCCGCGGCGAGGTTCTGTCGCACGGCGGCGTCGGTCGCTCCGGGCGCACCGAGCCGTTCCATGAGTCCGATGACCCACGCCACGGCGGAGTCCCCTACGACCTTCCCGGAGTAGACGGATTCCACTTTCTCCTTCTCGCCTGCGCCGGCGCGGGCGTAGCTCCAGACGACGGGGAACGACTTCTTCCGTCGGCGAACGTCCGACCCCTGCGGCTTCCCCACGACTGCGCCGTCGCCCCAGATTCCCAGCGCATCATCCCGAATCTGGAAGGCACGCCCGAGCGCCAGGCCCAAGTCCCGCAACGATCGTCGAACGTCGTCCGCAACGTCAGCGGCAAGGCCGCCCAACTCCAGCGCGCAACGCAACAGAGCTCCCGTCTTGCGATCGATCATCGCGAGGTACTGCTCGATCGACACGAAGCGGCTCTCGTAGGAGAGGTCGAGCGATTGCCCTTCGATCATCTCCATCGTTGCCGCGGCGATGCATGCCGCCGCGCCGCGCGACTGCGTTGCCTCGCGGAAGGCGACGGCGCAGAGGTAGTCGCCGGCATTGATGGCCTCGGCCTCGCCGTGCACAGCCCACAAGGTCGGTCGCCCGCGCCGCGTCCGGTCCTGATCCTGGATGTCGTCGTGCACAAGCGAGAAGTTGTGGACAAGCTCCAAGGCGACAGCCGCCGGCAGCGCATCTTCGACGCGTGCTCCGCATTCCTGCGCCACGAACAAAACAAGGCTCGGCCGCAGGAGCTTCCCGACGCTGTCTGTGGGCTTCCCCGTCTCATCTTCGATCCCGACGTGTTGCCGAACGATGCGCGCTAGGGAGGACGAGCCGGCAAGCGCAGCGCGCAGGCCGCCGAGCAACAGAACACGGTTTTCATCAAGGAGCTTCGTCACCGTGGGCCTCAGGCCGGTGTCGCGCCGTTCATGGCGCGGCGCCTACGTCAGGTTAGCGGGAAGGACTATCGTCCCGAAGTTCTTCTCGTACCGCTGGATGTTTTCGCCGATCGCTTGGTACAGACGCTTCATGTGCCCCGGGTTGAGGACGACGCGAGAGACCAGAATGGCTTGCCCCTCTTGCGGGGTTTGCGTCTGGGGATCGAGGAATAGGAAGTCGAGAACGAATTCCTCTTTCCTGTGCGAGATGAGCGCCAGATTCGAGTAGTGCCCCCGCCGCGCCTCGTTGTCCGCCGTGATCTGCATCTTGCGTTCCGCCATGGGACGCTCACCTCCACGTCGGCGGGATGGTAGCGAGTCGCGCCGAGCCCGACAACAAGCGTGGGCTACAGCGCCAGATAGCGTCCGTAGAAGCGCTCGATCGTCTCGCGATGGTGGCCGGCCAACAGGATGTGGTGGTTGCCGAGCGGTGAGATGAGGAGATCGTCGACGGAGTCGTCGACCTGGATCCGCACTTGGGTGCGGCAGAGGTCCTCCCGCACCGTCGTCTCCGCGATGGTCCCTTCGCAGATGAACAGCTCGTCGAGGCGCTCGCCGCCGAGCCGGAACAGCGTGCACGGACCGGACGGGAGAGTGCCCGCAATGCCCACGCCAAGACCGGACTCGAAGTGGCTTCGGATCGTGTAGCTTGGCGCCATGGAAAGCGGGCACATGCAGTGAGCGACGCCGATCGAGCGGCCGGGAGGGTCGACATCGGCGATGTTGGCCATGAAGGCGGTCTGTCCCGAGAGGAGATGGGCCAGGTAGAGGGAGAAGAGGGACTGCAGGTCGCCTTCGCAGCCGGCGGGAATCCCCTCATCGTTGAGGCGTGAGAGCGCGTAGCAGCCGCTGTTCTTCAGCCGTTTCACGATGTCGAAGCATCGTACGGTGCACGCTGATAGGCGGTGCTCGTCGACCAGGCTACGCAATCCGTAGTAGATCTGCACCGCGCCCCGGACGTCGTCTGCGGTGGCTTCGACCATCGCCGCAGCCCCTTTCACGAACGCATTGACGTCCTTGCGGGGAGCCGACGCCGCCTCGATTCGTGCGAGAAGGTCGTCGATCGCCACGTGCACGAGTTCAATGGACAGTCGCCCCTTGAGAAACGCGCGGTCGACGTCACTCGCCACGAGCCAGTCCGACGGCTCGCCGATGACGCCGATCCGGCTGAAACGAAAGGCGTTCCACGCATTCGCCAGCGCAAGCTCCTGTCGCAAACCCTCGCCAATCGCCTCCGGAGTCCCGTACAAGATTCGGCCTTCGCCCCCGTCCTGGCGGATCCGTGCCAGGACCTCGAGCGCCGCGGGAAGTGAATTGTGTCCGGAGTGGGCAATGAGCAGCGTCGGCGAGGGAATCTGCGCGACGATCTTCAGCACGTCGCGTTCCACTCCGCCCGTCAGGACGAGAATCGCTGTGAGCTGGTCGGAAGACGGTTGGCTCGCCTCTTCAATCGCCAGTCCGCTCGCCGTGCGCACATCGCCGAGCAATCGGTCCCGGAGAGCGCGCACCTTCTCCCGATCGTGGAGCGCGCTCGCGCGGACGATCACGCCAACCTTGTTCATGGCTCGATCGTAGCCATGGGAGCAGAGGGCAGCGGCCCCGTCCTGCTTCTTCGACCAAGACACAGGTCACTCGGCCGAGGGGCGGGCGACGCGTTCGGGGACGGACGCGGTGCTGCGCGCCGACGGACGGCTGGTCCCGCACTCCGCATGGCCGAAACTCGATTTGAGCGCAGGAATGTGGGCGGTGTACGCTGTGGGTGCAATCCGAGAAGGGGAAGGAGACCTCGTGGAGTTCCTGCGGACGATCTTCTACGGGAATACGGTCTGGCGATGGCTTGCCGCGGCCGGCGTGATTCTGTTCACCTGGCTCTTCCTCCAGGTATTCACCCGCGTGATGATCCGGCACCTGCGGAAGATCGCCGAGCGAACGGAAGGCAAGCTCGACGACCTTCTCGTGGAACTCCTACACAAGACGAGGTTCTTCCTCGTCTTCGTCATCTCCGCCTATGCCGGCTCGCGCTTCCTGGCGTTGCCCGACGACGCGTCCAGGGTGCTGCACATCGCCTTCATCGTCGCTCTCCTCTTCCAGGCAGGCTATTGGTGCAACGGCCTCGTCACGTTCTGGCTGGCGCGAACGATCAAGCGAAGACTGGGCGAGGACGCAGCGGCCGCAACGTCCATTGCCGCGCTTGGTTTCGTCGCCAAGCTCATCCTCTGGGCCATTATTCTCCTCGTGGCGCTCGACAACATGGGCGTCAACATCACCACCCTCGTCGCCGGGTTGGGAATCACCGGAGTGGCTGTCGCACTCGGCGTACAGAGTCTCTTCAAGGACGCCTTCGCTTCGCTATCGATTGTCGCGGACAAGCCTTTCGTGATCGGCGACTTCATCACCGTCGGCGACCTGATGGGAACCGTGGAGCGCATCGGGCTTAGGACGACGCGCGTGCGCAGCCTGTCCGGCGAGTTGCTCATCTTCGCGAACGGCGACCTGCTCGACAGCCGGATTCGCAACTACGCGCAGATGACGGAGCGCCGAGTCGCGTTCTCGTTCGGGCTCGCGTATGACACGCCGACGACCCTGCTCGCTGAAGTTCCTTCACTCGTGAAGGCGGAGATCGAGAAGGTGGCCGGCGTGCGCTTCGACCGCTGCCACCTGAAGTCGATCGCCGAGTCGATCCTCGCCTACGAGACGGTCTACTTCGTCCTCACGGGAGACTACCGCGCCTACATGGACGCCCAACAGGCAGTCACCCTCGGCGTCCTGCGCGCGTTTGAAGAGAACGGCATTCGTCTCGCGTACCCGGCGCGCACCCTCTATGTGCACGGCAATGCAGAGACACTAGGGAACCCCGAAGGGCAGGCCGGCCCTCAATGAGCGACGCGTTGATACAACGCCTGGAGGCCTATCGAGAACAAGGCAGTGTCCCCTGCGCTCTCGCCTTCCGCATCGCGGAGATGAGCGGCACCTTGCCGCAGGCCGTGCGCGAGGCAGCGGATCGTATGGGAATAAGGATCTCGGAGTGCCAGCTCGGACTCTTCGGGTACGAGCTGTACGGCGAAAAGCGATGGGTGCGTCGCCTCGGCGCTGTCCCTCCTTCGCTTGCGCAGTCTGTGCGCGCCGCGTGCGCTGAAGACCGACTGACCTGCGCTACGTCGTGGAAGGTCGCCGACGAGCGCGGTGTGCCTCGCCTCCTCTTCGGCTCGGTTGCCGAGAGCCTGGACGTGCGGATCTCGCGCTGCCAACTTGGCTGCTTCGACTAGGCTGGTGGGGTCTGCCTAGACGGGAGGGATTCCGGCTTTGGCGAGAGCATCTGCGCGCTCGTTATCGGGATCGCCGGCGTGGCCTTCCGTCCAATGAAAGCGCACGGTGTGATGTGAGGCGAGCGCGTCGAGCTCGCGCCAGAGGTCCTCGTTCTTCACCGGGAGCCAGCGCTTGCCGCTTCGTCGGCGCCACCCGTTCGCCTTCCAGGCGACGATCCACTCCGTGATGCCGGAGCGAAGGTAGACCGAGTCCGTGTAGAGGTCCACTTCGGACGGCTCGCGAAGCGCCTCGAGAGCCCGAATCGCAGCGAGGAGTTCCATCCGGTTGTTCGTCGTGCTCGGTTCGCCACCGGAGATCTCCTTGCGCAATACTCCCGACGCGAGCACCGCGCCCCAACCTCCAGGTCCCGGGTTTCCACTGCACGCTCCGTCAGTGTGGATCGTCACCTTGTGCATAGCGGGTGAGGGTACGACCGAAGTCGGCTGCCGTGCAACGCTGCCCGCGCGGTCTGTTGGGGTGGAAGGGCGAAACCTTTGCTGCGCCTTCCGGTCCCCACTACTATCGAGGCATGGATCTTCCGGCCATCTTGCTTTTCTACGGCGACCCCTACCGCTGCGAACGGGCTCTGGCAGAGCGCGACCAGGCCATTCGGGCCGGCGATCCCACAGTCGAGCGTCAGGCTCGGTTCGCCGATGAGGTGGATGTCGCGTCGTTCGATATGGAAATCCAATCTGCGCCTCTATTCTCGCTCGGCCGGCACTTCGTCGTGCGCGATGCGGACAGGGCGCGCAAGCCAAAGCCGTGGGTTGAGCTCACAGCAAGGGAACTGCCCGTAGGGACCTTCTTGACCTTCCTCACGACGCCGGACGCGAAATCGTCTCACCCGCTCGTCAAGAGCTGCGCCGCAAGGGGCACGGTGGTGAACCTTCCTGCGCTTCCCGCGAGCTCACTCGCTCAGGCCGCGCGCGGCATCTTGGGAGAGTCGGGCCTCCGCGCCTCACCGCAGGCCCTCGAGGATCTCGTCACACGCACCGCAGGCGACCTCGTCGCCCTTGCCTCGGAGGCGAGGAAGTTGCGGGCTTTCGCCGGCAAGGAAGACATCACGTCGGCGATGGTCGAATCCCTCGCGTTCCCCGGAGCGGAGCCCACGGCGTATCCGTTCTTCGACCGGCTCGGTGAGCGGGATCTTCGTGCGGCATTGCGGGCGCTCAACGATCTCCGCGACGACGCCGGACGCCTCCTGGCCGGAGCCGTCCGACACATCGCCCGCCTGGCCGCAGTTCGTGCCCTCTTGGACAAGCGGATCCCGCAGGCCACTATCGCTGACCTGTTGACTGTTCCCGACTGGCTCGTGCGGCGCCTGACAGCCCAGGCGAAGCGGTTCCGTCTCGACGAAGCAGCCGCCGCCCTTGACCTCGGTGTTCGTCTCGACACCGAGGTCAAGAGCGGCGGTCGTCTTGCGCAGGATGCGCTTCTCGAGCTCGTCTTCGCCGTTACTTCTGCGGCTGCGGCATCCGCACGGGGATGAACCGCCAGAAACCGGCGCGCTCAAGCAGGAACCGACTTGGAACGAGGGCGCAGTACACCGTGCCGACAATGCCGAGCGCCAGCGTGATCGCGAACCCGCGGAACGGACCGGATCCCACAATGAGAAGGATGGCCGCGGTGACGAGCGTCGTGACGTTCGTATCCGTAATCACGGCGAGCGATCGCTCGTAGCCGGAGCGCACGGCCGCGATCGGCGTCTTGCCCGTCCTCCGCTCTTCTTTGATACGTTCGAAGATGATGATGTTCGAGTCGACGGTCATACCGATTGTCAGGACGATTCCGGCGATTCCGGCCATCGTCAGCACGGCGCCGAATGCGATGAGCCCGCCGATGATGATCACCATGTTGATCAGGAGCGCTGCGTTCGCCACGGTGCCCATGCGGCGGTAGAG
>CAIMCX010000012.1 GCA_903839615.1 uncultured bacterium
CGCTACACTCTCCCAACCTTCGGCGTCTCGTTCGCCGTCGGACCACAAAAGGGAGGCTTCCATGAGCGCAGTGACTTGTGAGCTTGTCGACGCGGGCCTCCGAGGCCCGTCGTCTCGGTAGACCGTCGCGGCCGCACTCTTGTTTCTCTCTCGCTGGACCCGTTTTCGTTGCCTGTCCGGGCAGAGGCGGTGCTCTCGTGCGTCGGACCGAAGTCGACTCGAACCTCGAAGGGGGAGTTGAGCGACTCATGTGTGAAAGCGCATCGGATGCGGGAGGCGGGTCGGCTGCGTGAATCGGCGATCCGGAGAGAGGCGGAGAAGGCGTTGCGCATCGGCATGGATGCCATGATGGAGGAGCGAATGTATAACACGTATTCCTTGCTTGGGACAGTACAAGCGATCACCACGGAGAGGATCGTGGCGGCGGAGAAGGAGCGCGCGATTCACCTCGCGCATCTCCGCGACCGCGCGCAGACACGGCTGCACCGGGCTGTAGTCCTGGGGCGACGCGACGGGCTCGACCAGGGCACCGTGGCCCGAGAGCTGGCCACGATGCTCAGCGAGCGCACAGAGAACTAGGGCGTGAGTGAGAGGGGCCGTCGGCCCCTGTTACCCCTGGGTACTGAGGAGGCGAATTCGCCTCCTCTTCCTTTTCTCGCGGGCAGGTCGCCGGTCAGCTTCCTCTTGCGTTCGCGCGCCGGTACAATTCGGCTCTGTCTTCGAGGGGACTCCCGCGGTGCGGGAAGTGCGATTCCACAAGGAGCGTCTCATGAAGGTGCTCGTCACCGGCTTGTTCGAGCCTGCCGCCGTGTTTGCAATTCGGCGACTCGGCGAACTGGGCCACACCGTGGTGGCCGCAGAGGGCCATCGGCTGGCCTACGCCGGCTTCTCCAAGCACGTCGACCGGCGCATCCACGTTCCGAACATGCGCCACGAGCCGAAGCGCTACGCCGAGGCGATCCTGCGCGAACTCGAAACGGGCCAGTACGACGCCTACTTCCCGTCGTACGAGGAGATCATCCTCCTGAGCCACTCCCGCGACCGGCTGTTCGCTGCGACGAAAGCCACGATGGTGGAGACCGAGACATTCCTCACCCTTCACGACAAGGCCCGCCTGAGTCTCCTCGCCCGCGAGCTGGGGATCGACACACCGGCAATGCACGCTCCGAGAAGCGGGGCGGAGGCCAAGGAGCTGATCGCAACGGTGCCGCTGCCGGCCGTGATCAAGATGCGCCAGGCCTCGGGCGCCGCAGGATTTCGCAAAGTGGCCACGCGAAAGGATCTCGGAAACCAGTATGCGGACGTCGTCCGCGTCAACCAGCTGCCCGAAACCGATCTGCCGCTGATCCAAGAGCTGATCGTCGGACCCACGACGTGCACTCTCCACCTGTGCAATCACGGGGCTGTCGTCGGCGAGGTGATGTACCAGGGGATCCGCACGATGCCGCGCACCGGAGGGACGACGGTCTGCCGGGAGAGTCGTCCGGATCCGGTCTGTCAGGAGGCGACCGCGAGGATCATCGCTCATCTTGGGTTCCACGGATTCTGCGGGTTCGACTTCGTGATGCAGGAGGGTACGGGGCGCGCATTCCTCGTCGACGGCAACTGCCGCATTACGCCCGCCGTCGCGATGGCCTACCATGGGGGATGCGACTTGATCGAAGCGTGGACACGGCTTGTCCGCGGCGAAGCGGTCGCGCCGCTCGCGGCGGCGCGCAGCGGCGTGCGCACGAAGATGGAATTTGGCGACTTCGTCTGGCTCCTCGAGAGCTACGCAGGGAGTTTCAAGGACTGGCGCGGCGAACGCGAGTTACGCAAGACGTGGTGGGCGGACCGCAAGGCGCCCGACGACATTGCCAGTCGCTCCGACCCGATGCCGAACATCATGCTCTGGGTGTACATCATGACGAATCTCTACAAGCTCGTCTTCACGAGCTTCGACTCGGCGCAGCTGTTCCTCTACCACAACCAATATGTGGACCATGGCCGCGCAGATTCGGACTCGCGCGGCTAGGGAGATGCCGCACAGCGCCATCTCTTGTTCGCTCCGCGCCCATGGCCGCGCAGACTCGGACTCGCGCGGCTAGGAGGCTGGCCACGCAAACTCGGACTCGCGCGGCTAGGAGTCGGCCGCGCACCGGGAAGGCCAACACGCACAGCGGAAGAGATGTCGCCGGAGGCCGTCCGGGACGGTGACGCTACGGCGCGCCGGAGGGCGGCAGCGAAGGCTCCAGCGCGCCGGTCTGCACGGCAACGCCACGCGCCGCGAGTGCCGCGATGGGCTTCTCTTCCGACGCATTGAGCTCGATGCCGCGCAGGTCGACGTTGTCGCCGGCGGCGAGGCCAGCGTTCTCCACGAGCGGTTCGAGATCGGCGACCTGCGTTGCGGAGAGCCCAAGCACTTCGAGGCTCGTCATGCCGGCGACTGCGCTCACATCCCTCACGGGGTTCATGTCCAGCCAGAGCCGCTCGAGGGCCGTCATGCCCCGCAGGGCGCTGACGTCCGTGATGTCGTTCTTCCAGAGGCTCAGGCGGCGCAAGTGAACGAGTCCAGCAAGCGGCGAGATGTCACGAATCGCATTCTCGCTCAGACCGAGGAATTGCAGCGATGTGAGCCCGCGAAGAGGCTCGATGTCCTGGATCCCGTTCTCGCCGAGGCTCAACCGCTGCAGGTTGATGAGCGGGCGAAGAAAACCAAGGTCGCGGACTCCCGTTCCGGGAATCCCGAGCCATTGAAGCCGCGTGAGATTCGATAGCGGCGTCGGGTCTTCAATCGGGCAGGCACTGAGCCCGAGCTGAGTCAAAGTCGTCAGGCCCCCGAGAGGCGCAACGTCCCGGATGCGGCTGCCCCAAAGACCGAGGAATTCCAGTTGGCGCAGGTTCGCAAGAGGCGCTACGTCGACCACACTGTTGAAGTCGAGGTCGAGCCGATGCAGGTTGACGAGACGCGCCAGCGGGCCGACGTCCTCTACAAGGTTGCTCCGCAGGATGAGCGTCTGCAATTGCACAAGACCGGCAAGCGGCGACAAGTCCAAGATGTGGTTGGTGCTGAGATCGAGGACGGTGAGCGCCGTGCACACTTCGAGACCGTCGAGACGGACGATCTCCGCTCCGGCCGCGTGCAGCTCCGTGAGGCGTTCGAGTTGCTGGCGAGTCAACGGACCGTCGGCGACTCCAAGGGCCAAGCGAAGAGCGCTCTCGAGGTGGGAGTCGTAGAAGGCGATGTGTCCGCGCTCTCCCGCCGGGCCGATCGCGGCGAACAGCGCAAGCCCGCAGGCCACGAGGAGCAGGCGCCGGGATAGGCGAACCCGAGTC
The DNA here is from genome assembly GCA_903839615.1 of uncultured bacterium. GTDB lineage: Bacteria > Bipolaricaulota > Bipolaricaulia > UBA7950 > UBA9294 > CAIOGO01. The sequence goes on from CAIMCX010000012.1 coordinate 3,316, forward strand.
GTCATGCGGCGAGTGTACGGCGCAGCGCGCGACGTTCAACCAAAGGAAGAGGAGGGAGGAAGCTGGCTCTCGTCTAGCTTCCCCCCTCCCGGAGTCAAGGAGGCGTCGTTGTTATCGAATACTCACGGTGACTCTACCCCTCCGCGGCGCGCGCGGGCAGATCTCCGTCCCGCTGAGTGGGGACATCGAGCGCCCCAAGTGGCGACATCTGTCTCGCAAAGCTACGGGGTTTCGAACTCCCCAAACAGCTGGAACGTGAACGCACAACAGCTCTTGGTCGAGTTCACGCCGAGGACGAGATACGGATCGGCGCACGGAGTCGGGCATCGTCCGCCCGCCCCGGGGCACGTTCTGCAGAGGCAACACGTCCAACAAGTTACGCACGGCGTGCAGCAGGAGACGAGGCGCACGTCGGCAGAGACGGGACCCGCTGTCGTGGATACGGTAATGCGGTAGAACCCTGGTTCCACGTCGTGGCCGGCCGCGTCTGTCAGATCCCACACGAAGCCCTGCGACCAGCCGACGACATCGTCGAACGCTACGCTGCGGACGACGGATCCGTCGGAGGTTGTGACAAGCCACCCAAGGACGAACGGCGTCTCCGTGATCGAGTCGGCCAGGAAGTAATCAAGAGGGAACACGGTGGAGAACCCGACCCATTCGTTCGTCCGGAACGTCACGTAACACGAAGGCTCGACGCCTCCGGAACATCCGCAATCCGCCGACGCCGACAGGCCGACGCAGAGAACCGCCAAAGCCAGAAGCCACCCAACTCGCCGCATGTCTCCTCCTCCACTCACAGACAGAATGCCACTCTCACCGCGGCGGCCCTCAGGCCGCCCGACGCATCTACCCGCGAGCATGGTCTGAAGTTCCCGAGTCCCCCGGACCCTCGCGCATCGACTCTCGGATCGCCTCAAGCCTCACCTGGTGGGAACGCTCGTCGCTTGCGAGGGCTCGGAAGAGTGGCGCCACTTCGCCGCCCCATTCTGCGAAGCGATCGTACAGCGCCGCAGCGATCTTCTTGCGCCTCACCGCAACGGCAAACACCTCATCGAGCGACGGCTTGGGAGGCGCTTCGACCTGAACGAGCTCGTTCGCCACTCTAGGCTCCTGGGATCGGTCACGCCGCTTCGCAAGAAGGTCCGCCGGCGTGATGTGGGCGAGCATCTGACCGTGATCGTGCTCGGCGGCGCCGAGATCACCGAGCATGACGCGAAGGGTCTCGCTTGTCACGGTGCGCGCCCACTCTTTGTAGAATGCTTCCGCCTCCTGCTCACGAGCCACGGCGAAGTCGAGTGCTCTCTGAAGTTCCTCGCTCACCTTGCCCCCCCTTCCCTCCGGTGCCGACCACGCCAGATGGAGCAGGCGGAGGATCGACACGGAACGCCCTGGATCCCGGCACTCCAATAGCTGAGCGAGACACCAAGCAGCGTTCCGCGGTCGCGGTTTCGTAGTGCAGAACGGGGTGCGAGTCCGCTAGAGCTGACCATGGGGTGAGCCTACTCGAACCTCGTGGTTTCGTCTAGCCAATGGGGCAACAGACTACCGTGTCCGTCCGCAAGGGCTCAGGGAGTCGCCTCGACCAGTTCGATCCGCTCTCTCTCTACGGCACCGAGCGGACCTACCCACACGATCAGGTCGTACGTGCCCGGCGCAAGGCTCGCCGTATCGAATTCGTAGGAGACGAGCCCGCTCTCCGGATCAGGTTCTTCGTACAGGTAGTCCACCAGTCCGTCGGCAGCGCCCGCGTCGACTCGGACGAGGGCAATCCGCGCCGAGGCGCCGTCAAGGGGTTTGCCGGTGCTTTCGTCCTTGAGGGAAAACGCCTGCTGAATTGGCGAACCTACAGCGTAGACGGTCTGCACCGGCACCCGGCCGGTCGACGCGTCTCCGCCGCCGCCCGTCGGCGATGAGGAGGGCACGATCGTCTCGACAAGCGGCTCCTGCTGGATCCACAGCGCATGGACTTGAACCCTGTCCCCCGGCACGACCAGCTCGGGGATCAATCCCGAGCGTGGGATGAGCAGACTCAAGGTGCGTCCCGGTTCAAACTCGGTCACCTCGACGTGCAGCTGCGGGAGTGTGAATCGTTGGGTCATGAGGAAGTCGTTCGGGACGACGACGAGACTCGCGTTCGTCGGATTGACGTGCAACTGCCACGAGTGAACCCCGTCCTTGAATCGCAGTGCACTGACGGTCACAACCCACGTGAGGGTCTTGCTCGGGGACTGCGGCACGCTGTCGAGCGCAATTCGGATCGACAGAGCGCCGCCTTCCACCCAGGAGAGGTCAACGACGCCTCCGGCGAAGCGCGTCGCTTCCGCCTTCGCAAGGCCCGACGCCACTGCAAGGACTACAAAGAAGACCGCTGCGCGGCGCATGTGACTCCACTCTCGGCAGAGCGAGGCGGGCGGGCCGCAGGCCCGCCCACCTTGTCAGCGAAGGCTCCAGCCTCGCCCTACTTCGTGACCACAATCGTGTACTGAACGGTCTGCCCGTTCCCAAACCCAAGGAAGACGTCGTAGGACCCGGGTGCAAGTCCCGTCGTGTCGAGCGAGCCCGTGTATCCTCCCGCTGCCGCATCGAAGCTCAGGACTCCAAAGGCGACGATACGAGGCGCCCCGCTGCCCGCCCCGAATACAACTGTATACGTCACGAGCGCGTCGTTCACCAGTTCGCCAGTTGAAGCATCCGTCAGAGCAAGGAACAAGGGCACCATGTCACCCACAATGTATGCGGCTCCCGCTCCTTCAGCCCCGCCCCCTCCCCCGCCGACTATCGTCGCTGTATAGCCAGGTGAGGGCACGGGAGCCGCGGGTGGATCTAGAAGCATTCCCCACAGCATCATGAGCGCCTGCTCAGGCGATACTCCCCAGCTACTGGCAAAGCCGTAGATCGTCTCAGCCGGGCTCGGCAGATACGGGTCAGCATTCACGAGACCTACCGTGTTCGGCTCTCCACCGCCCCAGAAATTGTACGTTGCATCGAGCGTGCCGTCGCCGTTGTTCGTGACGAGGCCGTAAATGTCGTTCCAGTTGATGTGGATCGTCGACGCATCGATCCCGGCGCTGACCGTGATTGGGGAATGAATCGCAAACCCTTCGTACATTCGGCCGATGGTCACATGCGGCGAGTTGAGCAGAATCGGCCCACTGATCGACGTCTTCCCGGCACCTGCATCGCTGAGAAGCGTGGTGGAACCAGCGCTGAAGGTGACCGAACCGGGATACGCCCCAGCCGCTACATGCACAGTGCCGCCTACGCCTTCAACCGTTTCGACAGCCTTCTGAATCGTAGCAAAGGGAAGGAACCCGAACCCGAATCCCGAGTCGCTACCGCCGGGTGCCACCCAGACGTCGCTTAGGTAGACGCCGTGGATTCCCCACATCGCCTCGCCGGTGAGCTCGTTGTTCTCACCGCCATAGGGGTTCCCGGGACCATTGATATCCCCAAGGTAGTCATTCCATCCACCAGTCGCGAGCTGCATCGCGATCAGCCAATCGGCAGCGGATTGGATCGCGTCTAGGTATGCAGCACGATCCACCGCGTTCAAAGCCAGAATCGCATACGCCGTCTCTTGGACGGTCTCGTCGTTGTCGTTGGGGATCACATAATTGGCGTTCCACGTGAAACCGCCGGCGCCCGCGCCCGTCTTGATCTGGTACCCGGCAAGGATCTTGGCCAGATCCTGCACGCTGGACGCAGCGGCGAGGTCTCCCGCCGTCGGATCGAAGTCCTGCCCGGCCGCCGCGAGTCCGTAGAGCGCACCCGCCAGGCCGATCACGTCGTAGTACGCGTGGCTATTGTGCTGGTTCAGCTGCGCCTTGACGCCACTTACCCACGCAGCCGGGTCAGCGCCGCAGGCAACCGCACCTACAACACCCATGCCAAGGTCCCATTCAGCCATGTTGGGCGTGCCCCCGGCCGCCCGCTGCGAGCGAATCAGTTGGACGTACGTCGCGGTGCTGTATAGAGTGCCGGCCCCGCTCTTATTGTACGTCCCTGCCGCAAGAGGGCCGTAGTACTTGTCCATCAAGAAGTTTCGGTACGCCGTGCCCCCGAAAACCGAGTCGAGCATCGTCGCCAAGTACCCGTCCGAAGGCGAGAAGTTGTTCGTCTTGGTCAAGAGCAGCGCGCCGGTATCGGCCAGCGCAGCACGGAACGAAGGATTCGACGCGTTGCACTCCGCCTGCGCCAGTCCCATTCCGATAGGGCCAATCGTGTTCAGTGCACTGGGAGTCCCCGCGCCGTAGGTCAGAGGCCAACCCCATCCTCCGTCGCTCCGTTGCGTCGCGTCAAGCCTGACTCCGCCGAGGTACAGCGCGTTATCCTCGGTTCCTGCCAGCGCTATCGCCGCAATGCCCAGCAGAAGAACCCCCACCACCAGACAGTCCCGCCACCTCATGTCGCCGCCTCCTTGGCTACCTCGAACGGCGACCCAGCAGTGTCCGTTGCAGATGCGCGTCTTGCTTCCGCGCCGGCAGAGAAGGAGCCGAGCCGCCACAGCCTCCTATTCCTAGGCTCCGGCAGCTCGGCCGACCACGTAAGGCCCCGCAGCTTTGCGTCCCCGCCTTCCGACGGGTTTGCCCTTTTCAGAGCCACCCTCTTTACGACTATTCAGTATAAGAACCTTTCCCCTCTTGACAAGACGAGACTTACCTGGTCTTTCATCTACTCATTTACCGGAGAAACGAGTCTTCAAATCACGTGGAAGACAATCGCGGCACGATGCGCCGAGTCGCGATGCCAACGCAGGATCCACAAGGCCCTGCGCTACCGGACATTGCCCGCCCTGGATGACGTGACTAGACTGGGGCCCAGTTGCTCGGGGGATGCGATGCACATCTGGGATCCGCAGGCGAATGACTCCTCTCGGGATGCTCGTGCGCGAGAGCCAAACGGCCGCCCCGCGTCGAGGCGACTGCGGCGCCGTTCTTCACCGCCGCACGAGAACCTACTCGAAGATCGCGAGCCGCTGTACCGTTCCCTGTTTGACGACATCCCAATCGGGCTCTACATCACGACAGCGAACGGAACGATCGTCAATGCCAACGTGGAGTTGGCGCGCATGCTCGGGTACCCGGACAAGGAGACGCTCCTCGGCACGAACGTGGCAGAGGTCTACGCCGAGCCCTGCGCCCGACAGCAGGTGATCGACGCCTTGCGAACACCCGGCGCCGTGCATCGCGCGGAAGTGAGTCTTCGCACCCGCTCCGGCGCCCTCATTATCGCCAGCGATGTATGCCGCGCCGTGTGTGCAGACGGAGCCGGCGTTCTCTACTACGAGGGGAGCCTGCAGGACATCACCGAGGCCAAGAGGCTGGAGGAGCAACTCCGGCACATGGCTCGTCACGACCCGCTGACCGGAGTCTACAACCGGCACGCGCTGGCGGAGATTCTGGTCGCCGAAGCCGCGCGCTCCCGCCGCTACGGCCACCCGATTGGGATGCTGATGATCGACGTTGACCGATTCAAGGAGTTCAACGACCGCTTCGGACACGATGCAGGAGATGAGATTCTGAAAGCCGTTTCGGGTTTGATTGTGCGCTGCGTTCGTGACTCCGACATCGTCGTACGCTATGGCGGCGACGAGTTCCTCGTCCTGCTTGTGGAGACGAACGGACAGGCCGCCAGAGTCAAAGAGAGGATCGAGTGCGAGATGGCCGTCCAGTTCGGCGACTCGCGTGACGGCGCGCCCATCACCGCATCGATCGGCGCCGCTCACTGGGACCCGCAGAGCGGGGAGACGATCAGCGCGCTCCTCAGTCGGGCCGACAAGGCCATGTATGCTGAGAAGGAGAGGAAGTTCCCGCCTCTCCCAGCCTAGGGTTCGCCGGCGTACTCGCCGCGATAGGCGGGCGGCAGCAGGGCTGCCAGCTTCCGCATGATGTCGTCGACCAGGGCTTGACGCCTTTCTTGAGTGAGGCGACCGTCCCCGGGCTCGAGGTGGAACGGCTCTCCGACTCGGATGTGGAATTCGGTCCGCCGCAGCCGCCGCAGATTGCGTCCGAGCTTCTCCCCTCCGTAGAAACCAAGGGGCAGGATGGGAGCTCCGCTCCGGAGGGCGAGCGTCACGATCCCCGAGCGCCCGCGCTGAAGGCGGCCGTGCCGGCTACGGGTCCCCTCGGGCGCGATCACCAGGATCGCGCCTTCTTTGAGGACCTCAAGACACTTGCGCAGCGCTGCGAGATCTGTCTCGCCTCGTCGAACCGGGATGCCGCCCCACAGGTTGAACAGCCACCGAAGGACTGGGTTCTTCCATGCTTCCGCCTTCGCGAGTCCCAGCACGCGGCGCGGTCGCAGGCGAGAGTGGAGCACCGGGACCTCGAGGAAGTTCACGTGATTCGTGACCAGGATGAGTGGTCCGGACGCGGGCACTCTCGTCATCTGGGCATCGTCGACGCGGCAGATTGCCGTGACCAGCGCGCTCTCTGCGGCGTTGACAACCCGGTGAGCGATACTCACGACGGCGTCCCCTCCTCGCCGACGAGAACGGCGATCTGCTGCGGCAGGAGCTCGAGCAAGAGTTCGTGACCCGCGGTGCACAGCGTCTCTCCATCCGCGTGGGCCGGGAGCGATCCATCCTCCGCGACCACCCTGACCCGACGCGAGTGCTCCATGGTGATTGCCGGGTGAGATCCTTGGGTCCCCTTCATGAATCGGGGCATGAGCCCGAGAACCGCCCGACGGCTCACCTGCGCCGCGATGCAGAGGTCGAACCGGCCATCGTCCGGCCTTCCGTTCGGCGCCATGAAGAATCCGCCGCCCATGCGGCGACCATTCATGATCGACACCATGAGGCAGCGCTGAGATAGAGACCGCTCGTCCATCTCGATCTTGAGCAGCGGTGCCCTGAAATAGAGGAAGATCGTCTTCAGCGCCGCGACGAGGTAGGCCGTGAAACCGTGGAGGTGCTTGAGCTTCTGCGCCTCGAACCCTACAACGGTGTCGAACCCGATTCCGACACCGTTCCCGAAGTAGCGTCCCTGCGGGAAGTCGCCGCCGGTCACCTTGCCGACATCGATGGTTCGGACGCGGCCGGAGGCGAGGACGCTGCATCCCGCCTCCACCTCGTGAGGTATCCCCACGCCGAAGGCGAAGTCGTTGCCGCGTCCAACGGAGACGACGCCCATCACGGCGCAGCATCCTTGGTCGGCCTTCGCCTGCATGAGCCCGTTCAGCACCTCGTTGGCCGTCCCGTCGCCGCCGACAGCGACGACGACGTCGTGCCCGTCGGCCGATGCGCGCCTGGCCAGCTCGGCGGCGTGCCAAGGACGCTCCGTGCGGACGAGGACATACTCGAGCTCGGCAGCTCGCAACGCTGCTTCCACCCGCGGAATTGCGCGTTCCCCTTCGCCCCGCCCGGACACAGGGTTGACAATGACATAGACCCTCTTCATTTCCCAGCCTCCCGGCCCTCCGGCGCGCTCTGGGCGCCGCCCGCCCTGCTGCGCGCCGTACCTCCATTCTACGCGATCGCGGGCCCACGAGGATGCTGTCGGAGCAGATTACACCGCACGATGCGTGGCACTTCCGACGCCTACGCGTCGAGCCGGAAACCGTCCCGCTCGAAGACGAGGCGACACGCGGCGGCCGCGGCCCCATCGTACAAGGTCCCTCGGCCAGACTCGATTTCGGACAGGGCCTCGCGGATTCCGAACGCCGTGCGGTACGGGCGATGCGACGCCATCGCTTCGACGGTATCCGCCACGGCGAGAATGCGCGCCTCCAGCAGAATCTCGTCGCCCCGTAGCCCGTTCGGGTATCCGGAACCGTCCATCCGCTCGTGATGCTGGAGCACGCTGTCGGCCACGGGCCAGGGGAAGTCGATTTCACCCAGAATGGCGTGTCCCGTCTCGGGATGCAGGCGCACGAGGCCCATCTCGATCGTCGAAAGCGCGGTCGGTTTGCTCAGAATCTCCGCTGGAACCGAGACCTTGCCCACGTCGTGCAGGAGTCCGGCGACCCGCAAGCCCTCGATGCGAGCCTCCGGAAGCTCCATTCGCCTCCCGATCGCAACGGCCAGCCGCGCGACGCGCTCCTGACGGCCGGCGGTGTACGGATCGCGCATCTCGGTCGTCACGGCAAGCGCGTGAATCGTTCCTGTGAGAGCGCGCTCGACTCGCTGCGACGCTGCCAGTCGCTCGGAGATGTCGATGAGGATTCCCCGAACTCCGACCGTCTCTCCATCCCGGACCATCGCCCGCAACGACACGAGAGCAGGGAACGTCGCCCCATCCTTTCGCAGTGCGGTGTACTCGCCGGCCGGAACGGCCCCTTCCTCGGCCGCGGCGCGGAACGTTCGCCTCGCCTGGTCTCTCTCGCTCTCGATGACCATCTCGGCGATGCTTCTCACGCCTACGACTTCATCTTCGTCGTAGCCGAACCAGACGAGCCCTGTCCGGTTGGCGTAAGCCACCCGGCCATCGAGCCCCGCTTCAAAGACGCACGTCGGAAGATCGTTCGCCAACTCGCGGTATCTCCGCTCGCTCTCTGCAAGCGCGGCCTCCGACTCCTTCCTCGCCGTGATGTCCTCGATCATGCTGAGGAAGTACTGGAACTTGCCGTCCCCGTCGCGCATGGCCGAAGACATGAGGGCTCCCCACACGACCCGGCCGTCTTTCCGCAAATAGCGCTTCTCCGTGCGATAGGACGGGATCTCGCCACGAGCGACCCGTTTGACGGATTCAATGTCGGCTCCCGCATGATCGGGGTGGGTGATGTCAACGAACGTCTTCCGGAGAAGCTCATCTTCCGTGTAGCCCAACATGCGGCAGAACGCGCTGTTGGCGCGCGTGAACCGGAAGTCCAATCCCACGATCACCATGCCGATCGGGCTCTCTTCGAAGATGCGGCGAAACCGCTCTTCGCTCTCGAACACGGCAGCCTCGGCCTTCCTGCGTTCGGTGACATCCTCTGCAAAATTGAGTGTCGCCGGGCGGCCCTCCCACTCGATGCCCACCGCCTTGTTCCTGACCCACCGCACGCCCCCGTCGGCATGGAGAATCCTGACTACGTATCCCGTCTCAACCACTTCTCCTGCCACGCGCCGCCCGTAGCGGTCGAGGACGACCGCCCGATCCTCAGGGTGAATGAACTCAGCGAACGGATGGAGTACGACGTCCTCCGGGCTGCGCCCCACCAGTCTCGCCGTTGCTGGGTTCGACAATCTGACGAGCCCATCCTGGGCAACGAAGACGGCCTCGCCTGCGTTGTCGATGAGAAGCCGGTACTTCTCTTCGCTGGCGCGCAGCGCAAGGCGAGTCGCAATGCGCGACGTAATGTCGCGATGTGTCCCGATGAGGCGCAGGGCTTTCCCGTGTGCGTCCCGCGCCACAACTCGCCCACGGCTGAGGGTCCAGCGCCACTCCCCGGACTTCGCATGGAGTCTCGACTCCATCTCATACTCGTCGGTTGTGCCTCGGAGGCACTCCCCGAGTCGGCGGAGAGCCTCCTCTCGATCCTCGGGATGGAGCAGTTCCTCCCACGTCTCCTGGCTCGGAGGCAGCTCCTCCGGCGCGTACCCAAGCATGACGGCGTAGCGCGGGCTGTAGAGCGTGATGCCGGACGAGAAGTCGACGTCGTAGATCCCGTCGCTTGTCGCGTCAAGAGCGAGCGTTAGCCTCTCCTCGCTTGCCCGCAGCGCCGCGGCCGCCACTTCGTGGTCTGTCACATCGCGAGCGATCGCGATGAAGCGCTCTCCAGGCCCTCGCTCGTCGGTTTTGGCCGCGATCGAGAGATCATACCAGCGGCGCCCGCCGGGCATGTCAAGCCAGTACCTTGCTCCCCGATGCGAGCCGGTCCTCGCGGCTTCGCCAAGCGCCGCAAGCATGACTCGCGCCGGCTCGGGCGGAATCACGTCCTGGATCGTCTTGCCAAGGAATGCCCCCGGGAGTGCGTACAGCTGCCGGGGATCGGGGGCGAAGTACTCGTAGAAGCGTCCTTCAGAGTCGATTTCGAAGACCAGGTCTGGGAGCGCAGCGAGCGTTGCGCGCAGGTCTGCGTGCGCTTCTCGCATCTCGGTCTCCACTTCCTTGCGATCCGTGATGTCGCGAGAGGTCCCCCAACCACCGATCAGTCGGCCGCGCTTCACGATCCCAGCGACGTTGTTGACGATCCTCCGCTCCCGGCCTTCGCGATCGCGCACGGCGGCTTCGGCGTTCGCGAACCGGTATCCCGTTCGCACCGATTCGGCCACAAAGCGAACCTTCTCCTCGTCGTCGCCCGCAAGCAGACCCGAAAGCGGGAACCCAAGGAGCTCCTCCGGCCGGTCAAATCCGTACAGCCTTGCGAATGCCAGGTTGCAGAACCCAAGCCGAGCGCGGGCCAGAATGGCCTCGGCCTGCTCTTCCGCTGGAAGCTTCGTCGAGAGCGACGGTGAGACGTCGTAGCGCCAGATTCCGTCGCTCGTCAGCTCGAAGAACTGCTCGTAAGCGACAGCCTCCGCGATCTTCTGAATTGGCTCTTCTCCCGCCGCCTTCGGCGAGCGAGCAGCGCCCCTACCTCTCTTGCTCGATCGGTCAGGCTGTTCGATCCGCGGCATATCCGACCTCTGCGGTGCATCCGTGCAGCCAGGCGTCCGCCTCAGCTACCCAAGCTGCGACGTGCAGTGAGGGCAGCGCGTCGCTGAAACCGGTATGTCGGTCTTGCAGTGCGGACACGCTTGGGTCGTCGGCGCTGCGCCTGCCTTCGGTTTCTCAGAGCGCTGGTAGGCCTTGACGATGAAGTAGATGACCAACGCAATGACGAGGAAGTTGATCAGCGTGTTGACGAACGTACCGTAGTAGATGGCCGCCGCACCGGCTTGGCGCGCCGCCGACGCCGACTCGTACATCTTCCCAGAGAGGTTGATGTAAAGGTTCGCGAAGTCGACGTTCCCGATGAGCTTCCCGATGATCGGCATGATGAGATCGTTGACGAGCGAGCTCACCACCGTGCCGAAGGCTGCGCCCATGACGAAGGCGACGGCCAACTGCACCAGATTTCCCCTCTTGATGAAGTCACGGAAGTCCTTCCACATCTCGCGCCTCCTCTGCTGCGCTCCCCACTCCAGTCTATGCACTGTTCGCCTCGTCGTGAAGGGGGAGTCATCTCCGCGGACTTCACGTGCGCCTGCTCCCCGTGGAGTTGCCCATCGCGCAGCCATAGCGGACACTGCTCCCCGCCGTGCAGAGTGACGTGCCAAATGGCAAGGAGAGGCAATCATGGATGAGTTGGTCAAACTGCTGGGGGAGAAGTTCGGGCTCACGGAAGACACCGCGAAGCAGGTCGTAGCGGCGGTGGCTGACTTCATGAAGAAGAAGCTGCCGGCGCCGCTCGCCGGTCAGATCGACGATCTCCTCGCCGGTGGAAAGGCGGACCTTGGGAGTCTGGCCAAGGGACTCGGAGGGCTTCTCGGAGGCAAGAAGTAGCTCTCCCCCACCGCGGCCGAGACGGCGAGCGGAGAGCGCTGCGCCACTGACGAGACGAGGCGCAGTCGACGCACTGTCGAAGTGGATGGACTGGCGCCTCGAGCCATCGAGCCGCGTGACCTCTGCGTCGATCCCTACAACCCCTCTTCGCACGTCGTCGAGACTTGCTTTGCCATTGCGCTAGTGCCTCCCGGCGCTGCCGACCTCGGCACGATCCTCACCCCGCTTGCCGAGTGAGTCTGGCGCACGGGAGCCCCCCAGCTACCGCCTCAGGTGCGACGCACACCGTGCCTTCTGTTGTCCGCATCCTGGCCGGTCTTGCGCTGCTGTAGGGCTTCCCTCATGCGCCGACGCATGTCGACAGTCGTCCAGTGACCGCCGACGAATTGGCTGGCCACGCAGGCTGCGCTAGGCTATTCGCGAAGTCCACGGCAGATCGTGCCGGGCAGAAGGGAGACTCATCGTGAGGAAGGTGCTCGTTGTCTACTGCAGCATGTCGGGGAACACGAAGGAGGCCGCGGAAGCGGTTGCCGCCGGTGCGAAGGCGGCTGGGGCTAGCGTCACTCTCAAGGTAGGTACTGAAGCGCAGCCACAGGACCTTCTGGAGTGTGATGCCGTCGCCTTGGGTTCCTACGATGCATTCAGCTACGTAGGTGGAGGCCTGAAGGACTTCCTCGATCGAGCCTTCTATCCAACACAGGGCCAAGTGACGGATAAGCCCTACGCCGCCTTCGTCACGCATGGGGGAGGAGGCCAGGCAGTCCAGAGCATCGAGTCACTCGCTCAGGCCTTCAAGCTGAAGAGAGTCGCTCCCTCCGTGTCGGTCAAGGGAAAGCCGTCAGGGCAAGCAATAGCTGTCCTCAAGGAACTGGGCGCTAAGCTGGCCGCCGCGGGTGGGAAGTAGGCAGATCGTCGGCGGGCGCACCTCAGGAGCCAGTCCCGAGGCGCTTTCCGGATCGGGAAGACTGGAAGACAGCGCGCGTACGCAGGTGGAAGTCGAACCCTTCTTCTGTGCGTGTTGCGGTTGTAGACTGGTTTGAGAGGGTGTCTGCCTATCGGGGTAGTTGCGGGTATTCAAGAGGAGCTGCGATGGACCGAAGAAGACCTCTCGCGATCGTTGTCTGCGCACTGGGTGTCTTGTGCGCCACTGGGCTTGCCCTTGCGGGTACTCCCTACACCCCGGTCGGCTCGATTGTCGTCCCGAGCGGAGTGGTACGCGCCGTCGCGGAGAAGGACGGCTTTGCCTACGTCCTCACTCGCGAGGGGGGGTTGTTCACGTTCGACATCTCGAACCTCTCCACGCAGTCCGCTTCCGTCGTGTACGCCGCTCCCGTGTGCGAAGCAACCCTCGGGGAATACTCCCGCGGACTCCTCTGCTATTCCGATGCGCTCTACGTCGCCGCCTCAAGCGGTCTGATCGTGTTTGACGTGTCGGTCCCGAGACAGCCGACACAGGCCGAAGTGCAGACCGGTTCAACCGTCTACAACCTCTCCCGGAGCGAGAACCTCCTCGTGGCCTGCGGGCGAGGCCAACTTCAACTCTTCTCCCTGGAGACCCCGCTCAGTCCGCAATCCCTCTCTGTCATCGAAGTGCCCTCAGACCGGATCGTCTTCTCCGCCGCGATGGTCGGACACACGCTCTACACCTCCGAGATGTCGACCGGTACCCCAACCGCGTTCGCGCTCCGGATCATCGACATCTCGGACCCCACGCATCCGTCGCTGATCAAAGTCATTGACAGGCCGGATGCAGCCTACCAGCTTCGGGGGATCGGCCAGAGCCTCGTCGAGGCTACGCCGGGGTCCATTAGCCTGTGGGACGTCTCGACTCCCACGGATCCTCTCTTGACGAGCACCCAGACGGCTAGCGCGCGCTTCTGCGCCGTGGAGGGGGAGAACATCGTGGTGAGCGGGTTAGTGTTCCGGATCCAGGATGCTCAACTCGAACCTGTGTCCGTCTTCGACCACTTCGGAGGCACAGCCGACGGCTGGCCCTACGGGAGTGCGGTCACAGGGCAATGGATCCTTCTGGCCTACTCGGCAGGCGTGCAGATCCTTACAGCCGCGGGCTCCGCACCATCAGACTGAACCGCTTCCCGCCTCACTTCTTGGCGTGCTTCCGAGAACCGGTCCAGAGTGCGTGCCAGGATGGGGAAGAAGCGGTTGATGTCGAAGAAGGCACACCGAGCCGGGACGATCGCAGCCACAGGATCCGAGAGCGAGCTACGACGTAGACCGGAGTGGGCTTCTCTGTGCTTTCTCCCCGTATCGGACGGCTTCCAAACTCGGCACGGCCCCGCGATCCCCGCTGATCTGGTTATGTGAAGCGTCACGGCCGCCAGATCCCCATCCTGGCATTCGCTTTGGACCGGTTTTCGACAGCAGGTCTTGAGGCGTTGGTCTCCGTCGGCAGAAGAGCACTAGACTCTCTCTAGAAGTGGATCGGCCATGGCGGCGCAGATGCCTGAATCAAGGAGGGAGTCGAGATGAGAAGAAGCAGTTCCTTTGCTGTGCTGGTCTTCATCGTCATCCTAGCCATTGGGGTAGGACTAGCGTATGCGACGTACGGAGCTTCGCCCAGTGCAAGCACATGGATTGGTGTCGTCGCCTTCCTGATCGCTCTTGTTGTCTCTCTCGCGATCAAGGTCGCGGACCAGTGGGAGAGGGCAGTGATACTGCGGTTAGGCAAGTTCCGCGCCCTTAAGGGACCGGGGCTGTTCCTCATCATCCCCGTCATCGACGCGGTACCGTACTGGATTGACACCCGCGTGATCACGGCTTCCTTCAAAGCGGAGAAGACCCTCACCAAAGACACGGTGCCCGTGGACGTAGATGCAGTCCTATTCTGGAAAGTCCTAGACCCCAAGAAGGCGGCCCTGGATGTAGCTGACTACCAGAGCGCGATAAGCTGGGCGTCCCAGACGGCGCTGCGTGATGTCATCGGCAAGACCATGCTTTCGGACATGCTGGAAGGCAGGGAGAAGATCAGCGACGAATTGCAGAAGATCATTGACGAGCGCACCGAGCCATGGGGCATCAATGTCATCTCGGTGGAAGTCAAGGACGTCTTGATCCCCTCGGCCCTAGAGGACGCCATGTCGATGCAGGCCCAGGCCGAAAGAGAACGCCAGGCCCGCGTAATCTTGGGGGATTCGGAGCGCCAGGTGGCGGAGAAATTCGGGGAGGCGGCCAAGACCTACGCCAACGACCCCGTTGCTCTTCACTTGAGGGCGATGAATATGCTGTATGAGGGTCTGAAGCAGAACGCCACAATCGTCATTGTCCCCAGCACCGTCGTGGAAACCATGCAGCTAGGCAGCATTGCCGGGGTCACCGCCTTGACCATGGGATTGGGCCAGGAACAGGCAAACAAGGCGAAGACCACCGAGCGCCGAAGTACGGAGTAACGGAGCTGCTACCCGAGGCCCGCGCTCGGTGAATGCGGGGATCGGGAGGAAGGGACATCAAGGAGGCCGCACAGAACCGGGACGATCTCCGTTTCAGAACCAGGGCGCCAGCGATAACGTAGATGGGGAAAGCCCGTTCCGTGCTTGCTCCCCGTATGGGACTGCTCTCAGACTCGACACGACCTCGCGATACCCGCCGGCCCGATGAGTTCATGACGCCGAATCACCCGCCCCGAAAACTGGCCCCAGGACTGGGTGGATCACCAGGGCTTGGGACCCATCCAAAACAAGGGGGGAGCGTGAGGCGGCCTAACTCCACGGAGACCGCCATCCTGAAGCGCAGCGCGAGCTACTGTGCAAGCTCCTCTAGCGAGATGTCGTCCCACCAGCCATAGCCAATGCTGTCGGCCAAGCCGAGCACAATCCAGGCTTGCGTGCAGTCGGCAGGCATCTGGTAGAGAAACTCGCCAGACTGGCAGTAGGTCCATTGGTCAGGCGTCCGGCTCGCCGGGAGCCCGACTTCGACCGCAGCTCCGTCAGCCGGCATGGTCCCATCAGCCGCCACATAGTGCAGAGCAATCACTGGGTTCGCGGAGTCCGCTTCCTCGCTCCAAATCCATCCGGAGAGGCGATACATGCGACCGGACTGGAGAAGCGCGGTTACATCCTGCACGAGTGTCGTCGTACTGCTGGAATCGGCGGCGTAGCCCTGCACATAGGTCGTGCCTGTCCGCAGACAGGCCGTCTCGCTCGCCGGAGGGTCGCTTGGCGCAATCGCCGCAAAGGCTGTTACGGCAGGCCCACTCGCAGCCGGATAGAGCCGCCATCCATCGAGGCCCTGCTCGAATCCTCCATTCGAGAGGAGCTCCGTCCACTGTCCAATCCCGGAGACCACCACTGCATCGCTCGCTGAGCAGCCATTCCCGCCGGTCACATCGACCGTATACGTTCCTGGCAAGGTCACAGCAATGCTTTGTGTCGTCAGATTGCCGGGAGTCCAGAGGAACGAATAGGGTGCTGTCCCGCCGGTTGCGTTTGCTGACAGCGTCACCGAGGGTACAGCGCACGAGAGCACCTGGGGATCGCCCGCCTCGACGAAGAGAGCAGCCTTGTCCTGCGTGACGACGACGCTGTCCGTTGTGGAGCAGCCATTTTCCCCAGTGACTTGCACAGTGTACGTCCCGGGCTCAGTCACGATGATGTTCTGCGAGGTCGAGCCCCCGGGAGTCCAGAGGTACGTGTACGGTGCTACCCCGCCACTCACGGTCGCCGTGAGCGTTCCGGAGGGCTCGGCACAAGTCAAGACGGCCGGCAGCCCCGCATCGACGGAAGGAGTGTCTCCCGATCCGCACGTAACCGTGACTGCATCCGCGAACGTCTCCGGATAACTGCACTCGGCCGATCCGCACGTGTCCTCTTGAGTGACAGCGCAGAGCGTTACGTCGTATGCGCCCGGCGTGGCTGGCGCCATGATCGTGAAGTGAGTGGTGAAGCTTGATACCCACTCCGAGGACGCGCCCAGGCAGCCCCAATTGCAGTAACAGCCGCCGCTCGGGCTGGGTCCCTGCACGCAGCCGCGCTCTCTCACCTGGGTATCTGGGCAATAGAACTCGTACTCCGTCGAGCACCACCAGCTACTGAGGCCAGTCGCACCGACTACCTGAACCATCACGCTGACCGCAATCTCAGACCCCGCCGCGACGGTGATGGGACCGCCGGAGCCGCCGTTGAACGTCGCTCCTAGCACGTAGGTTTGTTGATCGGCCGCGCAGCATGCCCCCCAAGAACCGATTCCCACGAGTGCGCACAGCAGCCAACCACACCAAGATGGCTTCCTGAGAAGTGCCCAAGGGAAGCACCACCGATCCTCGGTTCGCAAGTCACGGAGCATGTGCACCTCCTAGTGACTCCCCATGCCAAGCCCGCTTTGGGACTCGACGCAGTCCCAGAGATACTCTAGCACTGATCCGCCTGTGGCGAGCAGGGCGACCCATCTGACCTTCCCCGTGACAGCCGGTCCTGGGTGAGTGCTGCGGGCAAGCCCGGCAGGAAGTCATCCCTGGTAGAACCGGGGTCTTCGCCGGGCTCGGGCTATGCCGGAGATTGAGCTAGCTTCAGTTCGAGGAGATGCACGAAGCGCTCAAGCCGGGGTGTGCCAGCTTCGATCCGACGCGCGACTCGAAGGAACGTCTGCCCCTGGGCCATCTGCGACGAGTCCGCCACAGCAGCTTGGCCGAGCTGGACCCCGCGCTGAGCTAGTTTCCCACTCAGCAGGCGACGTCCCAGGGCCTGCGCGCCGTTTGAAGTCTCGCCGCCAGATGCTGTCGTCGAGGTGCTCCCCGTTTGTCCCGACATCCGAGAAAGCGTGGATACGGCCGTCAAACGCCCCAACACTGCCCGCTGCAACAGCTTCCCCTGGTTGTAGGTGAGGACGTCCCCGAGCTGCGTGACCGCGTCGCGAAGGGGAGTGCCAATCCCCGCTTTGAAGTCCGCCAGTTTCTGATCGAGCTCATCCTGCGTGCCGTGGAACGCAAGGAGATCGTTGGCAAGAGCCTGCGACTCCGTCTGAATGGCGGCAACACGCGCCACCAGGCCGGCCAAGACGTCGTGCATCTTCTGAGTCTGGTCGTGAGTTAGCTGGAGCCGGTCGATCAGAGTGAGCATCGGGATGTCCTGAGCAGTAACCGTACCCTGCCCTGGCTGGGGGACGGAACTTGACGAGGCGGCGCCTCCCGAAGTCACGGCAAGAGCGATGCCGGCGCCAAGAAGGCCAACGGCCCCTACGACACTCGCGACAAGCAGAAACCTCTTCATCTCTGGCCACCTCCGGCCGCACCAAGTGCACCGATGTGAGACTACCGTTCGGCCGTGTGTGATGTCGTTCGATCCTGTGGCAGAGATGTGAAGACGGGCTGGACTCAGAGGCGGCCCGAGTGACGTTGCCCCTCGTATCTGGACTGCGCGCCGCCGCGCCGACCCGGGGCCTTGCCTGTTGACTGCTCCGGGAGGCTCCCGTACATTCACCTCATGGGACTACATCGTGCGCTGTTACTGTTCTTCCTATACATAGGTTCGGGGCTGCTGCTCTTTGGTCCGGCTTCGGCTTGGCTGGGTCGGGAGAAGGGACGCCGGGGACTCACCTGGTACGTCGTCGGCGTCTTCCTCGGCGTGATCGGGCTCCTTCTCGCGATCGGCGCACCCTTGTGGGAGCAGTCGCATCCGGGCAAGCCAC
>CAIMCX010000013.1 GCA_903839615.1 uncultured bacterium
CGCAGCGATGTCGAACGCACTCGTCCTGCGGCTGCAGAAGAGAGCAGCAGGCTCTGCGAGCAAGGGCTAGCGACGGCCTGTCGGCTACGACAGGAGCAAGGCGAGGAGCGCCATTCGGATCGGTACGCCGTTCGCCGATTGACGGAAGTAGGCCGCGCCGGGTAGCGCATCGACGTCCGTCGCGATCTCGTTCACGCGCGGGAGTGGGTGCATCACGGTGATCGACGGCTTCGCCTTCGCCAGCGCGGCGCGCGTCAACACGTATGCGTCTTTGACCCTGTCGTACTCCGCCGGGTCGGCGAATCGCTCGCGCTGGATGCGCGTCATGTAGACGACATCAGCTTCCCGAAGGGCACGACCCAGATCGTCGGTCTCCTGGAACGCGACGCCTCTTGTCTGGACTCGCTCGACGACCTCTCGCGGCATTCGCAATCCTGAGGGCGAAACGAACAGGAACGAGACAGAGAATCGGGAGAGGAGTGTCGCCAGGGAGTGGACCGTGCGGCCGTGTTTGAGGTCACCGACGAGAGCAACGGTCAGCCCGTCAACCTTCCCTTGCTCGTTGCGGATCGTGTATAGGTCAAGCAGCGACTGCGTTGGGTGCTCGCCCGCTCCGTCGCCGGCATTGAGCACAGGCTTGGTCGTGGCGAGCGCTGCGATCTCAGCCGCACCGATCTCGGGGTGGCGAAGGACGATGGCATCCGCGTAGCCATGCACCGTCCGAATCGTGTCATGCAGCGATTCGCCCTTGGAGGCCGACGTGGACTTCGCTTCCGACACCGAGAGGACGCGCCCGCCGAGTCGGTGCATCGCCGCCTCGAACGAGAGTCGTGTCCGTGTGCTCGGCTCGAAGAAGAGCGTCGCGAGGATCTTGCCGCGCAGCTCGTCGAGCTCTCGCTTTGCGTCAAGCGCCGCCTCGTAGGTTGCGGCGCGCTCGAGGATGAGGTCGATGTCGGCTGCCGTGAACTGGTCGGCGCGCAACACGTCTTTCTGGGATAGCTTCGCCATCTGGTTCTCCTTCCGCGGCTGCTACGAGAGCTCGCGCACGTCGATCCGGCCCGCCTGTGTGGCGAGGAAGCGTGCCCGGCCGGGTTTCGCGCGCAGTTCGCCCCGTTCGACGAGAATCTCTCCGCGCTGCATCGTGAGGACCGGGGTTCCCACGACGTCGCGGCCCTCGTAGGCCGTGTACGAGGCGCGCGAGTGTTGCGTTCGGTGTTCGATTCGCGCTCGCGCTCGAGCGTCGAACACGACGAGGTCGGCATCGCTCCCCGGCGTAAGCGTCCCCTTCATCGGGTAGAGGCCGAAGATCCTAGCTGGGTTCTCGGACAAGACGCGGACCATACGTTCGAGCGAGAGGAGCCCCCGCACGGCCCCGTCGTGCACGAGCTGGAGCATCGTCTCGGCCTGCGGCGACCCGAAGGGGGCAGCGAAGAAATCGTCCTCAACGCGCTTGTCCTTCGCCGCGTGATCACTTGCGACCGTATCGAGAGCTCCAGCCGCAAGCCCGCTCCAGAGCGCTTTGCGATCCGCATCGTCGCGCAACGGTGGCCCGATCTTGAGGAGCGCCTTCTTCTCGAGAAGGTCACGGTTCGTGAGAGTCAGGTATTGCGGGCAGGTCTCCGCATAGACTCTCTGCCCGGCGCGCCGCGCCGCCGCGACAACATCCAGGGCACGCGCTGCGCTGACGTGCGGAAGGTAGAGTGGGCATTGCGCCACTTCGGCCATCGCAATCGCCCGGCCGACGGCCTCCGCTTCGAGGGCCGCGGGTCGTGTCCGGACGAACGCGTCGACCGGGTCCACCTTTGCCTCATTGCACGCGTCCTCGAGGTAGTCGGTCGCGAGTCCGTTCTCGGCGTGCACCATGCCCATGCCGCCGGCACGTCTGAGCAGGTCGAGCGTTCGCATCAGCTGGTAGTCGTCGGTCATCCAGCCGAGCTTGGCATAGGTCATGAACATCTTGAACGAGGTCACGCCGCACGCCACGGCAGCCGGAATCTCGCCGGACTGGCGCTTCGGGTCGAACAGGCCGCCGTGAAGGCCGAAATCGAGGATCGACACTCGCTCGGCTTCTTCGCGGAAGCTGCGAAGGGTTTCGACGAGACCCGTTCCGGGTTTCGCGTAGGCGTAGTGGACGACGGTCGTTACCCCGCCGTGCGCCGCCGTGACGGGAAGACTCGCAAGGTCGTCCACGTAGACGGGGTGCGTGTGCACGTCGATGACGCCGGGCAGGACATAGAGCCCCGTCGCATCGATCGTTCGGTCGGCCGAAGCTCGGATTCCCGCGGCGACGCGCTCGATCTTCCCGTCTCGAACCAGGACGTCTACCTGGCTGCGACGTCCCCGATCGATGACCGTGCCGCCGGCAACGAGAACCGTTCCCATTCGTCCGACCTCCTGCCGTGAGGGGCCGAAGTGTACTCCGAGCTGGGAACAAGTGCAGAGCACGCGCGAACCCGAGATCGGGTATCCTGCGGACTCCAATGAAGCTCGCAACGCTCACGCTCGTGATTCGCCAGGGTCGACCGGATGTCCTTCTGCTCGGACGCAAGAAGCGGGGCTTCGGTCACGGGAAGTACAACGGGTTCGGCGGCAAGATCGAACCGGGCGAGGATGCCCGACATGCCGCCGCACGCGAAGTCGCCAAAGAGTGCGGCCTCGAGGTTGCCCCTCAAGCCCTTGTCCCCGCGGGGCGGATCGTGTTCTGCTTCCCCACCGATCCCAATCTGGACCACGACGTGGCACTGTTCCTGACAACGACCTGGCACGGCGAGCCGCGCGAGACGGAGGAGATGGCTCCGGAGTGGTTCCCTGCAAACGCGCTGCCGTTCGCACAGATGTGGCAAGATGACGCGATCTGGCTTCCGCTCGTCTTGGCAGGCCGAGTCCTGGACGCTGAGTTCACGTTCGCCGACGACAACGAGACCGTTGCGAGTTCGTCCATCCGCTGCCGTCCGTAGGATCTAGAGGCTGGGGAAGGCGAATGCCTGTACGCGGAAGAGCTCGAGGCACGCGTCGACGACCTCCGCGTCGTACAGGGTTCCTCGCCCCCTCTCGACCTCTTCCAGCGCGGCATCGATGCCCAACGCGGCGCGGTACGGGCGGTGGGATGACATCGCTTCGACAACGTCGGCGACCGCGAGAATCCGAGCTTCAACCAGGATCGCCGCACCGCGCAGCCCTCGAGGATAGCCTGACCCGTCCATTCGCTCGTGATGCTGCAGCACGATATCGGCTACCGGCCACGGGAACTCGATCGTGCGCAGTACTTCGTATGCGGACTCCGGGTGGACCTTGATCAGGGACATCTCGAGCGCCGAGAGGCCGCTTGGCTTGGCGAGGATCTCGGCCGGAATCGACAACTTCCCGATGTCGTGGAGGAGGCCGGAGGCCCTCACGGCATCGACTCGAACGCTGTCCAGTTCTAGTCGCTCAGCCAGCGCGACCGCGAGCTCCGTCACGCGCCGCTGATGCCCCGCCGTATAGGGATCGCGCGCCTCCGTGACGCGCCCGATCGCTTCGATCGCTCCGTCAAGCGAGCGCCGCAGGCGGCGCTCCCCTTCGACCAGGGCGGTGATGTCGGTCTTCGACAACAAGACGCGTTCGAGCGTCTCTTCCTGCCCTGGGGGGATGCTCCAGCGCAGCGCGACGTGAAGAGGATGGCCATTGAGATCCCGATCGTCGGACGTCGACTCGAACACCCGTTCCCCGCGCCAGACGGCGAGCAGTCGATCGCGGAAGAAGGTGAGTGCGGAAGGAGGGTATTCGACGGCGATGCGTTCCAGCAGTGCGTTCTTGGAACCAGCTCCGTGGAGTTGGACGGCCGCCTCGTTCGCGTCAAGAACGCGAACCGACCGCAGGCACTTCTCGACGAACTCCGGATGATCCTTGATGTATGCCTCAAGGTCCGAGACGGACCTCGCGCGGAGTTCGTCGAACGTTCGCTTGATCTCAGAGAAGTCCTCAACGAACAGGGACACAGGCGAATCCTCGAACAGCCCCCGGTACTCCATTTCCCGGCGCTCCAGCGCGACCTCGGCTTGCCGCCGCTTCTCCGACTCGATCGCGACCGCGATGAGGCCGGCCACAGTATTCACGAAGTCGGCGTCCTCTTCGCTCCAGAGGCGGGATGGGCCGACGTGCTCGACGGAAAAGACTCCGACGACATTGCCTCCAAGACGCACGGCCACGTCGATGAGGGCGCCGATCCCGTACGGGATGAAGTGGGCCTCCGTGAACTCGGACGTGCGCGGGTCGCGCCGCGCATCCGATGCGACAATCGACCGCTCGGCGCGGAGTGCGGCGGTGTACGCCGGGTGGATCGAGAGAGAGGGCGTTCTACCGCTTGAGTGCCGGCGCGGCGTTCGCTCGAACAGCTCGGCGCACGTCCTGACGGTACCTTCCTGGTCGGAGTGCCAGAGTTCGACTCGTTCCACGCCCAGTGTGTCTGCGACCTTCTCGGCGATCGTCCGCAGCGCCGCGTCGAGGTCGCCGGAGTAGATCGCAGGTTCCATCGCCAGTCCCACGATTGCTGCGCTGTACCGTTCGATGCGCCGCTGCCTTTCCTCTCGACGGTCCCGCTCCGCCCTCTCGTCGGTCACATCGCGCACGAAGTTGAGCGTCGCCGGACCTCCGTCCCAGACGAGCCGCACGGGACGCATCTCGAACCATCGGGGCTCCCCGTCACCGCGCACGAATCGCACGGTCGTCGTATCGCTCGTATCCTCCCCGGCAAGTCGCGCCGCCGTGCGTGCCTCGAGGACCCCGCGGTCGTCCGGATGGATCAGGTCGATGGCCCGTGCTCCGACCAGAACATCGTGCGGGAAGCCGCACAACGCGACGGCGCTCGGGTTCGCGAAGCGAATCTCACCGCTCTGCACGACGACGATGCCTTCGACGGCGTTCTCGACCACGGCGCGGTGCCGCTCCTCGCTCTCGCGCAAGGCCTTTCCTCGTCGAGTGACTTCCTCTTCGAGGTGCTCGCGGTAGCGGCGGTTCTCTTCCTCGAGCTGCCGGAGACCGTCCGCGAGTTCCTTGACTCGCGCCGCCTGTGCCACGGCCGTGCAGACCGCCTCGCTCGACACCGGTTTCGACAGGTAGTCAAACGCGCCCTGACGGACTGCTTCGGAGGCCGTCTCGACCGTGGGTTCGCCGGTGATCATGACGACTTGGATGTCAGGATGATCCGCGTGCACGCGCGCCAGGAGTTCAACGCCGCTCATCCGGGGGAGAATGATG
Organism: uncultured bacterium; assembly: GCA_903839615.1. Classification (GTDB taxonomy): domain Bacteria; phylum Bipolaricaulota; class Bipolaricaulia; order UBA7950; family UBA9294; genus CAIOGO01. The sequence continues at coordinate 5,236 of CAIMCX010000013.1, forward strand.
TCCGTGACGATCACATCAGGGGGGGTCGCCTGGATGAGCCGGAGAGCTTCTGTGGCGCTCTCCGCCGTCACCACATTGTGACCGCCCTCACGCAGGAATTCCGCGAGCGTCGTGCGAATGCTTCGTTCGTCGTCAACAATGAGGACTCGTGCCACGCTACCTCTCCCCGCCCGGGCCGTCCGAGACCGGAGCCGCGAGATCCCATCCGTTGTCCACCGGCAACTCCACGATGAACCGCGTCACGACGTTCGGCTCGCTCTCGACAGAAACCGTCCCGTGGTGATCGCGCACGATGCCGTAGCTGATCGAAAGCCCAAGCCCGGTCCCCTGGTCGCGCGGCTTGGTCGTGAAGAAGGGGTCGAAGATGCGGTCCAGGAGTTCGCGGGGAATCCCGATCCCCGCATCCTCGACGACGAGTCGGATCCCGGCCCGGCCGTCGTGATTCACCTCTTGAGCGGCGATGCGGACTCTCTTTCGCTCGTCGTAGCCCGGGAAACGCGCGTCCAGGCCGTCCCGAGCATTCGTCAGGAGATTGAGCAGAACTTGCTGGATCTGCTGACTGCGGCACTTGATCAGGGGAAGGTCATCGGGAATCTCGACGACGACCTCGATGCCATCCTTTCGCAGAGCCGCCGCAATGAGCGACAGGGTTGCCGACACGATGTCGGAGATGAGCGCAGGGCTGTGGCTCTCCTTCTGTTGGCGTGAGAAGGCGAGAAGGTTCCGAACGATCACGGCAACCCGATTTCCCTCGTCGACGATCCCGCGGGCGAACTCGCGCAGCGAGTCCTTCTCCGTTCGCTCCAGAATGAGCTGTGCGTAGTTGATGATGCCTGTCAGCGGGTTGTTGATCTCGTGCGCGACGCCGCTTGCCAGGGTCCCAATCGACTCGAGCCTCTGCGACTGGCGCAGCCTCGCCTCGAGGCGGCGCCTCGCCTCCTCCGCTTCCCATCGCGCGGTGACGTCTTCAATCGTCCCCTCGTAGAAGAGAACTCGCCCTTCCGCATCTCGGATCGCCGTCGCGTTCTCTCGCACGTGGACGGTCGAGCCGTCCTTCCGCATCCAGGTCGATTCGAGTCCAACGATGCGCCCGTCCCGTTCCAGGCGCTCCTTGAAGGTCGATCGCGGGTAGTCCGGGTGATACCCCTTGACTTCGAGATTGCGCTCCCCCAGTTCCTCGAACGTGTCGTACCCCAGCATGGACACGAGTGCCGGATTCGCCGCCACGATCTCTCCGCCGGGAGACGTCAAATAGATACCCAGAACTGCGTTGTCAAACAGCGAACGATACCGCGTCTCGCTCTCGAGGAGGGCGGCCTCTGCGGCGCGCAAGGCATCCGCCTCGTTGAGGTCATGGAGCGCAAACGCAATGTCGCTGGCCACCTCAAGCAGGAGAGACAGCTCTTCTGTATCCTCTGCCCACGCGCGACGTATCGCGGCAACGAGGACCCCGTAGGTCGTCGCCTCGTGCCGGAGCGGCACGGCGACGGCAGCAGCGTCGGGGTGAGAGATCTTCCCGGGGCATTCCGCGCACTCGGTATGCGGATTCGCGAGAACGAACGGCGCGCCCGTGGCAAGCGCCTGTCTGCAGCACGCCGGCAACTCGCCCCGCCAAAGAGAGTCCTGCAGGATCGCGAAGTCTGGTCCGATCCCGGCTTCCGCCGCGCGCACGGCCCGCCCGGACGCGTCAAGCTGAGCGATCCAGGCGTGTCGGATCCCCTCCGTCGCGACGAGCTCGCGACATGCCTGCTGGAGCAGGTGGTCGCGGTCGGTCACGCGGGTGATCAGTTGGTTCACGTTGCGAATGGCCCGCAGCACGGCGTTCAGGTGAGCCAGCCGTTCGCCCTGCCGCCGCAACTCGGTCACGTCGGTGACGACGCCGAAGCTCCCGATGAACTCCCCGCGGCTGTCGCGTCGTGTCCGTGCCGCGATCAGCACGAAGACGGCACTCCCGTCGCTGCGGGTCATGGCTGCGTCGTACTCGCCATCCTCGCCTCGACGGCGCCGTTCGAGCTCCTGCCCAAAGCGAGCACGACTCTCGGGCGCGAATAGTTCCTCTGTTGCGCGGCCAACAAGATCCTGCGATGTGTACCCCAGCATCTCGCACAGCCTCTCGTTGACGTAGGTGATCCGCGCACTCTGATTCTGGACGATGACCCCTTCGCCCAACGTGGCGACGAGCTCCTCGTACTGGCGCTCCGCCTGGCGGGCGCGCTGGAGGAGCGGACGGTTCAGAATGAGAAGCAGTCCCCCTCCAAGCAAGATGGCGCCGAAGGCCGGACCCAAAGCAAGGAGCGCCGCACGGCGGAACGGAGCGCGGATCTCGGCGAGGTCTTCCTTCGCGACGACGCCAAGGCCGAGCGCAGCCACAGGCTCGTACGCTGCGAGCACCGTGACGCCGCGGTAGTCGAGGCCAATCATCGTTCCCGATTGCCCGGAAAGCGCCCGCTGCATCGGCGCCGCAAGAGGTCCGCCGAACGCCACCGAAGCAGGGAGCCCTTTCCCGAACCGCTGTTGCACGAGGAAGACGATCTGGTCGCCTTCGCGCCGCGCGACCTGGATGTCGCCCGACGCAGCCGAAGGCTTGTACTGCGACAGCGCCTCGTTCACCTGCGCGATGGCTCGCTCGGTCGCCGCGGCCTGGGAGCGGCCTTCGGAGGCCTCATTCTGCGCGACCGCCTCGAGAATCCGGGCCTGAGCGCGCGCCTGCTCCGTGAGCCGGGCGCGCTGTCCGTTCATGGCCGCCGACTGCAGGAAGGTGACTGCGGAGAAGGCAACGAGACTCGCTACGGCAGCCAACAGGAACATGAGAAGCAGGACGTAGCGGCGCCTGCTCCACGCATCCGGAGTCAATCCTCTGGCCTCCCTTGGCTTCGTGCTGCGGTGAAAGCGGCAGTGCGGCAAGACTAGCGGTGTTCCCGTGCATCGTCAACCCCTCCCGGCCTCGATCCGACTCGCCCTGGCAAGGCAGGTCTTCACTCCAGACCGCTGATTCCGGGTGGTTGCGCAACGTTTGGGCGTTGGCGTCGGCCGCACTTGGTTCGACCAATGATCACTTGACGAGCCCCAATGGACCATCTAGGCTCCATTTGGACTATGCCAAGGCGGTGATTGGTATGACGATCGCAGTCGAACTCGTACCCGGGGGCGCAGGGCCGCTGCACATCCAAATCGCTGATTCGCTCCGCGGTCGGTTTGAGCGCGGCGATTTCCAGTCGGGAGAGCAATTGCCGACGACGCGCGATTTGGCCCGCGATCTTGGCGTGAGCCGGAGCACGGTCGTCCGCGCCTACGAGCAACTGACGAGGGAAGGGTGGATCGAGGGCCGCGTCGGGAGAGGGACGATCGCGAGCGATCGGGGCTCGGCGCCGAAACGGCATCTCAATTGGGACCTTCTTCTGACGGAGCGCGTCCGCCGCCAGAGTCCTGAGTACACCGACGTGTTACGCATGCTGTCCCAGGACGACCTTCTCTCGTTTGCCGGCGGCCTCCCCTCGCCCGAGTTCTACCCCGAGGAGGCATTCCAGCAGATCACCGCGGAGGTCCTACATCAGCACGGGCCGAAGCTCCTCCAATGGTGTCCGGTGGACGGCTATCCGCCCTTGCGGAGCTGGATCGCCGAGCGTATCGGCTGCGCGCCGGAGAGCGTTCTCATTCTGGCAGGGTCGACGCAGGGGCTTCACTTGGTCGCGCAGGCGTTCATCGAGCCGGGCGATGCCGTGCTTGTCGAGGCGCCAACGTACTCCGGGGCGCTCCGCGCGTTCCGCACCGCCGGAGCCCGCCTTGTGTCAGTTCCGTGCGGCGTCGAGGGCGTCGATCTCGAGCGCCTCGAGGCGACGCTCGAACACGTTCGTGCCAAGTTCCTGTACGTCGTGCCGACGTACCACAACCCGACTGGCAGTCTCCTCTCGCTCGAAAAGCGGCGGCGTTTGCTCGCCATCTGCGCCGACCGCGGACTCCCCGTCGTCGAAGATGACGCGTACGCCTCGCTGCGTTTCGACGGGCCGCACGTTCCGACGCTGCGGTCCCTCGATGACAACGGTTTGGTCATCTACGTCTCGACCTTCTCCAAGGCCGTCTTCCCGGGTCTGCGCGTCGGTTGGCTCGCCGCCCCCGCCGAGCTTGTGCAGCGCTTGAGCGCGTTGCGAAACGTGATTGACCTCTTCACGAACAGCCTTGCCCAGAGCGCGCTGTACGAGTTCTGCAAGCGCGGGTTGCTCGATGCGCATGTGCAGCGCGTCCGCCCGATCTACGCCGAGCGGCGCGACGCGATGGCCGCAGCGTTGCGACGCTACTGCCCGTCGCTCCAGTTCGCCGTCCCGCACGGAGGCTTGTTCATCTGGGCGCAACTCCCGCCCGGCGTCGACAGCCGCCGTCTGTTGGATGCGGCGACCCAGCTCGGAGTGGGATTCATGGTCGGGCCTCTCTTCTACGCCGAGTCTGGAGGAAACGATCGCATTCGCTTGTGCTACGCATGCCATCCCCCGGATGCCATCGCTTCGGGAGTCCGGAAGTTGGGTCTAGCGCTGAAGCAGGTTCGCCCGGACTCCGCAAGTTGGCAGGAGAACACGACAGAGAGTCTCGTCGTCTAGGTCACGAGGAGGGCCTGGCCGGCCGCAGACCTAGCACGGCCTGTTCCGCCTCGTGGCATACTCACCGTTCGCGCGAGCGGGGGCGATGTCTACCGAGAGGCGAAAGGAGGTCATCGTGAAGCGGGCCATTGGACTTCTCCTTCTCGTCCTCGCGGTCCTGCTGGGCGCGGCCTCGGACCGTGGGCCGCGGATCGACGCGACGGCCAAGCAATCTACTTCTCTCGTTCAGTACCTCAACAGCGTCGCGCTCGATCTCCTTCGCCAGTCTCCGCAGACCATCACGAGCCGCGGACTCGCGTCCAAGCTCGGAGTCCGAAGCGACGCCCTGGACTCACTCGCGCTCGACGCAACGGGTGAATCCTACGCCCCGCTCGAAGCGGCGCTCGCGCGAATCGCGGCAACAGATCTCAGCCAAGAAGACACGCGCAGCCGGCGCTGCGTGGGAACCTTCGCCCGGTGGCTAGAAAGCGCCGTCGACGGTCGCCCGTACCAGGACGACATCTGCCTTGTGAGCACGTACATGACGAGCGTTCCCCAGTATCTCGCGTGGTTCATGACCCACATCCACCCGCTCGCGACGCACGCGGACGTTGAGGACTACCTCTCGCGGCTGTCGCAGATTCCCGACCGCTTCAGCGAACTCGTGGTGCGGCTCACGGCAAGCGAGGCGAAGGGAGCGCTTGCGCCTCGCTTCCTTCTATTGCGCGCCGCGAACGAGATCGAGGACATCGGACGTGGACCGAGTGAGGAGTCGGAGTTTTTCACGCGCTTTGCGGCAGCACTCGACAAGGTGGCAGACCTCGCCCCCGCCGCGCGACGAACCTTGCTCGCCGAAGCGACCCGCGTCCTCACGGACGCCGTCCTTCCCGCCTACCGGCAGCTTGCCACAACGGTTCGGGAGTTCGCCGCACGCACAACCGACGATATTGGAGTCTGGCGCCTGGCCGACGGAGAGGCGTACTACAACTACCTTCTGCGCGCCTACACGACAACGGACATGACCGCGGATGAGATCTTCAACCTCGGATTGCATGAGGTGGCGCGCCTCCAGACGGAGATCCGGTCTGCCGCGGCGGACCTCGGCTACAACCCGGACCTCCCTCTTCCCGACCTTTTCGCTCGACTCCGCGCCGACTCCGGCCTCGTGTCGGGGGACGACGCCGTGCGCGCTTGCCGCGCTCTCGTGGACAGAGCAGCAAACCTTGCGCGCCCGGCTTTCCGCGACCTTCCAGGTGTGCCACCCGCCGTCGAGGCGGGCGAAAACATCGCCTACTTCGTCGAGGGCGCGGAGGACGGATCGCGACCCGGGACGTTCTACGTGCCTGTCGCCCAGGTGCGCCCCGTCTACTCGCTGCCCTCGCTCGTGTACCACGAGACGATCCCTGGCCACTACCTCCAGGCTGCAGTGGCTCGGAAGAACAATCTCCCGCCGTACCTCGATGGGGTGGCCTCCTCCGCCTTCACGGAGGGATGGGCGACGTACGCCGAGCGCTTGGCGTGGGAACTCGGTGCCTACGAGAACGACCCGTACGGAAACATCGGCCGCCTCCAAGAGGAGCTCTTCCGTGCCGCGCGACTTGTCGTGGATCCTGGAATCCACGCCAAGCGCTGGACATACGAGGAGGCCGTGAGCTACATGATCCAAGCGACTGGTCTCGACGAGGCCGCCGTGCGCGACGAGGTCGAGCGGTACATCGTGACGCCCGGGCAGGCCGTGGCGTACGGAGTGGGCTTCTACAAGCTCCTCGAGCTTCGCGAGCGAGCTCGTGAAGCGCTTGGCGACGCGTTCGATCTCACTCAGTTCCACGAAGCCGTTCTCTCGTGCGGCAGTGTTCCCCTTCCCGTGCTGGAGGAAGTGGTGGACGACTACATTGCCTCGCGCCGCCCCTCCACCTGATACAGCCGATCCGTCATCAAGAGGTGCTGGCTCAACCGCGGATCAACGTCCATTGATCCGGCGGGATCATTGATGATCTCTCCCATGTCCCCTACAGTGCTCCTATGCTCGCCCGACCGTGGCCGCGCCGAGTTCGCGTCGCGTTAGCCGTCTGTGTTGGGCTCGCCGTCCTTGTCGGAGCCGCCGGATGGATCACGGCGCATCTCACGCTTCGCGCACAAGCGGATGAGGTCAAGACTCGCTCCATGCTCTACGCGTTCGCCGTTGTGTCGAATCTGACGCCGGGGCTCGAGTCGACGGATGCGGCAAGCATCCAGCGCGTGAGTCGCTACCTTGCGCTCTCGGGGCTCGTGTACGCGCAGATCGTTTCGGGAGACGCGATCCTCCTTCAGACTGCCGCCTCGCAGGAGGCAAGTTCCCTGCTCGGAGACACGCAGAGTGCGACGACCCCTCACCTTCGCTTCGTCCGGCTCGCACAGCGTCTTGTGGTCGATATCACCATTCCCTACGGCCGGCTTCGCCCCGACTCGACCGAGACCACGGAGCAACAGACGTTCCCCACCGGGTACCTGAGGTTGGGCATCGACGCCGGGGACTTCGCCGCGGCAGCCGGCAAGACAAGGTGCTTCGCAGCTCTCGCCGGTCTGACAGGGTGGATCGCCGCGTGCGGTCTCGTCTGGGCTCTTCTGCGGCGGCGCCCCATCGTGACTGCTCTACCTTCTGAGCCTGCCGCCGGAATCGTTTCGAGAGCGATGGCTAGCGGCGGTCTGTCTCTGGACATGGATACCGGGTGTTTCACGGCCGCCGGACGTTCAGTCCAACTGACGCCGAAGCAGCGGGATCTCATGGCCCTCCTCCTGAGCGAGCCGGGGCGCCCGTTCCCCGACAGCGAGATCCTCGCGCGGGTGTGGGCCGACTCTCGCTACGCGAACTCCCGCGACGTGAAGCAGTATGTCTACCTCATTCGCCGGCGGCTCGCTGCTGCCGGCCTCCCTGCCGACGAGATTCTCGCCAACGAGCCGGGACTCGGATACCGCCTAGTCGCCGACGCCGTCCCCGACGCCGTTGATCCTGCGATTGATCCCGCTTCGGTCGACGAAGCCACGTCCGAAAACGGAGGATGCGAGCAGAAGGAAGAGAGGAGAACACCATGAACCTCCGAAAGAATCTGCTTCTAGCCGTCGCGGCCTTCGTCCTCGGCGTCGGGATCGCCACATCGGCCCAGACCGCGGACACGTTCGACTGGAACGCCTTCCAGTGGGCACGTGACCAAGCCGAGGTGCCCATCGGCATGGCGCTCGACGGATTCGGCACGATCCGCGATCTGGCGAAGCTTGCGCTCTCAGCGCCGAGCGAGTCAGCGGAGAGAGCCCATCTCGAATACATCGTCACGATCCTCGAAGGGAGCTCCGGGCCGGACGTCACAGTGGTCAAGCTTCCGATCGAGGCTGTGTATAGCGAGTCGCAGCTCAGCGGTCGCTACCCCATCTTCATGTACACGCGGCTCTTTGAGCTGGTTGGAGGGACGCAGCGCGGCTGGGAAATGCTTGAGGAAGGACAAGAGCTCTTCGTCGCAGAGGGTGGAGCCGCCGGCACCGCTGCTGCGGCATCGCCCATCGTGTCGCGACTTGCCGACTTCGTGCGTGAGAATCGGACACCGCTTGTTGCGTACTACGGTGCGACGTACGGCACGGATGGAAAGATCATCCTGACTGCGCACCTGTCGTCCATCGAGAGCACACAGAGAGACATAGACGTCCTCGCACGCCATGCCCTCACGGCCGCGCTCGACGCGCTCAACTCGCCGGACCCACAGACTCGGCGAGAGAGGCTACTCGATCTCTACGCGGCCTCCGTCGCGATCAGTGGTCTGAACCTCACGGTGGAGACGCTCGACCAGGAGGACGTGCGCAAGGTCCGCTCGCCCGATTGGTATGGATGGGTAGACCCCGACTCCCTGGGCGGCAGCCTCCTCCGTGCGATCTCGCAGCTTGACAGCGACATGACCGATGCCTTGGCGGCAACAGTCACGCCGTAGCCTCTAGGGAGGCCCACATGAAGTAGCGCAATTCGGAACGGGACAGTCAATGGCACGTCAAGGACCATTGACTGCCCTCTCCCTTGCGGGTTCGCCCGAGGTACCCTAGAGTGCTTGCATGATCTCGGACCCCAAGATCTCGCGTCCTATCATCGGGCTCGCCGTCGTCGCGTTCCTCACCGCGGCGCTGGCGGTCACGGCGTGGCTCGCAGTGCACAGCGTGCTTTGCGAACGCGCCGATGAGTTCCGGAACCGGTGCCTCCTCCATGCGTCCTCCCTTGCCAGCACCTTCCCGCCCACGACGTTGATCCCAGCGCAACGCCGGGGCTAGGATCACCTCGTGACCAGAGCGAATCGCCTCATCCTGATCCTGTGCGGCGCATGCCTGTTCCTTGCGCCACCCCTTGTTGCGTGCGCATCGCGGACTGCTAGCCTGATTCTCTACGATGGCACCGTCATCGCCATGACGGCGGAGGGTGAGATCTACACGGCGATCGCGGTCGCCGGCGATCGTATCCTTGCACTCGGAACGGACGAGGAGATCCTCGCCCTCGCGGGCCCTGAGACGCATGTGGTTGACCTTGCGGGGCGAACCGTGCTGCCTGGGTTCATTGACGGGCACGCGCATCTCCTGCGTGACTGCGGAAGAGTCGGTCTGTCCGTTGCACAGGCACAGGAGCTCGCCCTCTCGTACGGGGTCACGAGCGCGGCGGAGATGGTCGTGGAGCCCGGCGACGTCGAGCGCTATGTCGCGCTGGCGCAAGCAGGCCGGATCCGGGCGCGGACACATCTCTTCCTCGCCTACAACGGCCTCTGCGGAAACGTCTACGGCCCCTGGTACAAGGCGTACTCGCCGCTCGTCGAAATCGCACCTCGGCTCTCGATCGCCGGTGTGAAGGTGTTCGTCGAGCGCTCAACGTGCGGCGAAGAGAGGCCGAAGATCTCGTTCGGCGACCTCCTGCGGCCGCTCCTTTCGCCCGCCGGCGCGGCCTGGTACGGCGACGATCATCCGCTCTTCTCTGAAGATGACCTCGCTGCCATCGTGCGTGAGGCTGCCGACGCCGGCTTCCCCGTGGCTATGCACGCGATCGGCGATGCCGCAGTCGAGACCGCGCTCTACGCCCTGCGCCTGGCCGGCGAGCGCGCCGCGGCGTTGCGCCCGCTCGTTCTTCACAACCTCTTCGTGCGCGACGACCTTCTCCCCCTCTACGACGAGGTTGGCGCGACGCCCGTCGTCGAGCCGGTGAACGCCTGCTTCGTCGACACATACGGCGGCATGCTCCCCTTGGAATACGCGGACGTTGTTCGCCGCTGGGGCGACCTTGCCGCCTCTACGACGCACCTTGCCGCGGGGAGCGATTGGCCCTGGGGCGCCCCGGGAAGCCTGAGCCCTGTCTTCCGCCTCGCGAACCTTGTCTCCGCGACGAATGAGAGTCCTTCATGCGCATCCTGGGAGCCGTGCGCCCCGCTCTCTCCGCATCAGGTCGTGTCGGCCTGGCGTGCGCTGCGCATGATGACCGCAGACGCCGCCTATGCCCTTCACGAAGAGGACGAACTCGGCACCCTTGCAGCCGGAAAACTCGCCGACCTCGTCGTCCTCTCGGAGAACCCTCTCACAACGCCGGTCGCGGAACTCGCCCAACTGCATGTCCTGATGACCCTCGTCGACGGCCGGGTCGAGTGGCAGGACGCATCGGTCGTGCCTGCAGGCTAGTTGAGCGAGATTCCGGTCGCCACGCGCCCAAGATCGTGCCCGCGGATGGCAAACCAGATGGTTCCGAGGAGGCCGAACCCGAACGCGACCAGGAGGTTGACCCCGGGGCGAAGCGCCCACAGGAAGGCACCTCCAAACGCGGCCACGGAGACGATCGTGTCGCGAATGAGGTAGTAGAGCCCGAACATGCCGGCTTTTCGATCCTCGGGCGCGAGATCCATGATCAGCGCCTTGCGGGTCGGCTCGCCGAACTCCTTCAGGCCGCGCAGGACGAACGCGAGGGCGAGGATCGCGAACGAGTGAGAGAAGAAGAGCACGAGCGGGAACGCCGTGAAGAAGACGAACGTCATGACGACAAACGGCTTCTTCTGGCTCCGGTCGGCGAAGTAGGCGACAGGGATGTAGATCAGGATGGCGGTCGCCATCTCGATCGTCCGCAGGACGCCGAACTGGAGCGCCGTCACGGGACCGGGCGACGACGCCGTGCCAACGGCCCAGATGACGACGAGTGCGTAGGGGATCTGCTCGCAGAACCGAACGAGGGTGTCGGCGACGAGCAGTTGCTTGAGTTCCGGGCGCATCTCGCGCCACAACCTCCACGGGCGGCTCTCGGCGCGCTGTGCCATCCGTTCGGCGCGCGGTGGGTCGGGCTCAATCAGGACCTGTTGTAAGACGAGCGATACCGCGGCGAAGAAGAGGGCCGCGATGAACGCGACCCGCACGCCGGTCTGCACGCCGAGAGCGCCGATCAGCGCGCCGCCCATGATCGGACCGAGCGCCATGGGCACGCGCCGCACGAGCGAGTGCATCGACACGCCCATCGTCCGCTTGTCTTTCGGCAGGACGCGAGCGACGAGCCCCATCGTGGCGGGCAGGGAGATTGCTGTCCACGACAGGAAGAGCACGGCTCCCCCCATCACGGCGACCCAGGATGGAATCAGGATGACAAGTACAAAACCGATCATCGAGAGGACGTTGAACAGGAGGAGCGATCGCTTCGTGCCGAAGCGATCGGCCGCGTAGCCGCCCGGGAACGCGTACAGCGCGCCGAGCAGGTTATCCATTCCGTTCAGGGCGCCGACGGAGATGAAGCCGCCGCCCAACGCGATGAGATAGAGCGGCAGGAACTGTTCAGCCATGTGCTCGCCGAGCCCGACGAGAATGACCATCCCGAGGAGCCCGACGATGCTGCGCCGCAGGCCGAGGAACTCGATCGCGCGGCGAATCGCCGCGCGCCAACCGCGCCTATCGCTGTTCACTCTTGGCGATGTCAAGCCTGCACCACGCGTAGAGGGCATCGTAGACCTCGAACTGCCGATCGAGGTTCTCGAGGTCGTCGGGGAAGCGGAGCCCGTAGCCAGAGGCGATGGCCTCGAGCCCAGCGGCGATCGGATCCGCGGCGAGGCGGTCGGTGTCCGCAGCGTTGACGATCTTCCCGAGACGTACCAAGGCCTTGTCCTTCAGCCCGTACTTGGCCAGGATCGCATCGAACGAGCAGGTGCCGTCGCGATGCCCAAGCTCCACGCCGGGAGCGTCGAACGGGATAGCGCCCGTCTGCTCGGCAACCGTTTCCACCTCGCTCGCCGCGACGAACAGAAACGCGGCCTCACTATCGACGAAACGACGGATGAGCCATGGGCATGCCACGCGGTCGACGTGGACGTGCGAACGGGTAACCCAGAGCATGTCTCTCCTCCTCAGAGCAGCGGATGTGGTCGTTCAGGATGTCAGGGAATCCGGAACAGAGTTTTCGCCCGCGCCGCGTCGTCAACCGTGAACACGATTTGGTGCTTGCCGAACGACGCGTAGAGCGACAGGACGTTGATCCCCTCCGCTGAGAGTCGACCGAGGATGGTGGCCAGCTCGCCGGGATCGTGCGGGAGATCGAGGACGAGGGCTTCGCGTTCCTCGAAGTCAACGCCCTTCTCGCGCAGGATCTTGCGGGCCTTCCCGGGATCCTCAGGGATAATTCCGATCACACCCTCCTCGAGGACCGTCAGGCCGGCGATCCCGTCGATGTTGACGTGCTCTTGCCCGAGCGCCTCAGCGATGTCAACGAGCGAGCCGGGGCAATTGCCGATTGTGAAGGAGAACTCTCTCACAGCGCTCACCTCCCA
>CAIMCX010000014.1 GCA_903839615.1 uncultured bacterium
GACATCGAGATCATCCTCGACGCGAACGGGGCCGTGAAGCGGAGGCGCGCCGAGCTAATCGGGTTCGCGCTGTCGAAGGCCGAGGAGGTCGTCCGGGAGCGGAAACGGGTCCGCCTGAATGCGATGCCGGCGCACGAGCGGCGGATGGTTCACATGACGCTCGCCAACTACCCCGGAGTGCGCACCTACAGCATCGGCGCCGGCGACCACCGCCGAGTGGTCATGGAGCCGGAGTCGGGCGTGGAGCCGGGCGAGAGTCCCGAGACGAGCGAGGACTAGTGCTGGGCGACACGATTGCCGCCATCTCGACGCCGATGGGCGAAGGAGGAATAGGCATTGTGCGCCTGAGCGGTCCTGACGCCATCGGCGTCGCGGATCGCCTGTTCCGCTCTCCGCGCGGAGTCTCGCTCTCGTCCAGGAAGAGTCACACGATTCACTACGGGCACGTCGTCGCCGCGGGGAGCGTTGTCGACGAAGTCCTTGTCTCGGTCCTTCGTGCGCCCCGCACCTACACGCGTGAGGATGTTGTCGAGATCGGCTGCCACGGCGGCATGGCCGCGACGCGCGCCGTGCTCGACGCAGCTCTCGCGGCGGGAGCGCGGCTAGCGGAACGCGGTGAGTTTACGCAACGAGCCTTCCAGAACGGGCGCATCTCGCTCGATCAGGCGCAGGCCGTGCTCGACATCGTGCGCGCGCAGACGCCGCTCGGTCTCGAGGCCGCCGTCGACCGACTCGGGGGCCGCTTTGCCAGCGCCATCGCGGACTTGCGTCGAGACCTCGAAGCCGTAGTGGCCGACCTCGAGGTGGAGATCGACTTCCCCGATCTCGACGTTGCGGTAGACGGACTCCTCCCTCGATTGCGCTCGCTCGCCGCTCGCATCGACGAGCTCCGCGCTCGTGGCGAACAGGGGCGCATCGTACGCGAGGGCCTCACCATAGCCATCCTCGGGCGTCCGAACGTTGGCAAGTCAACCTTGCTCAATGCGTTCCTGGCGGAGGAGCGCTCGATCGTCGCGCCGACGCCCGGCACGACGCGCGACACGGTCGAGGAAGTGGCGTCGATCGGCGGCGTTCCCGTCCGGCTCATCGACACGGCGGGACTGCGCCCGCCGACGGATGACGTCGAGGCGGAAGGTGTGCGGCGCGCGGAAGCTGCGGCCCGACGTGCCGACCTTGTGATCCTGGTTCTCGATCGCGCCGCACCTCTGGAAGACGAGGACCGCGCTCTCTTGTCTCGCGACTGGAGCGTTCCGCGGCTTGTCGTGCGCAACAAGTGCGACCTCGACGATTGCCTGGGCCCGATGGACGAAGCGCTCGACGTCTCGGCTCGCGAAGGCGCCGGCCTCGACGCCCTTCGACATCGGATCCTGTCCCTCGTCGCCTCGGGCGGGATCCCGTCTCGAAACACAGTCCTTCTGCTCGACACGTGGGAACGAGACCTCTTGCGCCGCGCCGCCGACGCGCTCGAGCGCGCGATCGCCGCCATCCAGTCGGCGACGACTCCCGACATAGTAGCGGAGGAATTGCGTGCCGCACTTCAGGCGACTGGGGAGCTTCAGGGCATCGACGTGTCGGAATCCATTCTCGACCAGATCTTCTCGCGGTTCTGCGTCGGGAAATAGGCTGCCGGCGGCTGATTGGTGCCGGCAGCTAGCGCCTGCTCGGCAGGGCGATACGCAGGCGTGGCCAAAGCGGTTCCATTGCGCAATCGGCTAGGGCCGGCGCTCCTTGAGACGCTGCGCCGGCTGGCTTGAGCTCTCGGCCGGGGCCGGCAGATAGGCGCCTGCTCGGCTGTGCTGCAAGCTTGCCCGCCTGTCGCAGGTTAGGCAGGTCTCCGACGTCTACGACAGGAACCCGGTCAGGAGAAGCAGACAACCACCACGGCTTCTCCCTAGCGGCTCGACAAGTGCGACCGTCGAGCCGCCTCGCACACAGTTGGTGGTGCGCTCTCTCGACAGGACCGAGCGTGCGCGCCTTCGTAGAGGAGCGCGTAGCGTTCTCTTGTTGGAACCGAACGCGTGCGACGCTACAGTGGACCTGCATTCCACATCCTCTGCCGACATGCCGGCCATCGGCGTCGATAGGTGATGGCCTGTCCGAGTTTCGCGCGGCGCGAAAGCGAAACTCGCAAGCTGTCCAAGGGACAGCCCGGGTTACGAGTCCTGTCAGGCGTACCACACTACAGATCGCGACCGCTCCTGCAGCACGCTCTCGGTTCCGAAGGCGTCCACAGAAGGGAGTAGGTACGCGGGCTCGGCACCGCAAGAGACTCAGACGATGGAGAGAGGCTCCGACGACCTGAAGCAACTTGTCCTAGGACGCGATGGGGCGAACGAGGTCGATGCCTTGCACCTGGATGTCGTTGCGCCAGTCATCAAAGCCGATCTGGCAGACAAGATCAAGGTTTCCGGCCTCTTCGAAGGCTTCGAGGTGCTTCCCCAAGCGGAACGCGATGAACGGCAACGCGACGCCGTTCTGGACGACTCGGCCTTTGAGATGCTGGCGATGGCTACCGACCAGACTGAGGCCGTCGAACAAGCAGTCGCGCAACAGAAACCGCGGGGGAGGATTGCCCGGCCCGTACGGTGCGAGAGAGGCAAGGTTCGTGTAGAAACGCACGTCCACATCGGTGAGACTGACTTCCGTGTCGATCTCCTCTGGGTGGAACGCGGCAATCGAGCTTCGATGCTCGGCGACGTACTCGGCGAGGCGTTCCTCCAGCTCGGGCAGCGACTCGTTGGCGACCGAGAATCCGGCAGCCATCTTGTGGCCTCCGTACTGGAGGAGGAGGGGGCCGACGGCGTCCAGGGCTGCGCTGACGTCGAAATCGCCGACGCTGCGGCACGAGCCGCGCGTAATGCGGTCGCCGCGCGAGAGAACCAGCGTCGGCACCCGGTAGCGCTCGGTAAGGTTGGATGCGACAAGGCCGAGAATGCCCTCGTTCCAGTACGTCCCCACGAGGAAGAGGATGCCGTCCTCCTGTGGATCCATTCCTTCTTCTCGGATCATGGCCTCGGCCTGGGCAATGAGGTCGTTCTGCGCGATCTCCCGGTCGCGGTTGTAGTCGAGGAGGATCTCCGCGAGGTACTCGGCTTGGTCGGCGACCTCGGTGATCAGGAGGAGGAAGGCGACCTTCGGATCGCCGGCGCGGTTGGCCGCATTCAGCTTCGGAGCCACCAGATACCCGAAATCGGTCGTCGTGAGCTTCTTCGGGTTGATCGACAGCTTGGCCATCAGCGTGCGCAGCCCGAGGGAGGATCCTTGCGCAGCGGACATAAGGTGGAATCCCTCGCGGATCAGCCGCTGGTTCTCGTTGTCGCCGTCCGCGCACAAGGGGACGAGGTCCGCGATGGTGCCCAAGGCGACGAGGTCGAGGAGCGCCGTGGGAGTCGGCTTTCCGAGGCTCTCATAGAGCGCGCAGGCGAGCTTGTACGCAACGCCGACGCCCGCGAGGTGACGATTCGGGTACGCGTGATCGCCCCGGTGCGGGTCGACGATGGCCACGGCGGCTGGAAGATCGCCAACCGGGAGATGGTGATCGGTGACAACCGTGTCGATGCCGGCGGCCCGCAGCTCCGCGATCTCAGGCTGGCTTGCCACGCCGCAATCGGCGGTGACGACGAGAGAGAAGCCTTCGTCGATCGCGCGGAGGACGAATGGCCGCGATAGGCCGTGGCCTGCAGCTCGATCGCTGACCTCGACTTTCACCGAGTTCGGCGGCAAGAGAGGCCGCAGCGTGCGATAGAGGACGGCGGCTCCCGTCAGGCCGTCTACGTCGAAGTCGCCGTGGATGAAGACGCGCTCACCCTTCTCGATAGCTCTTGTAAGGCGCGCAACGGCATGTTCGATGTCCGGAAGTGCGGACGGCGGATGGGACCGCTGTGCGACAGGATCAAGCAGCGCGTCCCACGCAGAGCCGCCTCGCTGCGCCAAGAGAACGGCGATCGCGTGCGAACAGCCGAGCGATACTCGAATGGCCTCAACGAGGCTCGCGTCGGGAGAGGGAGCGAACCGCCACTCTCTCCGGTCGCGGAGCAGTGACCGCATCTAGCTCTTTTCCCGGGACCGACCTTTGTCGAAGTGGCGCGCCCACCAGTAGAGAATCGGGGTCCCGATGTACCACGACGAGTACGTCCCGCAGATGATCCCTATCAGCATGGCGACCGAGAAGCCCCGCAGCACCGTCCCGCCCAGAAGGAGCAGAATCACGACCGGCAGGAACACCGTGGCCGACGTGTTGATTGTCCGCGTCAGCGATTGGTTGATGCTCAGGTTAATTGTGTCGAACAGATTGCGCTTCTGGTCCAGTTTCAGGTTCTCGCGGATTCGGTCGAAGATGACGATCGTGTCGTTGAGCGAGTAGCCGACGAGGGTGAGGAAGGCGGCAATCGTCTCGAGGTTAAACTCGAGTCGGAACAGGGCGAAGATGCCCAGTGCGATGACCGTGTCGTGGATGAGTTCAAGGATGGCAGCGATCGCGTAGCGGAACCGGAAGCGCCATGAGATATAGATGAGCATCGCGCCCATAGCGATCAGGATTGCCATAAGCCCGCTTTGCGCGAGTTCCTTGCTGATCTGCTGTCCGATGATGTTCCGGTTGACCTCGACACCGGGGTACGCCTTCTTCAGCGCGGCGTCTATGCTATTGATGGCCACCTGATCGGTCTCGACGTTCAGGAGTTGCGTCGTAATCGTGTAGGTGGTCGGTCCCGCGCTCTGGATCTGACTCGTTCGTAGGTCGAGCGTGCCGGCGCTCACGGTCCCGAGAACATCGCGAATGGCTGCCGCATTGACGTGCTCGGTGAACTTCACCGTGAACTCCGTGCCACCGGTGAAATCGATCCCCATCTTGAGTCCCCGCACGCTGGGGACGAGCAGCACGGCGCTCGCCACGACGAGAAGCACCGAAAGCGGGACGAGGAACTTCGCTTTGCCGAGGAAGTCGATGCGACGCATGCCAATCCTCCTAGAGGGCTTGGACCTTTTTTACCCAACGGGACTTGATCCGCGATGCGCGGTTCTTGTGAATTGTGTTCTTCTTCGACGCCTTGTCTGCCGCTCTTGCCAACTGGGGCAGGAGGGACACGGCCTCGGACTTCTCGCCGGCGTCGATATGCAGCCGGAGCTGCTTCACGACGCGCTTCAGCGCCGCCTTGCGCAACCGGTTCAGGCTCTTCCTCTTCTCGCTTTGTCGCAAACGCTTGGATGCGGAAGCAATGTTCGGTATTTCACTCACCTCACTGCAGTGATCGTGCTCGATCAACTAGAGCAGAATTCCACAAGATGGTAACGAGACGAACTGGGCGAATCAAGAATGCCGCGGACAACCCCAGCCGATCCCTCGCCGGAGGGGGAAACGCTCCCTAAGCCCAAGTGGTGACCACTGTCCGAAGTCGGGGCTCGTGGAGAAGGAGAGGTCGTCATCATGCTGCTCTGCCTCGCTCCGGCCGGCTCCGCGAGGATTGTCTCGCCCAGAGGGCGAAGCTAGGATGGCCGGGTCTCTAGGGGTGTCTATCCGGGTGAGGGGGGTTCATGGAGTACATCGTCAAGCGCGATGGCCGCGTGGTTTCGTTCAACCCAACGAAGATCACGACGGCTGTCTGGAAGGCGATGAAGGAAGTTGGAGAGGGCGACGAGTATCTCGCGCAGGGCATCGCGGACCGCGTCGTGCGCACTCTTGAATCGCGCTACGTCGATGAGCCTCCAACCGTAGAAGAGATCCAGGACGTTGTCGAAGAGATCCTCATCGAACGAGGACAGGCGCGCACAGCAAAGGCGTACATCCTCTATCGCAAACAGCACGAGGATCTGCGCGAGATGCGCGGTCTCTTGCAGGAGATGCCGCTGGTCGAAGACTACCTGAACGATCGCGACTGGCGGGTGCGCGAGAACAGCAACATGACTTTCTCGCTCCAAGGATTGAACACACACATCACGGACAAGATCATCTCGCAGTACTGGCTGAGCAAGATCTATCCCCTGGCGATCCGCGCGGCGCACGAGAGCGGCGACTTCCATCTCCATGACCTCGGGACGTTGGGTGCCTACTGCGTCGGCTGGGACCTGCGCGACGTCCTGTTGCGAGGGTTCCGCGGCGTTCGAGGCAAGGTCGAATCTCGTCCGGCCAAGCATTTCCGCGTCGCCCTCCTGCAAGTCGTCAACTTCATGTACACGCTGCAGGGCGAGTCCGCGGGCGCGCAGGCGTTCTCCAACGTTGACACCTACCTAGCTCCGTTCATTCGAGCGGACGGCCTTTCGTACGACGAAGTCAAGCAAAACGTGCAGGAATTCGTCTACAACATGAACGTGCCGACGAGAGTCGGCTTCCAGACTCCGTTTACCAACATCACGCTCGATCTCGAGGTGCCGCGGTTCATGGCCTCCGAGCCTGTCGTACTCGGAGGGGCTCTCCACAAGACGTGCTACGGCGACTACCAACCGGAGATGGATCTCTTCAACCGCGCGTTCGCCGAGGTGATGCTGGAGGGCGACATGCAGGGACGGCCGTTCACGTTCCCGATCCCGACCTACAACATCACCGAGGAGTTCGACTGGGACAATCCGATCCTCGAGCCTGTGTGGGAGATGACGGCCAAGTACGGCATCCCCTACTTCTCGAACTTCATCGGAAGCGACATGCGGCCGGAGGACGCGCGGAGCATGTGCTGTCGGCTGCGGATCGACAACCGTGAGTTGCGCAGCCGCGGCGGAGGCCTCTTCGGCGCTCATCCGTTGACGGGCTCGATCGGCGTCGTCACGCTGAACCTTCCGAGGCTCGGGTACCTTGCTGCAGACGAGGCCGGCTTCTTCCACCGCCTCGGCAAGCTCATGGATCTCTCGCGCAAGGCGCTCGAGATCAAGCGGAAGACCCTTGAGCAGCTCACGGACCAGGGCCTCTACCCGTACTCGCGCTACTACCTCTCTCGCATTCGCGAAGCCGAGGGCGGCTACTGGCGCAACCACTTCTCGACGATCGGCATCCTCGGGATGAACGAGGCGCTGCTCAACCTGAAGGGATGCACGATCGCCGACCCGGAGGGGCAAGCGTTCGCCGTCGAGACACTCGACTGGATGCGCGCGAGGCTTGGCTCCTATCAAGAGGAAACAGGTGAGATCTACAACCTGGAGGCGACGCCGGCCGAGGGCGCGAGCTATCGCCTTGCCAAGAAGGACCTCGATCGGTTCCCCGACCTGCGTATCTACAACCTCGAGGTGCACGGCGGGAAGGTCCCGTACTACACGAACTCGACTCAACTCCCCGTGGGTCTCACCGACGACTTGTGGTCCGCGCTCTCGATGCAGGACGCGCTCCAGACGAAGTACACGGGGGGGACCGTATTCCACGGTTTCCTCGGCGAGCGGCTGCCGAATTCCGAGGCGACGAAACGCTTGGTGAAGAAGATCGCCTACTCGTTCCATCTTCCCTATTACACGCTGACTCCGACATTCTCCATCTGCCCGGACCATGGCTACATCGTGGGCGAGCATCGGACGTGTCCGGAGTGCGGTGCACGTGCCGAGGTGTATTCGCGCATCGTCGGGTACCTCCGACCCGTCGAGCAGTGGAACGACGGGAAACGGGCGGAGTTCGCGAATCGAAGGACATTCGCCACGCGCGCGATCCCTTCGGCCTAGCGTCGCCCGTGACGAGGTGAATGTGGACATCGCGGCTCTCGTTCCGCTTTCGCTGTCAGATCACGAAGGCCGGATCGCGGCCGTCGTCTTCGTGCGCGGCTGCAACTTCCGTTGCCCTTTCTGCCACAACGCCGACCTCGTTCGTCCGGCACGCGGCGGTGACCCCATGTTGCCTGTGGAGTACGTGCTTGCCCGCCTTCGCGACCGGAGCGGATTCCTCGATAGCGTCGTCGTTTCTGGCGGGGAGCCGACTCTGCAGCCCGACCTCGCGGACTTCCTCGCGGCGATCCGGAAACTCGGCCTTGCGGTCAAGCTCGACACGAACGGTGCGCGGCCGGACGTCCTGGCCGACCTCCTCGACCGCCGACTCGTGGACTTCGTGGCCATGGACGTCAAGGCGCCGCCCTCTCGGTACGACGAATTCTGCGGCGTCCGCGCCGATGTCGGCGCGATCGAGAGGTCCATCGGCTGTCTCCGTGAAGCGGCTTCGGACTACGAGTTTCGCACCACGGTGGCTCCAGGGCTTGCTCGCGAGGATCTGCGGGCGATCGCCGAATGGGTGCGCGGCGCGAGGAGGTACTTCCTCCAGGCGTTTCGCGTCCCGACCGAGAAGAGCCTCGTTGATCCCACATGGGCGGAGCGACGAGCCCTATCGCGCGACGAGCTTCACCAAGCCTGGAAAGACATCGCGCCGCTCGTGCGCGGGGGTGGAGTGCGTGCCTAGACTGCGCCCGCCTGCTTAGGGCTAGGCCTCGGTGCCGAGCCCAACGAGCTTCCGGACATCGTGCATCGTGGCTCGTGCGATCTCGGATGCCCGTCGCGCTCCGTCGGCCAGAATCTCCCTCACGTCGCCCGACGCGGCAAGCTTCGCGCGTCGCTCTTGGATCGGCCGAAGGACTCCCATCAGCTGATCGAAGGTCATGTCCTTGAGACGTGAGTAGAGGAGCCTCCCCTCGCTGAATTCGGACCGTAGTTCGGCGACGGTTGTCGCGTCGCCCTGCAACTCGCAGGCGATCTCGAGGATTTGAAACAGATTCGCGACCCCGGCCGACATCGTCTCGCCCGGCGTCAGACCGATGTCGGTCACAGCCGATCGAACTTTCCTGCGGATCGATGTCTCGGCTTCCATCACGCCGACGTAGTGCGCTTCTCCTGAGCTCTTCGACATTTTCGACGTCGGGTCAGCGAGCGACATGATTCGTGCGCCCTTTGTGACGATCGGCTCCGGCTCGGCGAAGAGCTCTCCGAATCGTGAGTTGAACCGCCGCGCGATGCGCCGCGAGATCTCGACGTGCTGGACTTGGTCCTCGCCCACCGGCACGCCCTGCGCTTTGTGTATCAGGATGTCGGCTGCCTGGAGGATCGGGTACGTGAAGAGGCCGGCGCTCACGAATTCCTGCTTTTCGGATTTGTCCTTGAATTGCGTCATCCGCGCGAGATCGCCGTACGACGTTACGCAACTGAGAATCCAGGCGAGTTCAGCGTGCTGCGGGACGTCGGCCTGTACGAAGAGGATTGACCTCTCCGGATCGACGCCGCAGGCCAGGAGATCCAGAGCCATCGAGCGCGACGCCGTCTTCAGTTCTCTCGGGTCCACGTCGATCGTGATCGCGTGGTAGTCGACGACGCAGTAGATGCAGTCGTGGTCGCGTTGAAGGTTGACCCAATTGCGGATCGCTCCCAGGTAGTTCCCGATGTGGAGCGTTCCGGTCGGCTGGATGCCCGAGAAGACCCGCTTTGCCATGCCTCAACCTCCTAGTACGGAATCGGGCGAAGTGTACAACATCCGTCCCAGCCAAAGCGGCCGCCGCGGCGCTGAATCCTTCTTGCTTCCAGCAGGGTGCAAGTTGATGCGCGCTTTCCCGCTCGCGTATCATTCGATAGGGGCGAGATGAACGCAAGCGAAATCGATGCCGTCGTCCTGGCCGTATCGGATGGCCGCTCGACCTGGGGGACGAAGCGATTCACCGCGTCGATCTGCGGCATGCCGGCGATCGCTCGCGTCCATCGGGCTCTTCGCAGCGCCGAGATCTCACGCATCGTCCTTCTCACCGACGCGGCGTCAGACCTCGCCGGCATGGCTCCGTGGTCAGACGTCCTCCGCGCCGACCCCCCCGCGACGTCGCGCAAGGCACTTCCTGCAGAGCGCCCTGTCGTCGTCGTTGTCGGCGACCTCCCGCTCCTGACGGCGGAGACAATTCGTTCGTTCGCCCTCGCGTTCCTGGCCGGAAGGACGAGCCGATCCGTGGA
This sequence comes from uncultured bacterium, assembly GCA_903839615.1. Taxonomy (GTDB): domain Bacteria; phylum Bipolaricaulota; class Bipolaricaulia; order UBA7950; family UBA9294; genus CAIOGO01. The sequence continues at coordinate 9,886 of CAIMCX010000014.1, forward strand.
GGTGTCGGGGCTGCTTGCCGCGTTTCGCTCGGGCGCTGTCGCAGCGGATGTTCTTGCGCTTGCTGCGCGTGATTTCGACAATCCTGCTGGACCTTTCGGCCGCGGCGACTGGAGGCCCGCGAATGCGGAGGACACCCACCGCCTCGCCTCGGCGAACGACTATGCTGCGGTTTCCGCCGTCGCGCGTCAGCGGGCGGCCGAAGCGTTGGGCGATGCGGGAGTCCTGCTGGTGGACCCCGCGTGCACGTACGTCGACGAGGGAGTGACCGTCGGGGCAGGAACGGTGCTCTACCCAGGGACGCACATACGAGGAGAATCGAGCATTGGCGCCAACTGCGTCATCGGCCCCGATTCCTGGATCGAGTCGAGCACCATCGAGGACGGGGCCGTCGTCCGGTACTCGGTCCTTGAAGAGGCGCGGGTGAGAGAACGCGCGACGATTGGCCCCTTTGCACACCTCCGCCGTGGAAGTGACATCGGCTCGGATGCGCGAGTCGGAAACTTCGTCGAAGTGAAGGGGTCGCGACTCGGGCGAGGCGTCAAAGCCGGCCACCTCTCGTACCTCGGCGATGCCGAGGTCGGCGAAGGCGCCAACATCGGGGCGGGCACCATCACCTGCAACTTCGACGGCGCGGCGAAACATCGCACGGTGATCGAGGATGATGCCTTCGTCGGCAGCAACACGTCCCTCATTGCGCCGGTTACGATTGGACGCGGCGCGGTGATCGGCGCCGGGTCGACGATCACCGAGGACGTCCCGCCGGGGATGTTGGCCCTTGCGCGCGCCCGCCAGGTCAACAAGAAGCGGAAGGGTGCGACGCCCAAGGAGGGCGAATGATCGAGCGCGAACTCAAGCTGGTAGCAGGAAACGCGAACCGCGTCCTGGCGCAAGAGATCTCATCGTCGCTCGGGATCGAGTTGTGCGACACGGCGGTCGATCGCTTCAGCGACGGGGAGATTCGTGTGCGCATTCGCGAAACGGTTCGCGGCGCGGATGTGTTTGTCATCCAGCCAACGTGCCCCCCGGTCAACGACCACTTGATGGAGCTTCTCCTGATCATCGACGCAGCGCGTCGCGCGTCGGCGCGCACGGTCATTGCTGTCGTCCCCTACTACGGCTATGCGCGACAAGATCGCAAGCATACCGGGCGGGTGCCGATCTCTGCACGACTTGTGGCCAACCTCATCGAGACGGCAGGCGCGGACCGCATGCTGACCATGGACCTTCACGCCGGGCAGATCCAGGGCTTCTTCAACATCCCCGTGGACAACTTGCGCGCAGACTGGATTTTCGCTGAGCACATCCGAACGCACGTTGAAGACCTTGAGAATGCGACCATCGTCTCCCCCGATGCCGGGGGAGCGGTCCGAGCGCGCATGGTCGCTGAACAACTCGACCTCCCGCTTGCGATTCTTGAGAAGCGACGCAGCCACGATGGATCGGTCGTCGACGTGATGAATGTCATCGGAGACGTCGGAGACAAACAGGCGATCCTGGTGGACGACATCCTTTCGTCCGGAGGGACGCTCGTGAAAGCTGCAGAACTCCTCCGTGCGAGTGGAGCGCGCGACGTGCTCGCCTACGCGACGCACGGGCTGTTTGCGGGTGAGGCGTTGCGGACCCTGTCCGAGTCGCCCTTGAAACGCGTGGTCGTAACCAATACCATCTTCCGCCAGGAAGCGGAGAAGAGCGGAATCGTCGACTACATCTCCGTCGGCGAGCATCTTGCCAAGACCATCCACCGGATCTTCGAGTACAAATCGGTGAGCCATCTCTTCCCGCACTACTAGAGGCGTAGGAGTCACCATGCACACGCTAGAAGCGAAGACGAGACCGTCGGGTAAGGCGAGCGTCCTCCGACGGCAAGGGGTTGTCCCGGGCGTGGTCTACGGACCGGCGATCGAAAGCACGCCCATTGCCATTGCGCGTCGCGACCTGTTGGTCCTCTTCTCCCAGATCACCCGGAGCTCGAGGATCACCCTGAACCTTCAGGGCGACGGGAAGCCGCGGGAGATGGACGTGTTTCTCAAGGTCATCGACTACGATCCCATCACCGACGAGCCCGTGCATGTCGACTTCTACCATCCCGAGCCGAAGCGCCCGCTGAAGCTCAGCGTGCCGACGAAGATCACAGGCGAAGCCAAGGGCGCGAAGTCGGGCGGCATCCTGAACGTTCAATTCCGAACGATTCCCGTGCACGGCCTGCCGAAGGACATCCCGGCGCTGATTACGATTGACGTCAGCGAGCTCGAAGTGGGCGACTCGATCCATGTCAGCGACCTCGAGTTCGGGAAGGTAGAGCCATTGCTCCCACCCGAGCGCGTCATCGTCACGGTCATCGCCCCGCGCAGCCTCGTCGCTGAGGCCGCTGAGGCCGCCGAAACCGGTGAAGGCGAAGTGGAGGCCGCGGGTGAGGAAGGCGCCGCCGCCGAGGGTGCCGCAGAAGGAGAGTCGTAGGGAGCCTACGTGAAGGCCGTCTTCGGGCTGGGAAACCCGGGCTTGGCCTACGGACTGACGCGGCACAATGTCGGCTTTGAGGTTGTTGACCTCTACCGCACGATCCATCGAGTGAGGGCGCGAGGGCGGATGCAGCACTCCGCCCTTGTCTATTCCTGGGACGACCTCCTGCTCGTGAAGCCGCTCACGTACATGAACGAGAGCGGACGCGCGGTGAGAGGCGTCCTCGCGCAACATGGGCTTTCGCCCCGCGACGCGCTCGTTGTTTACGACGACCTCGATCTCGAACTCGGCCGCATCCGGTTGCTAGCGAGCGGCGGCCCCGGCAGCCACAAGGGAATCGGCTCCGTGCTTGCCGCTCTCGGTACCGAGGACATCCCGCGACTGCGCATCGGGATCGAGACCGAAGGCCGCGCTGAGACGGGCAGCGACTACGTCCTCGACCGGTTCACGCCGGAAGAGTGGCAGACGGTCGTCCCCGCACTGGATCGGGCCGTCGAAGCGATCGACCTCTTCCGCACTGTGGGAATTGACGCGGCGATGACGCGTGTGAACCGAAAGCCCGATCCGTTGTAGGTCCCGACCGAGCGGATATACTTTTTGAGCTGCAAGAGCCGGATGGGAGGAGACCGGATGTACGACCGTTTCTCGCGCGACTCGATGGAAATCATTGCCGTGTCGCAGGAAGAGGCCGAGGCGTGGCGCCATAGC
>CAIMCX010000015.1 GCA_903839615.1 uncultured bacterium
ATCGCCGATCCGCGCGGCTTCGGCGGGGCGTTCACGCTGACCGAGAAAGGGCGGCAGCTCCTGCTCGCCGTGGCGGACGGAGACGCGCGCCGGGCGCTCACGGCTCTCGACCTCGCGGCCTCCGTTGCGGAGGGGACGACGATCGACGAAGACACGGTTTCTCATGCCGTGCAGCGAAAGGGGTTCCGCTACGACCGCGCCGGCGACGAGCACTACAACATGATCTCGGCGCTCCACAAGTCGATTCGCAACTCCGATCCCGACGCGGCCCTCTATTGGCTGGCGCGCATGCTGGAAGGCGGCGAGGATCCGCGCTTCATCGCGCGGCGCCTATTGCGGGTCGCGTCGGAAGACGTCGGGCTCGCCGACCCCCGCGGCATCGAACAGGCCGTGGCGGCGTGGAAGGCCGTCGAGGTCATGGGCGTGCCGGAGTGCGACCTCGCGCTCGCGCAGGCCGCCGTCTACCTCTCCGTCGCGCCGAAGAGCAATGCGCTCTACGTCGGGCTCGGCGCGGCCAAGGAAGATGTGGTGAACCGACCAGTCGAGGAAGTGCCGCTCCACTTGCGAAACGCTCCGACGGCAATGATGCAGGGCCTGGGATACTCGGACGGGTATCTCTACGCGCACGATTTCCCCGAGGGCGTTGCGCCGATGAAGTGCCTGCCCGACGAGCTCGCCGGCCGCACCTACTACCGCCCGACAGCGCATGGGAGCGAGGCGGCCATCGGCGAACGCCTCCGCCGCCTGCGTGCCGTCGCGAACCGGGAATCCACAGCGGGTACGAAAGAAAGCCGCGGCCCGTAGGCCGCGGCCCCTTCCCTTCCGCTGCAGTCTCCTTCTCTACGGTGCTTTCCTGTAGAGGTAACGCTTAATGTCGAGCTTCACGCTCTTCTGGAACGGCTCATCCGTCAGCGTGAGGGACTCCTTGTACTTGATGCGCTTGAACATCGCCAGGTTCTCGCACTTCTCCTTCACGGCCTCCCAAATCATCTCGAGCGCGGCGTCCTTGTCCCCGTCCTTGACGCCGTGGGCCTTGAGGAACGTCCAATTGGGATAGATCTCGGCGCAGACCGTGGGCACGTCCTGGCGATCGCCTTGGTAGACCATGACCTCTTCGATCGACGGGATCGTCACAAGCTCCCACTCGATTTCTTCCGGGTACACGTTCTTCCCGGTCTCGAGGACGATAACGTTCTTCGCGCGGCCGCACAGGACGAGGAGTCCGTTCCTGTACGACCCGAGATCGCCGGTGTGGAACCATCCGTCCGGTTCAAGCACTTCGGCCGTGGCCTCGGGGTTCTTGTAGTAGCCGGCCATGACGCCGGGACTACGGGCCATGACTTCACCGACGCCCGTGTCGTCCGGGTGGTCGATGCGGATCTCAACATCCTCGACCGTCTTCATGCCGGGCTGGTCGTTGAACGCCTCGCACATCGTGAGGAGCGGCGACGTCTCGGTCAGCCCATACCCTTCGAGGATCCCCAATCCGAGGTGGCGCAGTCCCGCGGCCGCAACCGGGCTGAGCGGCGCGCCGCCGGAGGTGAAGAAGCGGAACTGCTTGCCGAACAGCTTGTTGCGCACGAGGCGACCCATCAGCGTGGGGGAGAGGCGGGCGATGGCTCGTTTGATCGCGCTCTTCTCGATCGACTCGGTAATCCTGCCGTAGAGCACGTTGTACAGCTTCGGTACGCCGAGGAGGATCGTCGGCTTCGCCTTCCGCATGACCTCGGTCAAGTTCCGGTCAACGGGCGTGTACGTGGTCGTTGCCCCCGTGATGAGCGGCGTGATAAGCGTGATCGTAAGTCCGTAGATGTGATTCCACGGGACGATCGAGAGGAAGACGTCTTCCGGCGTGAGCTCGACGACCTTCACCCCGGCGAGCGCGTTCGACGCGATGTTGGCATGCGTC
>CAIMCX010000016.1 GCA_903839615.1 uncultured bacterium
CCCTTCATGCGTCGATAGCGGATCACGATGTCCTGCAGCGTGTTGTTGAGGGCATGCCCCATGTGCAGGCGCCCCGTCACGTTCGGCGGCGGGATCACGATCGAGAATGGAACCTTGCCAACAACGCCGGTCGACGTGCGGAAATAGTCGCCCTCTTCCCACAGGCGATAGTTCTTCGCCTCGACGTCGGCCGGCTGATAGCGCTTGGACAGTTCCATTTCATCCTCCCTGTGCCGGGAAATCCCTCGCTTACGTCCAGTTGTGAAGTGCGGACTCGTAGTCATAGAGCTCGTCGGAGCCGAAGAAGAGCGCGAGTTCGCGTTGGGCCGACGCGAGCGAGTCTGATCCGTGCACGAGATTCATCGTGAGATTCAGGCCGAAATCGCCGCGGATTGTGCCCGACCCCGCTTTCTGCGGGTTCGTCACGCCCATCAGGTTCCGCACCACCTCGACGGCGTTGTCGCCCTCAATCGCCAAGGCGACGATCGGCGACGCGGTGATGAAGCCGAGCAAGTCGCCGTAGAACGGCTTCTCGACGTGCTCCGCGTAGTGTTTGCTCGCAAGATCCGGGGAGACCTCTAGCATCTTCATGCCGACGAGCTTCAACCCCTTCTCCTCGAAGCGCGAGACGATCCGCCCGACGAGTCCTCGCTGGACCGCGTCTGGCTTGCACAACACGAGTGTTCTCTGGATGGACATCGTGCTCCTCCTAGGCCCGGCGGACGTAGCACCCGCCGTCGGCTTCCGCGATGAGATCCTCGAGCTGCAAGAGCAGGAGGACGTGCGAGGCTTCGGTGGGGGAAAGATCCGCGCGGGCAATGATATCGTCCACGTGGACTGGATCAAGACCGATGAGATCGTAGACGCGCTGCTCCCGTGCGCCGAGGGAGACCTCCGCCGCTTCTTCGCCCGCAGGCGCGCGATCGGCCATCGAGCGGAGATCCGGGAACTCCTCGAGGATGTCGTCGATCGTCTCCACGATCTTCGCTCCTTGCCGGATCAAACCGTTCGATCCCGCCGACGTTGCGGTCGTGATGTTGCCCGGGACGGCGAACACCTCTCGTCCTTGTTCGAGGGCAAGGCGCGCCGTGATCAAGGAGCCGCTGCGCGCCGGCGCTTGGACGACCACGACGCCGCGGCACAGGCCGGCGAGAATGCGATTGCGCTGCGGGAATGTCCACTTTGCCGGGCGTGTTCCAAGCGGGTATTCGGTCAAGATCGTGCCTTGCGTCGCGATTCGCTCGAACAACGCCTGATTCGACTTCGGATAGCACACGTCGAGGCCGGATCCGAGCACGGCCACGGTGTGACCGCCGACATCGAGGGTGGCTTGATGTGCTGCCGCGTCGACGCCTGCGGCGAGCCCACCCACGACGATGATGCCCTTGAGGGCAAGTTGGCTTGCCAAGCGGCCGGCTACCATCTTCCCATACTGAGTGCCGCGACGCGTCCCGACAATGCCGATGGCGCGCGCAGTATCCACCGGCAGCTTGCCGCGCGCGTACAGAGCGAACGGCGGATCGTCAATCTCCCGCAGGAGAGCGGGGTACTCGGCATCGACCAGCGTGACGAGGCGAATCCCGAGGCTGTCCGCCTTCTTGAGTTCCGCATCGAGTGCTGCCTCGTCGCGCGAGGAGGCAATCGCCTCGCCGAGCGTCGATGACCCGAGAGCGGCCGCGAGTTCACTTGCCGGCGCGATCCAGATCTCTTGGAACGATGCGAAGCACTCGATCAATCGCTTCGCTCGCTTCGGCGTGAGCTGCGGGATTCGATTGAGCCCGATCAGGCATTCCCTCTCCGTGTGGGTCATGGCGTACGAGACTAGGACCTCGTCTCCTTCCGGTCAACCGCTTCCGTCCATTGTCCGCGACTCCTCGGCGCGACGCCATCGAGGAAACCGGAGCCTGCTCCGGACCGCCCAGCTCGGGGACCTCGGGAGTCGGACCTGCGTTGTCGAGCAAGGGCGACGATCCGGCGACCTCGCGGGCCCAGGCGAGGAAGAAGACGAGCCCAAGGATCCAGAGGCCGATCCGCCCGTTGGCGGGCAGAGCGGATCCCGGCAGGCGCGACGCGAGGACGACGGAGGACTCGAACGCTTGCAGGGTCCAGCCGAAGAAGCGGGCCGTGAGGGTCGCGAAGAGGCCGAAGCGGGACGACGCGATGGCGACGAGGCCGCACCAGAGCGCGAGGCTCGAGAGCGGGATGGCGACGAGTCCGCTCACCGCAGTCCACATCTGCAGCTTCTCGAACTGCAACGCGAGAATCGGCGCGGCGCCGGCCTGGGCGGAGAGAGAAACGAGGAAGAGCGACGTCGTAGCGCGCTGCAGTCGCTCAAGCATGCGCAAGCGGCTCCGCGCCCCCGCCCGCAGGGCGCGCTGCGGCCGCGGCGCAGCCTGTGGGCGGGGCTGCGGCGCGAAGACGATCAGCCCGGCGGTGGCGGCGACGCTCAACTGGAACCCGACGTCGAACAACGTCCTCGGATCGACGAGGAGGAGGACCAAGGCCGCCGCGGCAAGCGCGTTCATCGGCCGAACGGCGGAACGGAGGACGAAGCCGAGGTCGGCGAGGACGCTGCCGGCGGCGATGAACGCAAAGAGAAGAGCCGAACGGACAAAGCTGATCCACGGGCCGATGATCCACACCGCCGCGAGGACGCCGATCGAGAGGACGAGATACGCCACGGCCGGGCGGACGTGAAACGCCCGCAGTGCCCACCAGGCGCCGGCGAGAAGGACGGTCAGATGCATCCCCGACACGGCGAGAATGTGCATCAGGCCGGTGCGCGCGAACGCATTCTGCGTCTCGTCCGAGAGAGCGAACCGATCCCCGAAGACGTAGCTCTGCGCGAGCGCGAATTCCTCGGAGGTGAGTCGTTCCTTGAGCGAACCGAGGAATGACTGCCGGATGTGGTCGCCGACGCGGAAGAGGCCGCCCCGGACGCCGATGGCGGAAAGGCCGTTGTATTCCACCGTCATTGTTGCGAAGACGTCCTGCCGTTCGAGGTAGGCCGGGTAGTCGAAGCCGTTGAACGGCGCCGGGCGCTCGGTGCGCCCGACGACGCGGACGCGGTCACCGTAATGTACGGCCCCAGCCGGTGCACCCGGGCAGCGCCACGTGACGAGAAGCCTGCCTGGCAATCCGTCCGGCTGCAGGGCGAAGCGAATGCGGTCGACTCCGAGGCTTGGGTACGAGACGATCGTCCCGGATGTCTCCGTGATCCGTGGAGCGCGGAGGAGGAGCCACTCGGGGAACGGAGGCACGGTCTCGCTTCGAAGGACTCCCAAGGCAAGAGTCCCAAGGAGGAGCGCGGCAGTGCAGATCCACGTGGCGTGCCGAAGGAGCGCGGCAAGGAGGAGAGCGCAGGCGGCGGCGCCGAGGAGGACCGGGAGCGGGACGGGGACGTAGCGCGAGAGCCCGATCCCGAAGGCAAAGGCGGCGAGCAAGTAGAGCATCGGTGTGCGCATGATGGAGTACAAGAGGATACATCATCGGAGCTTGTTAACGAAGGGCGGCCGCCCTATAATCAGGCGTGTTCTTTGACATGGGGGTGACTGGCTTCGACGGAGCCGTCAAACGAAGGTTGCAGGCGGAGCCTCGCTATCTCCTTAAACCGGCGAACCAAACAATAACTGCGAACACAACGACTGCGACATACGCATTCGCCGCCCCATCCTATAACTAGGACGGGCCGTCTGTTGGAGCACCCCGCGGGCTCCTTCTAGACGTCACTTAGCGGGTCTATCGCATCTCGGTGCTCTCACGAGTGCGGTGAACCTTCGAGAGCTGGGCCCTCGTCATCCCTCCTCGCGGGAGGGCGAGGGCCGAGATCCATACGCGAGGATAAGCCTGTAGACGCCGACCGGCGATTGCTTCGGACGCGGGTTCGACTCCCGCCACCTCCACCAACGTCCCATCTGCGGACGGCGGCCGTGGGCGTTGCGCCACGGCCGTTTGTCCTTTTCGCGCTTGAACGGGCCCTCGACAATGCCTCAGGCACCGGGGGTGACGTTGGATGCGCGGGCAGGACTTCGATCTGAGCATCAACCGACGCGGCACGGACAGCATCAAATGGAACCTCTACGCCAAGGACGTCCTCCCGCTCTGGATCGCGGACATGGACTTCCTCACGGCTCCCGCTGTCCGCGACGCGCTTCGCGAGCGCGTGGAGCACGGCATCTTCGGATACGTGAACGAGCCGGCCGAGTTGCGCGACATCCTCGTAGAGCGCCTGCAGCGGCTGTACGCCTGGAACGTCGACCCTGACGCCTTCCTCTTCCTCCCTAGCGTAGTATGCGGGTTCAACCTGGTTCACCAGAGCGTGAC
>CAIMCX010000017.1 GCA_903839615.1 uncultured bacterium
CCGCATCGTGAGCTACACGAGCCCGATGGAGAACGAAGAGCATGTCGCGCTCGTCCGAGGCGACGTGGCAGGCAAGGAGAACGTGCTGGTCAGAGTGCACTCAGAGTGCCTCACCGGCGATGTCTTCGGCTCGTATCGTTGCGATTGCGGTGCGCAGCTCGAGCGCGCGCTTCGAATGATCGACGAAGAGGGTCTCGGCGTCCTGTTGTACATGCGGCAGGAGGGACGAGGCATCGGTCTCAAGAGCAAGGTCTGCGCCTACCAGCTGCAGGATCAGGGCCTCGACACGGTTGAGGCCAACGAGCGGCTCGGGTTCGAGGCCGACCTGCGTGACTACGGGATCGGCGCACAGATCCTGTGCGATCTTGGGCTCACCACGATCCGGCTCCTCACAAACAACCCGAAGAAAGTGATCGGCCTTTCGGGCTACGGGCTGACAATCCTCGAGCAGGTGAAGATCGAGATCACTCCGAACGACTACAATCGCCAGTATCTGCGAACGAAGAAAGAGAAGCTGGGACACCGTTTGGACAAGGTGTAGCCGACGGGCAGGAGGGCGCGATGGGGAAGGTGTTTGAAGGCAAGTTCGATGGCAGCGGCTTGCGCATCGGGATTGTCGTAAGCCGCTTCAACGATCTGATCACGGGGCGTCTCCTGGACGGGGCCCTCGACCGACTCCGCCGGTCGAACGTCCCCGAGAAGTCGACCGACGTTTGCTGGGTGCCGGGAGCGTTCGAAGTGCCGCGCGCCGTCAAGGAGATGGCCGGGACCAGTCGCTACGACGGCGTGATCGCGCTGGCCGCCGTGATTCGCGGCGCGACGCCCCACTTCGAGTACGTGGCAAGCGAGATCTCGAAGGGGATCGCCCGCCTCAGCTTGGATGCCGATGTCCCGGTGACGTTCGGCGTCATCACCGCGGACACGATCGAGCAAGCGATCGAGCGTGCGGGCACGAAGTCCGGCAACAAAGGAGCGGATGCCGCAGAAGGCTTGATCGAAATGATCAACGTCCTGCGGCAGGTGCGATGACGTACGACTTGGTCCGGGGGATGTACGACATCCTCCCTGACGAAATCCCGTGGTGGCAGCTCGCCGAGGACGCGGTGCGCGAGATGGCGCGGCGGTACAACTACCGCGAGATCCGCGTTCCCCTCGTCGAACACACCGAACTCTTCACGCGCGGCGTCGGGGAAGCCACTGACATCGTCACGAAGGAGATGTACACGTTTCAGGATCGCGGGGAGCGGAGCCTCACACTCCGTCCCGAGGGGACCGCGTCCGTCGCCCGCGCCTACCTCACGCACGGTTGGCAGACGTCGGAGCCGTTCCAGAAGCTCTTCTACCTCGGCCCGATGTTTCGCTACGAGAAGCCGCAGAAGGGGCGAAACCGCCAGTTCCACCAGTACGGGATCGAGGTCCTCGGCGCCCTCGACCCGAGCGTCGACGCCGAGGTCATTGCGTTCGCCTGGTCGCTCATGGAGATCCTCGGCCTCGGCGGCCTGCGGCTGCGCCTCAACTCGATCGGCTGCGCCGCCGATCGCGAGCAGTTCCGCGAGATCCTGCGTCGGCACTTCGCTCCGTCGATCGACCGGATGTGCGACGACTGCCGCCGCAGGCTCGGCGAGAACCCGCTTCGGATTCTTGACTGCAAGGACGAGCGCTGCCAGCCGTTCATCGACAAGGCGCCGGGGAGCGCCGACCACCTCTGCCCTGAGTGCGCCGAGCACCTCACCGCCGTGCGCGGCTGGCTCGACCGACTCGAGTTGGCGTACGACATCGACCCGCGCCTCGTCCGCGGCCTCGACTATTACACCCGCACCGTGTTCGAACTCATGTCGTCCGACCTCGGCTCGCAGGACACCTTGATTGGCGGCGGCCGCTACGACGGGTTGATCGAGATGCTTGGCGGCCCGCCGACTCCGGGGATCGGCTTCGCCGGCGGCCTCGAGCGCCTCGTCCTCGTTCTGCAACAGCGCCAGCCCGGCGCGATGGAGGTCGAGCGCCTCGATCTCTTCCTCGCCACGCTCGGCGAAGAGGGACGTCGCGCTGGCATGAAGCTTGCGACCGCTCTCAGACGCTTCGGCATCTCCGTCGACATCGACCACCGCGCCCGTGGGCTGCGCAAGCAGATGGCCCAGGCGAACCAGCTGCGCGCCCGCAACCTCCTCGTCCTCGGCGAAGACGAAGCCCGTGCCGGGCGCGGCAGGCTCAAGGACATGGACTCCGGAGAGGAGCGCGAGGTTTCGCTTGATCCCGAGAGCCTCGCCGACCTCTTGTACCCTGGCTGCGACGATGGCTGTGACGGTGATTGCGACTGCAGCGGCGGTTCCTGCAGTCCCTCCTAGGAGGTTGCGCGGCGATGGACCTGAAGCTTGTCGCGATCGAGAACCCCGACGGCCGCAACGTGATCCTCGGCCAGAGTCACTTCATCAAGACCGTCGAGGATCTGCACGAGGCGCTCGTCAATGCCGTGCCGGGAATCCAGTTTGGCGTGGCGTTCTGTGAGGCGTCCGGCGACTGCCTCGTTCGCCACACGGGGACGGACAAGTCGCTCGAGGAGCTTGCCGTGCGGAACGCGGTCGCTATCGGAGCCGGCCACACCTTCGTCGTAGTCCTTGGAAACGCGTTCCCGATCAACGTCCTCCCCGCACTTCGCGGGACGAACGAGGTCTGCTCGATCTTCTGCGCCACGGCGAATCCCGTTCAGGTGATCGTCGCCGAGACCGAGCAGGGTCGCGGCGTCCTCGGAGTCATCGACGGGACCATTCCAAGAGGGATCGAGGACGAGGCCGGCATCTCGTGGCGGAAGAACTTCTTGAGGAGAATCGGGTACAAGCTGTAGGGAGGGCGGATGAAGCTGAAGCTGAACGGCGAAGCGATCTGGAAGCGTCTCTTCCGCATCGTTCGCTACCGCACGCTGTGGGTCGTCGCCATCGTCATCGCGATCGCCGCCGGCGCGTACATCTATACGCTCAACGTTCCGCTTCGCAGCTCGTACTTCGACCTCCTGCCGCGCAACGATCCGCTCCTCCGCGCCTATCAGGAGAACCAGCAGTACCTCGCCGTCACCGACTCCGTCGTCATGCTGGTCTCTCTGCAGCACCCGGAAGGCTTGCAGACAGAGGCGCGGAAGGCGGCCCTCCTTCACGCCGCCGAGGCGATCGCCGGTCCCATGCGCTCCGACTCGGAGTTCAAGTCCGTCGAATATGTCTTCCAGCTGAATGCAACCATCCCGCAGCAGTACGTCGCCCTGGGAACCCTTGACCCGGAGAAGGTGGCCAGGCTGGAGGAGAGCGTCGCCCTTGTGCGCCAGTCGCTCGGGCATACGACGGCAACGGTTCCGGCAGACATCGATCTCGCGAAGGTCTACGCCAGCACCAGTGCGCTCATCGACCGCATCGCTTCCGGTGGGTTCGTGCTCTCCGGAGGGGGAGTCGCCGATCTCTCCAGTCTCGTGTCGCTCAACGATGCCGTGCTCGCGGGCGCACAAAGCCTGTCGAGATTCCCGCAGCTCACTGCCGCGGTGAACGACATCGCCGTAGCTCTCGAGCCCCCATCGAAGGCCGCCGGCATCACGTACTTCTCCCACGACGTGACGAGCCTGCTCATCAGCGCAATCCCGCAGAAGGCATCGGGAGTCAGCGTCGACTACTGCAACGAGGTCCGCACCAGCATCAATCGCGACCTCGGACAGGTGGACCTCAACGCCCTCGGCGTGACCGTCGGCCTCGCGGGCTCCTACACGCTGATCTCCGAGACGGAGCAGACGGTGAACCAGGACATGGCGCGCACAGGGTTCATCACGACCGCCGGCGTCCTGCTCGTCTTCCTCATCTCGTTCGGCTCGGTGTTGTACAGTCTAATTGCCGCTCTGCCGCTCCTCTTCGCGCTCCTCGTCACCTCGGTGTGGACAAAGGGCATGTTGGGAGGCTTCAACCTCGTGACGACGTTCGTGCCCTCGCTCATCCTCGGAATGGGCGACGACTTCGCCATTCACCTCATCTCGCGGTATACCGAAGAGCGAAGCCACGGGGTGACGTTCTCGAAATCGGTGTACACGATGCTGTCCCGCAAGGGACCGGCAATCCTCCTCGGGGCGATGACGATCGTCCTCGTCTTCCTCGGTCTCCTCACGGCTCGGTCCCGCGCTCTGTTCGAACTGGGCGCCATTGCCAGCGTCGGCATCCTGCTCGCGATCGCGAGCGCCCTTGTGCTCATCCCGACCCTGCTGACCTTGTCGCAGCTCATGCGCCGCAAGAGACGCCGACGCGAGAAGGTCGGCATGCTCACGCCCCACTTCGCCGGGTTCTTCCGTCTGCTGACGAATCGAGTCGGCGCGATCATCGTCCTCTCGGTGCTCGCCGCTGTTACGGCGGGCGCCTTGTATCTCGCGACGGGCGTTCGATTCCAGTTCTCGTCGAACGACCTCGTCCCGCGTTCACAGAGCCAGGCGAACCTCGACAAGATTCTCACGTCGTTCGACCTCGGCAGCGAAGCACAGCTCGGCACGAGCTTCCTGTTCTTCGCCAAGACCGAGGACGAGATGGCCGATCTCGAGAGGAAGCTCGCGGCGAACCCACTCGTCTTGACGGTGAAGTCGCCGCTCGACCTCTTGCCCTCCAACCTCGCGGAGCAGCAGGCGGCGTTGCATGAAGTGAACCTTGCCGCCTACGCGGACGAGCTGGCCGCGCTGGATCGAAGTCTGGCCGCGCGTGACAACGTGCTGCAAGAGACGCGTACGCTCCTCACGCGCCTCGCGCTCGTGCAGTACGCCGCGACGATGAACGGCTACGCCGATCTGGGGCTCCAGGCGGCGAGGAGCCAAGAACAACTGGTCGACATTCAGAACGTCCTCCGCACGCTCGACGTGCCCGCAGGGCGCACTTCCGTACAGGATCTCGAGGCCGCGGTCCGGTCGCTCGACGCACGGCTCGCCGGCGTCCGGAATCTCCCGCCGGTGGAGACGCTCCTGCGCGACATCCTGCGTAGCCTGCCGCCCGAAGCCTCGAACCTCTACCTCACGACCGATGGACGGTACATCGTTCGCGCCTCGATGAGCCCGGCTCTGTACAACCGGTCGAACCTCGTCGCGTTCATCGACTTTGCACACTCGATTTCCACAGACTACTTCGGCGTGCCGCTCGTTGTTCGCGACCTCGAGAGCGTCATGAAGCGCGACTTCTTCATCTCCACCGCGATTGCGGCCGTACTGATCGCGTTCACCGTGTGGCAGTCGTTCCGCAAGCTGTCACAGACGTTGCTCGCCCTCTCACCCGTGATCTTGGGCTACGTCTGGATGCTGGGGGGGATGAGGCTCCTCGGCGTGAACTTCAACTTCATCAACATCACGATCTCGCCGCTCTTGATCGGGCTCGGGATGGAGAGCGGAGTCACCCTTCTCTTCCGCTACATCGAGGAGTGTGAGACGGGACTGCATGAAGCTATGGTCCGTGCCGGAGCGACGACCATCATTGCCATCCTGACCTCGATGTTCACGACGATGCTCGTGTTCGCGTCTCTCTTGCTCGCTCACACGCCGGGTCTCCGCTTCCTCGGAATGTGCGCCTTGCTCGGAATCGGCTTCTCTCTCCTGATCACGATCCTCATCATGCCTGCAGCGATCTCGCTGATGCATCCCGAGGAGCGTGGAAAAGGGACTGCGCCCACCGAGTAGTTGGGAAGTCACCTCTTCACACGCCTGCCACGCTGCGACCGCGATCCGTTCACCCGCGCCCCCTACTGTGGCCCAGACTCGTTCGGAAGAGACCGTCGCAGAAAGGAGAGAGGCCCCATGGAACCGAGGGAAGAAACGAACCGCCGTCCCATCCGCCTCGAATGGCTGCTCAGCCGCCTCGACCACGCGGCGGCGTGGATTTCCGCTCTCATCCTCGTCCTCTACATCGTGAGCGGATACGGAATGACGCGAATGGACCAGGCGCAGACGTTGACGGGAGGGCTCATGAACCCTGGGCGGGCCTACGTCCTCCACAACCACCTCTACATCCCGCTCCTCGTCACGTTCGCGTTCCACACGTTCATGGGTCTGCGCCGCGTCTTGATTCGCGCGACGCGGAAGAAGCTCGTGGCCGGATGGGTCGCCGTCGGCGCCGGGCTCCTTGCGCTGACGTACTTCCTCGTGCTCGGCGCATGATCGCAAAGGGAAAAGAGCAGGCCTCGGGCACGGCCCGAGGCCCTGCGTTTTGGATGACCGGAAGGTAGGGTCTAGAGGTGCTTCTGCACCTCGACGAGCAGATTCTGCGCGTTCCACTGCGCGTACGCGTTCATGAGCAGGTACTTGTCGCCGATCGGATCGGCAATCACGCTCTCGAGCACGCGCGCCGCGTCCGTCCACATTCCCTTCGGCATGTAGTAGAACTCGGCGATGAACGTGCGGTTCTCGAAGTACTCGTTGGCGCCAGCCAGCGGGGGCTGGCAGGTGCCGCACGCGCTGCAGGTGGGCTCACTCACGACGTGGCAGAGGTAGGAGAGCGCTTTGTCCATGTCCTTTCCAAACCCGGCCGGCAGGCCCTCGTAGTAGGCGCCAAGGGAGCGGTACGATCCGCCCGCAACATAGCTCGGATCGAGTGCCAGGCAGCGTTCGGACATCGCTTGTGTCTTCGCCGGCACGCCGGCGAACACCGCCTGAAGAACGTTCTTCTGCGCTACGCGCAGCCAGTTGGCGGTAGCCCAGTACAAGGCCACAACGTCAGTTTCGACCTGCACCGCCGCCACGAACCCCCCGCCGTTCTTCTCGGTGTCGTAGAAGGTCGGGTTCATCCGCAGGCTCTTGAGCCCCCAATGCTTTCCCTTGAGGTACGTCGACTCGTTCGTGTCGGACGTGTAGAACACGTTGGCTAAGGTGTAGTAGGCCTGCGACAACTTGGTGACGACATCCTTCAGACTCGCGTCGACGGTGAACGCCATGACGGCGTCCTCATCTTCCTCGTTCAGAGCATCCGTCACGCCGAGCGCTCCGCGCAGCGTGCTGATGACATCGACCAGCTGCTCTCGCCCGGCGTCGGTGAATGTCACAGCAATATTGTCGTGCTGAAAGAGAGCGACCGCCTGGTCGAGCGTCATCGCGTAACCGGCCGCCCCGACGGCGCATACGCCAAGAAGCATGAGACCAACGACCTTCTTCCACATCTTGGACCTCCTAGTCCGCATCCTCTTCGTTTCTCACGCCGCGCCGAAGTCGGCGGGCTAGAGGTGCTTCTCCACTTCCGCGAGGAGTTCGCGGGCCAATACTTGGTCGAACGCGTTGTACAGAGGGTGAAGCTCCCCGACCGGTTCGTCGATGACGCTCTGGAGCACCCGGGCCGCCTCGGCCCAAGCGCCCTTCTTCATCAGGTAGTACTGCGCGAAGATGACGCGGTTTTCGAAGTACTGGTTGCAGTCCGGATCGAACGGGCAGACCGAACACTCGGTGCAGTACGTGGGTTCGGCGAGCACGGGACATAGGTAGGATAGGGCCCGAGGCAAGTCCTGCCGGTACTGGATGAGCGGAAGCGACGGCAAGTCGCCCCAGAACGCCGCAAGCGACCGATAGGCGCCATAGGAGATGTACGCCGGATCGACCTCGAGTGCCCGTTCCATCAGCGCCTCGAGCTTCGGGGGATCATTGCGGAACACAGCACCCAGAATGTCGTACTCATCCTTGCGAGCCCAGTTGCCGTACGTCCAATACAGCGCCGCGACATCGGTCTCTTGCTTAACGGCATCGATGAACGTCCCGGAGGACCGCTCGATCTGCGCGAACGCCGGGTTCATCCGCAGGCTCTTCAATCCCCAGAGCTGGCCCTTGTCAAACGCGGCCTTGGCCCCATCCTGGTTGTGCAAGAAGACGTCGCCCAGCGTGTAGTAGGCCTGGGCAAGCTTGTTGACCAGGCCCTTTTGCTCGGCGGGGATGTTGAGTGCGGTGTACGCGTCCTCGCTCGTCGCGTCGAATGACGCGGTGACGCCGACGGCTTGCTCGAGCGCTCCGATGGCGGCTTCGAGCGCAGTCCTCCCTGCGTCGTCGTAGTGAATCGCCACGTCTCCGTCGTCGGGAATGAGCGCCACGGCCTCCTCGAGCGTCATGGCACCACACGCGAGGGGAGCAAGCGCGAGGCAGATGACTCCAGCAACCCACAGAACTCGGTTCACCATTCGGTTCCCCCTCCTTGCCTCTGAAATGGGTCCTGACTATAGCCGATCGGTCCGGCGGCTCAAAACCCGTCACCCGGTTGGCGTGTCCCCGAGGCTATGCTATCCTTCCGCCACCTCATCGGGAGGAAGGAGGAGTCATGTCCAAGCCGGTCGTCGATCAAGACATGTGCGTGGGCTGCGGTCTTTGCGCTCAGGTCTGCTCGGACGTCTTCGAGTTGAAGTCGGACGGGAAAGCTCATGTCGTCAAAGGCGCCGACGCCGATGACGACTGCGTCCAGGATGCCGTCGATCAGTGCCCGGTCGGAGCCATCAGCGAGTAGTCCCTACGAGGCGCGGAGAGTGCGGCGCGAGGCCGGCCCTCCGCGCCTCTCGTTTGTGCGGATGCGGACAGACGCGTTCTCCGCGTTTTCGCTTCGCTCAACGGTCAAACCTCACGGCTCCTGCATTGCCTTCGTCTTCAGGCAAGGCTAGGATGGGCCGTGGAGGTGGCATGCCGAAGCCGACGATCGGAGTAGCTCTCTCGAGCGGCGGAGCACGAGGCTCTGCTCACATCGGAGTCCTTCGCGTTCTCGATGAGAACGACATGGCTCCTGACGTAATCGCCGGGACGAGCATGGGCGCGTACATCGGCGCAGCGTACGCCGCGGGGCTGCCGCTCGACGATCTGGAGGCGGAGTGGCGTTCGACGTCCTTCCTTCGCGCCGCGAGGACCCTGCTTCCAACCATCCCGTGGTCCGGATGGACGTCGGGCGGAGAAATCGTTCGGACGTTGCGGCGCATGCTCGGTGATCGCACGTTCGGCGATCTCGAGCGGCCGTTCGCGGCCGTGGCTACAGATCTCGAGTCCGGCACGCCTTACGTGATCACGCAGGGCAGCCTCGTCGAAGCCGTGCGGGCCAGCCTGTCCATCCCCGGGCTGTTCACGCCGGTTTGGTTCAACGATCGACTGCTCATCGACGGCGGCGTCACGGACCCTCTGCCAATCGATGTCGTGCAGGGCATGGGCGCTGATGTGGTCATCGCAGTCGACGTCTTGGTCGATCCGGGCGAAGTGCACA
>CAIMCX010000018.1 GCA_903839615.1 uncultured bacterium
ACGACTTCTGATGCTGCGGCGTCTTCAGGCCGGATCGCTTCTTGGCGAACGCGCCGGCATACGCTTCGACGGAGCGGCTACCGATGGTCTTCGGAATCTCACGGCCGAGCGCGTTCTTCATCTTCGCGCCCCCTTTCCCTCCACCGCGGAGGCGCGCGGACTCCCCGGCTGCTCGACCTGTCGACCAGAGAGTCGATCAGCCAGCCGCAGCGCGCGTTTCGCCCTTTCAAGCACCGGCCGGTCGATCATCTTGCCGCCGATCACGATGGCTCCGATGCCCCGCTTCTCGGCGTCTTCTGCCGCCGCAACGATCGCTCGCGCCTCTTCCATCTCCTTCTCGCTCGGCGTGAACGCTGCGTGAAGAACAGGCACCTGTGCCGGGTGGATGGCTCCCTTGCCATCGAAGCCAAGATCACGCGCGTGCTTCGCTTCCACCGCAAGGCCGGCCTCGTCGTCGACGTTGCCGTAGACGGTGTCCGAAGCCTGGACCCCGGCCGCCTTGGCCGCAGCAACGATCATCGACCGCGCGAAGAGGAGAGCTTCCGGTGTTCGCCGGGCTCCCACGTCGCGGGTGTAGTCCTCGGCCCCAAACGCGACCGCGACCACGCGAGGATCGGCAGCGGCGATCTCCTCGGCGTGGAGGACGCCCTTCCCGGTCTCGAGGATCGGCATAATCCACGTCGACCCGACAGGCGCTCCGACGGCCTTCTCGGCCTTCTCCAGCTCGCGGACGAGCGCGAGGATGTCCTCCTTCGACTCCGCCTTCGGCAGGGCGACGCCGTGCGGCCGCGCGAAGAGGACCTCGCGGACGTCGTCGGTGCCGCCGAGCGCAAGCGGGTTGATTCGCACCCAAACCTCGTTCGGGAAGTCGATGGCAGCAAGGAGGTGCTTCACGAGAACGCGCGCCGCCGGCTTCTCGGCCGGAGGCACGGAGTCCTCGAGGTCGACGAGGACGCAGTCGGCGCCGTGGAGCTCGATGCCGACAAGCACGCGGGGGTTGTTGCCCGGCGCGTAGAGCCGGCTGCGCCGCGGAGCATCGGCCTCGCTCGGGCGGCGCTCGATCTTGGGTGCGAGCGCCTCTGCCTCAGGAAACGCGAGGCGCACGGCAATCTCGACGCGCGCCGCGAGGACGTAGTTGAGCGCCCCCTCGTCGGCGACGGCGACCGTCGCCTTCAGGCCGCCGCGCGCCGCAAGCGCCGCGAACGTCTCGTCGACGACCTCGCGAATCCCGCGCTCGAATAGGTGCGGATCGCCGGTCTTCACCTCGATCGCCAAGCTCTTGCCTGGCGTGACGGTCACGCGGCAGTCGCCCTTCGCGTCCGATCCGATGACGGTTGCGTTCGGCATCGTCCCTCCTACGACATGAGCAGGACGAGGACCGCCTTCTGCGCGTGCATGCGGTTCTCGGCCTGGTCGAAGATGGCGCTTCCCGGACTGCGCGACGCCTCGTAGGTGATCTCTTCGCCGTAGTGCGCCGGCAGGCAGTGAAGAATCACAGCGTCCTTGTTCGCCGCGGCAACGAGCTTGGAGTCGATCGTGAACCCCTTGAACGCGTTCGCCTTGGACTTGCCCTCCGCCTCTTGGCCCATGCTGATCCAGACGTCGGTGTAGAGGACGTCGGCCTTCTTCGCCGCGGCCAGTGGATCGTGGAGGATCTCAACCGACGCGCCGAGCTTCTTCGCCGCCGCCACGACCTCGACGTTCGGCTCATAGCCTTCCGGACAGCCGATGCGGAAGTTCATCCCGAGCTTGGCGCAGCCGTCGATGAGCGAGTGGGCGACGTTGTTGCCGTCGCCGATGAACGTCAGCGTCAGGCCCTCGAAGCGGCGCTTCTTTTCGAACACGGTGAGGAAGTCGGCGAGGCCCTGGCACGGATGGTCCATGTCGCAGAGGCCGTTGATCACCGGGATCGTCGAGTGCTTGGCCAGGTCGACGACGGTTTCGTGCTTGAACACGCGGGCCATGATCGCATCGCAGAAGCGCGACAGGTTGAGCGCGATGTCCTCGGTGGTCTCCCGCTCGCCGAGCTTGATGTCACCCGGGCCGAGGTAGATCGCGTGCCCTCCGAGTTGCTCCATGCCGGCCTCGAACGAGACGCGCGTTCGCAAGGACGGTTTCTGGAAGATCATCGCCAGGGTCTTCCCGGCGAGCAGGGTGTGGTGCACGCCGGAGCGGTGCTCGAGCTTGAGATGGCGAGCGACTTCGAGAATCTCGTGAATGTCTTCCGACGACAGATCTCGGAGCGACACAAGATGACGGGCGTTCATGGACAGGCTTCCTCCTCACTCTCCCGTCTCGCAGTCTGAGACTCGATTCGGGACTCGAGAGGATGATAGCCGATGGCGGAATCGTTGACCAAACGCGCGGTTGCGCACGACCGGACACCCACTGCTCTACCGCAGAGGGCACGGAGGAGACCAGGAAGGAGATGCCTCACCTTCGAGACCCTGGGTCAGCGACCAAGAGCCGGAGCTCTGGCTGCTCTTCTCTGCGTTCTCTGCGCGCTCCGCGGTGAAAGCTCCACCGCAGAGACGCGGAGTTGCTGGGAACGGCATGCCCTGGCTTCGCGACGCCTAGAGAATCTCTGTATCGTACGAGCGAGGCCGAGCTGCCGGCTTTCCATCTCTGCGTTCTCTGCGCGCTCTGCGGTTGCCGGTTGTCGGCACTAGCGACGAAACCCGCGCACTCGAATCGAGTAGATGCTGCTCCGGTTGGCACCGAGGATGTCGGTCAGCCGGCGATCGCCGATCATCGCTGCCGCGGCCGGTGTCTCGCCAAGCACGGCGAGGACTCGCGCGAACCCGGCGCGATGCGGCTTGCGAGCGACGTCGAGCACGGTGAACTCCTTGGCCAGTTCGCCAGCGAGGTCGCTCGCTGCACCGCGCTTGCGGTTCGTCAGAATCCCGACCTTGAATCCGCGCCCCTCGAGGGCGTGCAGGAGCTGGCGTGCCTCATCGCCAAGGCTCCTCGACCCGCGCCGACCGAGCGTGTTGTCGAGGTCGAAGAGGAGGGCGCGCACGTCGCGTTCCCAGAGCCGGTCGTAGTCGACGTCGAAGACGGAGTCGGCAACTTCACGCGCGCGGAAGAGTCTCATTATCCTCGCCCTTCGTCACCGATCGGATGTCGGCCCGGGTGCGCAGGCGCTCCATCACGTCGAGGAACTCCCCTTCCATCCCGGCCGTGACGTACACCTTGTAGACGGAGTCGCCGTTCTCGAGCTTGAACTCTCGGCGCACGCAGGCGACCCCGTCGAACGCAGAGAGGATCGAATCGATGAAGTGGATCTCGTCTTCCGACGTGCCGATCCAGTAGACGAGTGCGTCTTCACGCGTCATGGCCTTCCCTCGTCTCGGAGATGCTCGCATCACGGATGTCCGCATCCGCGATGCGCTCCATCGCCTTCCCGAGAGCAATCTCGGGATCCGACCCGGCGTCCCACGCTCGCCGAATCGCCGCAAGCAAGTCTGCGCCCGCACGCACGTCGGGGTCGGGCGACGCGGCCATCTCGACGAAGAGCGAGGGATCCCGCACCTTCGCCGCCAGTTTGCGCGCGGCAAGCAGCGCGGGCAACACCGTCTTGTGCTTCGGCTCTCCGGCTTTCACCTGCGCCCAGCGCTCGTGGATCGACGCGAGATCGGAAGGAGCGTCGGCGAAGACGTGCGGGTGCCGTCGGACGAGCTTCCCGGCCAGCGCCTCCATCACGTCCGCCAGCGCGAACTCCCCTCTCTCCTCGGCGATCCGACTGTGCAAGAGCACCTGAAGCAGAAGGTCACCGAGCTCGTCGCAGAGCGCGTCTGGTGAGCCGGCGTCGATCGCGGCGACGACCTCGTGGGCCTCCTCGACGACGTAGGGCCGCAACGACGCGTGATCCTGCGCGAGGTCCCAAGGGCAACCCCGCACAGGATCGCGCAGCTGGGCGATCAGCTCGACGAGGCGGGTGAGATCGTCCCCGATCACTTCACTGCCGGGCTCGACGACGTGGGCGTCGTCGTTGAACCACCCACTTGGCCGAGCAGGCTCTGCACCTCGGCGGCGCGGTACGTCTTGTCCGCCGTCTGCACCTGGGTGAGTTTCGCCTGCGCGTCCGTCTTATCGCCGCGCGAGATATCGAGCTTGGCGATCTCGATCAGCGCGTCGAGCCCGGCGGACGTCAGCGGCTTGCCCGTCCCCACGGAGGCCTGATCGGTGTCGACGATCTGCTGGTACAGGCGGATCTTCGCCGCGTCTTGCGTCACTCCAGCGACGCCGCGCCTCAAGTAGTCGAGGGCCGAGCTGTAGTTCGTCTGCGCGACGTACGCCTTCGCAAGGCCCGAGTACGCGTCCTCCATCGTTGGGTCGATCGCAATGAGCTGGGCGTACTCGCCAACAGCCTCGGTCCAGCGGGATGCATCGCTGTAGAGCTTTCCCAATCGCAGTCCGGTCGTCGTGTCCTTCGAGTCGAGCTGCACGATCTTCTGGGCGAGGCGAATTCGCTGCGCCGACTCGAACGAGCGCGAAAGCGCCGTGCGCAGCTGCTCCAACGCTTTGTCCGCCTGACCGCGCGAGAGGTTGATCTTCGCCAGATCCTCGTACGCGTCGGCCCGGTAGGGAGAGCGGGCGAGAACGGCCTGGAGCGCCTTCTCCGCGTCGTCGATCTTGCCGGCCGCGAGGTACGTCTCGGCGAGCTTCACGCTGAGATCGATGTTGTTGGCGGCCTGAAGGGCCGTCTGATACCGTGCCGACGCCACGCCGAAGAGATCGGTGATCTGTTGGGTCAGCGTCGCGAGCTGCGTCTGGTCGGCCGCGCTGAGATTCGCCTTGGCCTTCAGCGCATCGCGTGCCGCGACCGCCACCTCCAGCTTCGCCTTGGCCACGTCGCCTTCGGCGATGACAAGGCGGGAGTTCTGCGGATCGGTCTTGCGAATGGCTTGCGCCATCGCGTCCGCGGCTGCCGTGTCTCCCAGCGCGAGGAGAACCGCAATCTCTCTAAGCTCGATCGATGAGTCATTCGCCTTGAGCTTCAGGGCTTGCTCATACCGTTGCCTGGCCAGGGCATAATTCTGGTCTTTCGCTGCGAGATCGCCGGAGGCGAGGATCGCATCGAGCGACTGCGGGTTCGCTGCGATGACCTGCTCAAACTGAGTCTGTGCGCCGGCGGAGTCTCCTTGGTCAGCGAGCAGGTTCCCCTTGGCCAGCATGGCCTTCGTGTTGGTCGGGTCGAGGTTCAGGATCTTCGTCAGCAATGCCTGGTCCACCACGTTGTTGTCGACCAGGGTGAGGTACGCGGCGAGAGCCTTGTTCTTGTCGTCCTGCTGCGCCGCCTTGAGTTCGGTGATGCGGCTGCTCGCCGTCTGCACGGAGGCCAGTGCCGGATCGGACTCCAAGCTCTTCTCCTCTGTGGAGGCCGCGCTCCCCTTCTGTTCGTAGATCTGGCCGATGTAATAGGCAAGGTAGGCATCCGCGCCCTTGTCGGTGGCAAGGAGTCGCTCGAACTCCGCCAAGCCCTTGTCCGCGTCCTCTTCCTGGATCATGAACGCGTTGACGACCGGCAGGCCGATCACGACCTTCTTCGTCTTGCGGATGCCCGCGTACCAATCGTTGGCTCGGGTCGTCTGGTTCTGGGTTTTGAGATCGCTTGCAGCCTGATCGTGAACCTCGGCCAAGGTCGCGGTGTGAGCTTCCTTCCGCTCGATGACGCGGATGATGTGATAGCCGTATTGGGTCTTGACCGGATCACTCGTTTCACCCGGCTGGAGGGCAAACGCGGCATCCTCGAATTCCTGCACCATCTTCCCGCGCCCGAACCACCCGAGGTCGCCGCCCTTGGCCTTCGTCGACGTATCGATCGAGTACTGCGTCGCGAGCGTAGCGAAGTCTGCCCCGGCGGCGAGCTGCGTTTCGATCGACTGCGCCGTCGCCAGGTCAGCGACGAGGATGTGCTCCGCGTGGACCTGCTCTTCCACGCTGTACTTGCTGATGTTCTGCTGGAAGTATGCGGCAGTCTCGTCTTCGGTGGGAGCCGGACCAGCGCCAACGACCGTGTTCACCGCTGTGGTCAGAAGCTGCGTCGCGACCGCTGCGCGCAGCTCGGCCTTGAAGCTAGCCAGCGTCTTCCCTTGCCCCTCAAGGTACGTGGTGAGCTGAGCCTCGGAGATGCCGTTCGACGTCAGGAGCTGCTGGTACTCCTTCGTCGTCTCTGTCTCGACCTGTGCGTCGCTCACCTTGATCGTACGAGCCTTTGCCTCTTGAGCATAGATCGCTTCGCGGATCAGGTCGGACAGGGCGCCGCTTTCGAGCCGCAGCGTGAGCATCGCTCCCGAAGCGCCGGTGAAGATCGACGATGGATCGAGGCCGGCCTGCCGATAGAGGTTCTGATACTGGTTCGATACTTGCGTCGTCCGCGCGCTGAGTGTGTCGAGGCTGATCGTCGTGCCTTCGACCGTCGCCGCGAAGGTAGGTTGAGTCGACGTGCTGGACGAGGTCTTCGTGTTGCTGAACACCCCGGCACGATCGAGACTGAGCAGCCCGCCCGCTCCAATGACAAACGACACGATGATGGCCCAGATGACACCCTTCTGATGGCGCTTCAAGAACGTGGACATCGCTCTACGTCACTCCCTTGACCCGATGATCTGCATTCTTCGGAATGGTACAGACGCTGACTGCGGGTAACAAGACGCCGCACCGGCGCACGGCGACGATTTGATGCGCTACTCCTCGACAACCCGCGGCTTCGGCGCACGGAGGTCGTGCCGTGGGCAAACGCGAAAGTGAATCCCTGTTCGCTCCTCCGCGCCCTCCTCAACGTGAATGGTCATGAAACTGGGTGCGCAGTACACGTCGATCCCGCTCGGCGCGAGGTAGCCCCGTGCGATGGCCTCGACCGCCTGGTTCACCGCCCGCGGTCCGATGACCTGGATCTCGGCCTCCCCGTCGACGCGGATCCCATTGGCGATCGCGCCCGCCGTCGCCGTCGAGACCCTGAGCACGTTCACGTTCCGCCCGCTTCGCTACTTCGCGCTTTCGGAGAACTGCATATGTCGCACGACGTTGACCTTGATCTCGCCCGGGTAGCTCAACTCTTCTTCGATCGCGCGGGCGATGTCGTAGGCCAGTTTGGCCGCCATCTCGTCGTTCGCTCGGTCGGGCTGCACCATGACGCGGACCTCACGCCCGGCCTGGATTGCATACGCCTCCTGAACCGCCGGGAAGGAGCGACAGAGTTCCTCGAGGTCATGCAACCGTTGGACGTATCTCTCGTACGTTTCCTGCCGCGCCCCGGGACGCGCCGCGGACAAGGCGTCGGCGGCTTGGATGAGGATGTCCAGGGTTCCGGTCGGCTCGATGTCCTCATGGTGCGCAGCGATCGCCTGGACTACTTCCCGGCTCTCTCCGTAACGCCGCGCGAGGTCGGCGCCGATCATCGCGTGCGGCCCGTCGACTTCGTGGTCGACGGCCTTCCCGATGTCGTGAAGCAGGCCGGCGCGTTTGGCCTTCTTCGAGCTCAGGCCCAGCTCGTCCGCCAGGATCTTGGCGATGACGCTGACCTCAATCGAATGCACAAGCTGGTTCTGTCCGTAGCTCGTGCGATATCGCAGCCGCCCGAGGAGCGCTGCGAGCTCGGGGTGAAGGTCGATGCCGAGATCAAACGCCGCCTTCTTTCCCTCTTCTTTCACGCGATCGGCGAGGCGCGCCTTCGCCCGTTGCACTTTTTCTTCGATCTGAGCGGGGTGGATTCGGCCATCCTCGATCAGCCGCGTGAGCGCCATCCGCGCGACCTCGCGGCGAAGGGGGTTGAAACAAGAAAGGACGACCATCTCCGGCGTGTCGTCCACAAGCAGCTCCACCCCGGTGAGCGCCTCGAACGTCTTGATGTTGCGTCCCTCGCGCCCGATGATGCGACCCTTGAATTCCTCCGACGGGAGCGGAACGGAGCTGACCGCGTTCTCCTCTACGTACTCGGCGGCGTACCGCTGGACGGCGGTCGCGACGACGTGGGCAGCACGCTCTTCGGCCTCGTCGCGCGCCTTGCGCTCGATCTCTTCCATCTTCTTGGAGAAGTAGAGCTGAGATTCGGTCTCGACCACCTTGAGGAGGTGGTCACGCGCCTGGTCGCGCGTCCACTCGGCGGTTCGCTCGAGTTGCTGCTTCTCCTGCTCGAGGAGCTTCGTCCCCTCCTCTTTGAGCCGGCCGAGCTCCTCTTCGTCGGAACGCAGCGAGTCCTCCGTCTTGTCGAGTTGCGACGCTTTCTTCCCGAGACGATCCTCGCGCCGCAGACTGCGCTCCTCGGCGCGGGCGATCTCTTCCTCGCGCCGCTTTGCGCGCTCCTCGAATTCGTCTTTGAGCTCCTGGACCTGCTGGCGCCCCTCGAGAAGCTTCTCCTTCTTCAGCCGATCGGCTTCCTCTTGGGCCTCCGCCGCAATCTCAGTCTCCCGGCGTCGGCGAGGGACGCTGCCGATGAGCAGGCCAATCAGCACAGCAGCCACCAGGCTAACAATCCCGCTGACTACAGCGCTCAAGCCTCGCCACGCTCCTTCGCCCAGGTTGCGTCGATTATACCCTCTTCCCCGCGTCAGCACGGGGATGGAGAACGAGCGAGTCGAGAAGAGGAGGAGATCGGGGCTCAGCCCACCGGCGTCGCGAATCTAGGCTTTGGTCCCCGCAGCGGCCTGCTCCGACGGGCTGGTCACGTCGATGTCAACACCGAGCAGCTTCGCCGTCAGACGCACGTTCTGGCCGCCCTTGCCGATCGCAAGCGAGAGCTCGTCATCCGGGACGAGAACCTTCGCCTTTCGCTTGTCCGCGTCGAACTCGACCGACAGCACGGACGCCGGCTCGAGGCCGTTCTTCAACAGCTGAACAGGGTCGTCGCTCCATCGGACGAGGTCGATCTTCTCCCCCGACAGTTCGCGCGTGACCATTCGGACGCGGGCTCCGCCGGCACCAACGCAGGTTCCCACAGGGTCGACGTTCCTGTCGAGAGACTCGACGGCGACCTTCGACCGACGGCCCGGCTCGCGCGCGATAGCTCGGATCACGAGGATGCCTTCCTCGATCTCAGGCACCTCGAGCTTCATCAGCGCGGCAACGAACTCCTTGCGGGTGCGCGAGAGAAGGATCCGCGGATCGCCCTGCGTTTCTTCGACGCTCACAAGGTAGGCACGCAGCCGCTCGCCAGCGTGATACCGCTCGCCGGGAATCCGCTCGACTTCCGGCAAGATCGCCTCGGCCTCGCCAAGATTGACCCAGACGCTCTTTCCCTCGAACCGATGGATCGAGCCGCTGATGACTTCCCCTACGCGGGACGCGAAGAGTCCGTGGACGATCTCACGACGGCGCTGGACGATCTCCTGCCGGATCGTCTCCTCGGCCTTCTTCGTCGCGATGCGACCGAACTTGGCGAGATCGATGCGCTGACCGCGAATGGTGATGTCGCCGGAGTGCTGGTCGATGTCGACATCAATTTCCTCGCCCTCGTCCAGACCGTGTTCCTCGACGAACGCGGCCGCCAAGCCCTTGCGAATGGCCGCGTAGAGATCCTCACGTGGGATCCCCTTGTCCTTCGCCATCTCTTCCAGCGCCTCGATAAAGTCGATGTTCATCGTACCCGTCTCCGCGTCGTCCGCTCCCGAGTGCGTTCCGCGGGAGTGGACTTCTCGTCCCACTTTCCCTACCCTGTTCCCACGAAGAAACAGGTCGCCCTGGGCGACCCCCGTCACTCTTCCGGACTCGCAACAACGGCATTATACGGGACACTACGAGAACGGACAAACGAGTTCCTGAAAGCAATGGAAGACATCTCCCGAATCATCGGCCCTGACGACGAGGGACGGCGCCTCGACCAATTCCTCGTGGCCATTGACGGCCAGCTGTCCCGCGCCGAGGTGCAACGCCAGATTCGGGATGGTCGTGTGGCTGTCAGCGGTCGCACCGTCCTACAGCCCTCCTACCGGTTGCGCTCGGGCGAAGAGGCCCGCTGGCATCCCAAGGCCGTGGCTGCGCTGCACCCGCAGCCGCTGCCGCTCCGGGTCCTATATGAGGACGATGACATCGTCGCGCTCGACAAGCCTGCCGGTCTCATCGTCCATCCGGGTGCCGGGACCGCGGGCGCCACGACGCTGGTCGAAGGGCTTCTCGCGACGCGTGACCTCCCGCCGTCCGACGACCCTGTCCGTCCCGGCATCGTGCATCGAATCGACAAGGAGACGACGGGAGTTCTCGTCGTCGCCAAGACGCCGCAGGCGCTCGACGCGCTCAAGCGGCAGTTCGCCGC
The DNA here is from genome assembly GCA_903839615.1 of uncultured bacterium. Classification (GTDB taxonomy): domain Bacteria; phylum Bipolaricaulota; class Bipolaricaulia; order UBA7950; family UBA9294; genus CAIOGO01. Next base: position 10,253 of record CAIMCX010000018.1, read on the forward strand.
CCGAACGGTCGAGAAGCAGTACCTGGCTTGGATCTCCGGAGTACTCGACGAAGAGGAAGGCCGTATCGAGGCTCCGGTAGGTCGCGACCCACGGTCGCCGCGGCGGATGACCGTCTTGGCGGACGGCCGCCCGGCCGAGACGGAGTTCCGTGTCCTCGCGCGGGGGGCGAATCGGACCTTCGTTCTCATTCGGCCCCGGACCGGGCGAACCCACCAGATCCGAGTTCACTTTCGCTACATCGGACATCCCGTTATCGGAGATTCACTCTACGGAGGTCCGCGCGCGCCAGCGCTCCTGCTTCATGCCTGGACCCTCTCGGTCCAACACCCGGTCTCGGGTGAGCGGTTGACGTTCGCCGCCCCGCCTCCGCCCGTCTTCCGGCGGGAGGACTACGAACCCTTCTTCCCGAGCGACACGGCGGCGACTAGGTAGTCCACGCCGGCGACGTACGTCAACGCAATCGACGCGCAGAAGATAGCCAGGCCGCCGGGCCACCGCACGAGGAGGAAGAAGAGCCCCACGAACGAGAGTGCGGATGCGGCCTTGCCGACAAGCCGCGCCGCCTGCACTTGCCGGTGGCGGACCTGCATGACGATCGCTCCAACTCCCAATCCGACCTGCGGTATGAGAAACGCCGCGTAGGCCACTGGGGGGACTTCCCCGAGAACGAGAAGCGCTGAAAGAAGTGAGACGTAGAGCGCCTTGTCCACGATCGGATCGAGTGCCTTCCCGAGCCGCGTCACTTCTTGCCGCGCTCGCGCGACCATCCCGTCGAGGATGTCCCCGAAACACACGAGGGCAAACAGCACCGCCGCGGCCGTCTGCTGGCCCGAGAGGAGGAGATAGACAACGGGAGCCACGAGGGCTCCCCGGGCCAACGTAATCAGGTTCGCGACGGACATGGCGCGCGATGATAAGCACGCGTCCTGTTCTACACAAGCTCCCTTGCGAGCGTCTCCGATGCCCCGCATAATGCAGCTATTCGGGTCCTGTAGGAGAGGGAGAGGTGCGCATGAAACGACGAGTCATCATCATGGGAGCTGCCGGCCGCGACTTCCACAACTTCAACGTCTTCTTCCGTGGCAACACGGACTACGAAGTCGTTGCCTTCACGGCTACGCAGATTCCCGACATCGCTGGACGAACGTACCCGCACGAACTGGCAGGGAAGCTTTATCCCAATGGCATTCCCATCCATCCGGAGAGCGAACTCCTGACGCTGATCAAGAAGGAACGCGCCGATCTGGTCGTGTTCAGCTACAGCGACGTCACGAACCAGTACGTCATGGAGCGCTCGGCCGAGGTGAACGCCGCCGGGGCCGACTTCATGCTTCTCGGGCCCGCATCCACGATGATCAAGTCGACGAAGCCGGTCGTGTCGATCACCGCCGTTCGCACCGGGTCGGGAAAGAGTCAGACGACGCGCCGGGTGTGCGAGATCTTGAAGGCGAAGGGCAAGAAGCTTGCCGTCATCCGACATCCGATGCCCTACGGCGACCTTGTCGCGCAGGAAGTGCAGCGGTTCGAAACCTACGCCGACCTCGACAAGCATCACTGCACGATCGAAGAGAGGGAGGAGTACGAACCCCACATCGACAACGGGACGATCGTCTACGCTGGCGTCGACTACGAGAAGATCCTGCGCGCAGCGGAGAAGGAAGCCGACGTCATCATCTGGGACGGCGGCAACAACGACTTCTCGTTCTACAAGCCCGATTTGTCGATCGTCGTCGTCGACCCGCACCGCGCGGGGCACGAGCTTCTGTACTACCCGAGCGCTGTCAACGTCCGTATGGCGGACGTCATCGTCATCAACAAGGTCGACACGGCGTCACTCGAGGACATTCACTTCGTGCGCGAGAACGTCCACGGGATGAACCCGAATGCCATGGTCATCGAGGCCGCATCACCGATTCAGGTCGACGATCCGAACATCATCCGCGGCAAGCGCGTTCTCGTCATCGAGGACGGCCCGACGCTCACCCACGGCGGCATGGACTACGGGGCCGGCGTCATCGCCGCCCAGCGGTTCGGCGCTGCGGAGCTCGTCGATCCGCGGCCGTACACGGTCGATTCCATCACGGCGACGTTCCACAAGTACCCCGACATCGGCCATTTGCTGCCCGCCATGGGGTACGGCGAGAAGCAAGTCCGCGACCTCCAGAAGACGGTCGATCGCGCGGAGTGCGACGCCATCGTGATCGGTACGCCGATCGATCTCGGCCGGCTGCTGAAGTTCAAGGTCCCGACAACGCGCGTTCGCTACGCCCTGCAAGAGATCGGGCAGCCGGACCTCGACCGTGCGTTCGCGACCCTGATGCCCAAGCTGTAGCCACATCGGGAGACTGTCTCAAGAGAGCGCGACCGCAGACGGCCGTCAAGGCTAGGAGAAGGGGCGAAGAAGAGAAGGGGGACATCGTCGCTGTCCCCTTCTCTCTAGCCTTGGCCCCTCCGGTGGAACACCAAGGCCGCTGCCTCCCCTTCTCCCTTGCCATGGCTTCCGCCCCGACGTGGCCATGGCCGCCATGGCTCTCCGCCGGCAAAGCCATGGCCCGCGGCCTCGCCTTCTCTGGCCTAGCGCACGTTGCGCAGCGCGAAGATCAGACCGTAAAAGACGGCGAAGCCTGCACCCACGGCGAGGCCGTAGATAAGGTCATGCCAAACAAGCCCGCCGATCGCGCCAACGGCAATCCCCAAGGGAAGCAAGGTGACCAAATGCTTCCAGCGACCCAATGAGCGCCTAGACAAGCTCGTCCTCCCCGATCACCGAGAGGAACGCCCGCACGACGCGCGGATCGAACTGCGTCCCCGCGTTCAGGCGAAGCTCCTGAATCGCCTTCGACTTGGCCGCAGCGACTTGATAGGGTCGCTCGGACGTGATGGCATCGTACGCATCGACGACCGAGACGACGCGGGCTTCGATGGGAATCTCCTCGCTGCGGAGCCCGCGGGGGTATCCGCTGCCGTCGTAGTTCTCGTGATGGCAGAGGACGATCTGCGCCGCCGCCTTGAGGAACGGCTTCTCACGCAGCATGTCCGCGCCGTACTCCGGGTGGCGCCGCATCTCGACCCACTCCTCGTCAGTGAGGCGTCCCGCCTTGTTGAGAATGCGATCCGGCACTTTCACCTTGCCGACGTCATGCAGATATGCACCGTACGAGAGGTCAATGAGACGTTGTCCAGGCAACCCGAGGCGCTCCCCGGTGCGGATCGCCAATCGTTCGAGACGGTGGCAGTGTCCTTCCGTCGCCTCGTCCTTCTCTTCGACCGAGCGGGCCAGCGCCATGATCTCTTGGATCTCGTCCTTGACGAGGTGGAAGCTTGGCGGCGATGACACCATGAGCAGCTCGAGGTCCTCTTCGACGCGGAAGTAGGCGCGCTTGGGAAGACCGCGGTGATAGATGTAGGCCCCCGCGTGCAACGAAGTCTTGACATCCCCATCCGACAGGGTCAAAGCCCCATGCATGAGGTAGATGAACTCGAATCCCGACCACTCACTGGCTTCGTCGAGGTAGAAGTGCTTGCCCGCAGCGATTCGGTGACGCGTCACTTCCAAGGCGCGGTGCTGGACCAGGAGCTCGGCAGACGACGACTGCTTCGCCGTCCGCTCCGCGCTGTCATCGGGCTTCCCGACCGTCAGACCCTCAACCACACTCGTCTCCTCACCGCCCCGTTACTCCAACACGAGGACGGCGCACGACGATTCTGCCTCCAAACCACGCGCCTGTCACCAGAGACCAAAGACAGACAGAGGCGGCGAGGGGACTCGCCGCCTCCATCAAGATCTCGAGTCGAGACCTATTGTTCTCTTTGCGTCTACTCCGCCAACGGTCCGCCGCCGACGTGGATCGGCGCGCCCATGAGCATCGGCCCGCCACCGACGTGAATGGGGGAGTTCATGAAGACCGGTCCGCCACCGACGTGGATCGGCGCGCTCATGAGCGTCGGCCCGCCACCGACGTGAATCGGTGATCCAAG
>CAIMCX010000019.1 GCA_903839615.1 uncultured bacterium
AGTGGTGGTCGACTTCCTCAACGGGCGGATGCCGGCCTACGTCGACACGGGGCTGAACGTGGTCCACGTACGGGATGTGGCAGCTGGCCACGTCGCTGCCGCCGAGAAGGGCCGTTCGGGCGAACGCTACATCCTGGGAGGTGAGAACCTGACGATGAAAGCGCTGCTCGAAGAGCTTGCCAGCGTGAGCGGCCTTTCCGCGCCGCTCATCCGCCTTCCGTACGCCCCGATCTATGCCGTCGCCGGGCTGAGCGAGATCTTCGCTCGTCTCGCAGGCCGTGAGCCTCGCCTCACGCGCGATACGCTCCGCATGTCGCGGCACTCGATGTTCTACAGCCCGGCGAAGGCTGTGCGTGAGCTCGGCTTGCGGCAGACGCCGGTCCGTGCCGCGCTATCCGACGCGGTGGAATGGTTCCGCGCGAACGGCTACGTGTCGGCGCGCCGCACGAGCCCGGAGTAGACGAGGTCAGGACCGACCCATGTCGTCGTGACATCGACCAGCCGAACGGCATCGGCGAGGCGTTCGGCTCCCAGGCCGCCGATCGCGGGCACTGCCGACCGGCCGCCGATCAAGATCGGAGCGAGCAGGAAGGAGACTCGGTCGACGAGCCCGGCCTCGAGGAATGAAGCGGCCGTCTCTCCTCCACCTTCAATCAGGACGGAGTCGATGCCGATCTCGCCGAGGCAGGCCAGGAGCCGAGGAAGGTCGACTCCTTCGCCCTTCCCAGGCAGCTCCCAGACCCGAAATCCGGCGGTCTCAAGCTTCGCGCGGTGCGCCGCGGTCAGGCTGCGTGTCGCAAGAACCGGCTGCCGGTTCCCCGCGAGCAGGCGTGCGGCCAAAGGGATTCGCCCTCTCGCGTCGAGAACGACGGGGACGGGTTGGCGGCCGACGACGTGGCGCACCGTGAGCTCCGGATCGTCCGCGAGCACGGTTCCGATGCCAACGAGTACGGCGGCGTGCCGGCGGCGCCAACGGTGGGCGAGGATCTGGGTCGCTTCTCCCGTGATCCAGCGCGTGTCGCCGGTGCGCGTGGCAAGGCGACCGTCCAGACTCACTGCCAGCTTCAGGTGCACAAACGGGATTCCCGTGCGGATGAACTTCAGGAAGATCTCGTTCTGTCGCCGTGCGGAATCCCGCAGGCGCCCGACTTCGACCTCGATGCCGGCGGCGCGCAGGGCGTCGAATCCGCGTCCCGCAACGAGGGGATTAGGGTCCTCGATTGGGGCGACGACGCGTGCCACGCCGGCGTGGATGAGACGGTCGGTGCACGGGGGGGTCTTGCCGAAGTGGCTGCATGGTTCGAGCGTGACATACAGGGTTGCTCCGCGCGCGCGATCCCCGGCTTCGTCAAGCGCGTAGACCTCCGCGTGGGGTCCACCGAATGTGCGGTGGTAACCGCGCCCGACGATCTCGCCGTCGCGCACGAGCACGGCTCCGACAAGAGGATTGGGCGAGGTGTCGCCCTCGGCGATCTCCGCGAGGTCGAACGCGAGGCGGAGGAAGTCGTCGTCGTTCAACGCGCGGCCTCCAGAAGGGCTCGCATGGCGGCCGGCCGGTCGGCGGCTCCGAAGATGGCGGAGCCGGCAACGATGATTTCGGCTCCGGCGGCGACAACGGCTCTGACGTTGCCGGCTGAGATTCCCCCGTCGACTCCGATCCGGACGGGTCGTCCGGCAATGGCCGCAGCGAGTCGGCGGATCCGTTCGAGCGCCTCTGGTCGGAACGTTTGCCCGCCGAACCCGGGTTCGACGCTCATGACAAGGACCGTGGACACGCGGTCGAGGAGCGGAAGCACGGCTTCGAGCGGAGTTCGGGGGCGAAGAGAGACGCCGACCTCGGCTCCAGTGCGTGCGATGGCGTCCATCGTCGCACTGGGGGAGTCCGTCGCCTCAATGTGGAACAGAATCGTGTCGCCGGAACGCACGTCGAACTGCGGCGCGTATTCGGCGGGGTGGTCGATCATCAGGTGAATCTCGAACGGGACGTCAAGCCGCCGGCGAAGCGCGTTGACGACGGGCGGGCCGAACGTGAGATTGGGGACGAAGTGCGCGTCCATGACGTCCCAATGGAGGTAGGACGCAAGAGGCGCGACCAACGAGGCCTCGTCGAGGAGACGGGCGAAGTCAGCCGAGAGAAGAGAAGGTGCGAGCTTCATCTGCGGCGATTGGCCGACAGGAGCAACATGACGAGCTGCAGCGCGGCCATGGCTGCCGCCGCAACGTACGTCAGAGCCGCCGCCGACAGGACCTGCTTCGCGGCGCCCAGCTCTTCCGTTGTCACGATACCGGACTGTTCGAGGGCATGGATAGCTCGCCGGCTGGCGTTGAACTCCACCGGCAGCGTCACGAGCGTGAACAGGACCGCGGCGGAGAAGAGCGCGATTCCAACCGTCACGAGGATGGGAATCTGCGCGAAGATGCCGAGAAGAAAGAGGGGAAGCGCAAGTTGAGACCCGAAGCTCGCGACGGGGACAATCGTCGAGCGCAGAGCGAGGGGCGCGTAGTGCTTGGCGTGCTGGATCGCGTGGCCTGCTTCGTGAGCAGCTACGCCGATCGCCGCAATCGATGTCGATTCGGGAGCGGAAAGCCGAAGGACTTTCTTCCGTGGGTCGTAGTGATCACCGAGTCGCCGATCAATCCGCTCGAAGCTGACATCCTGCACGTATTCGGCATTCAGAATCCGTCGAGCTACCTCTTCGGCGGTGAGCCGGCGCGCAATCTCCACTGTCGCGAAGCGGCTGTAGGTCGATTGAACCTTCCACTGTGCGTACATGGCAAACGCAATGGCCGGCAGCAGAATGATCATGTCCGGGAGAAGCATGAAGCCAAACATCGTCGACACCGCCTCCTCATCTAGGTCGGGCGGAGTATACGGAGGCGCAAAACGGGCAGCAAGCTCAATTGTGTCAGCGTTGTGGGAGTGCGATCAGAGTTCCGCGTAGACTCCGGCATCGACTCAGGAGAAGCAGTAGAGAGAGGGCCGGTAAGCCGGATTCTGTCGAGGAGAGACATTCATCTATGCGGCCTACCCGAAGGCTTGAACGGGCCGTTCTCCGACGCCTTCCTACTTGGCCTTGCTCCGACCAGGGTTTGCCGAGCCGGTTCGGTCGCCCGAGCCGCTGGTGGTCTCTTACACCACCGTTTCACCCTTGCCTGATCCCGGCAACGCCGGGCCATCGGCGGTCTGCTCTCTGTTGCACTGTCCCGAGGGTCGCCCCCGCTGAGATTTCCTCAGTGGCCTGCCCTGCGGAGTCCGGACTTTCCTCCAGCCGACGGCTTGCGTCGTCAGCCAGCGTCTCTCTAGCCCTCTCTCTACCCGCCGCGCCGGTAGCCGCACCGGCGACAGGAGTATACGCGGCCGGAGCGTCCCGCGACTCCGAACCGCGACCTCTCGCGGCGGAGAACACCTGCGCAGCGAGGGCAGATGCGCCAACGGATCAGGAGAGCGAGGACGAGGGCGCCTCCGAGCGACCCGACGACGACAACCGCCACGGGGGTGCCCCGGCTGGATGACGTCTGTGTCTTGGCGAGGGCGGCGCTTGCTTTCTGGGCCGCAGGTAGGCTGCGCAACTCGGCGAACAATCCCCGCACGGCCTCTTCGATCCGGCGGTGCTTGACGAGGTCGGCCATGCGTTGCTCAAGACGCTGGTCGATGGCGCCCAGCTCTCCGCGAACGGTCGAGCTGGCGCAGACGGCGTCACTCCAGTCGCTTCCGGCGCGGACGAAGACCGCAAGGATCGCGCGGCGTGGCGCGAGCCCCCATGCGGCGAAGACGGCGTCCGCGAACTGGGCCGTCGTGGGATAGGAGTTCTCCCAGCTCACGAGGATGTAGACGTTGACGCGTAGAAGCTGCGCAATCTCGGCGACGGATGCACTGACCTCATCACGGCCGTGACGGTCGAACACGGCGCCGTAGTCCGACAGGCTCCCGATCGACGCGGGAACACCAGCGGCGGCGGTTGCGATGCGGAGGCAGGAGGCGAGAACTAGAGCGAGAAGAGAATGCGCGAGCAGTGTTCGCATGTCACGATCTCCCTGCCTGCCCGCACGCGCTCCACGGTGTTCGCGCTGACTCGGATCTTGCAGCCGCCACACGTGCCGTGATCGATCCCGGCGACGGGGTTGGAGAACGTGATTCGCAACGCCTCGTATTGGGCCGAAGCGTAGGGCGGCAACGCGGCGGCCAGACTGGCCCGGTCGTTTCGAAGTTGTGCGAGTTGACCCTGCTCCGTTTCTTGGATCTCCCGCTCGATGGCAGCGATCTGTGCCTGAAGGTGCTCCTCGCGCGGGGCATGATCTGCTTGTGCTCTTGCGACATCCTCACGCGCCGTCTCGATCGCCGCCATGAGGTCGAGGGCCTCGTCCTCGAGGTGGCCGATCCGCACCTTCTCGCTCGCGATCTTCGTCCGCAGGTCCTCCATCTCCTTGAAGCTGATGATGCCCTTATCGAGACGCTCCTGGTACGCGCGAATGCGTGAATCGAGTTCGTCTACTTCAAGATTGCGCGACCGGCTGTCAAGTTCAAGCTTCTGTAGAGCGGCGCGACGGGCGGCAAGATCAGCACGCTCCTGGGTGATCTTCGCTTCGAGTTGGCGCCGATGAACAACGAGACGCTCGAGGTGCGCGACAACCTCGTGGACCTTACCATCGGCCTGCTGAAGGTCCAGAAGCTGCTTCGTTACCCCGAGCACAGTCACCCCCCGCTTGGAGACCCCTCGACTATACGGGAGAAGCGGCGGCGGCGCAAGGAAGTCCTGTCCCTGCCTACATACCCGGGAGTCCTGGAAAACCGCCAAGCCCCTGGGCGAGAGGTCCCAACTTGTCCTGCGCGGCCTGTTGCGCCTTGTGCTGAGCTTCCTGGATTGCAGCGACAACCAGGTCGCACAGCATCTCGACGTCCGCCGGATCCACGACCTCCCGTTCGAGCGCGAGCGAGACGAGGTCCCCTTTTCCGCTTACGGTCGCGGTTACCATTCCACCTCCGGCGGTTGCGGTCACCCGAAGGTCGGCGATCTCGGCCTGAGCGCGCTCAAGGTCTTCTTGGAGCTTCTTCGCCTGCTTCATCAGGCCACCGAGGTTCCCCATTCCCTTCACGATGCCTCCTTGACGATGCGACCATCGAAGACTTCGCAGACCAGTCGGGCCTTCTCAAGCAAGAGCTCGCGCGGCAGAGCTTTCTTCTCGACACTCTGGTCGAATCGGACATCGACTCGCCACGCGTCGCCAAAGCGCCGACGCACCGCCCCGGCAACGTATTGCATGTTCTCGTTCTTCTCGAGGCTCTCCTTGTGGAACGTGTGCTCAGGGTGGAAGGACAGGACGAGGAGGGTTCCGTCAATCGAAGGAGATGCTTCCGTGAGATACGCGGCGACTGCGATTCGATCCTTCTCGATTTCGTGCAAGAGCACGTCCCATTTCCCGGCCACGTCCGCGGGGAGGGGTGGAGAGGGAGTCCGCGAGACCTCCAGCGAGCCGGTGGGTTGGGGCGCGTGGGCCGGGCGCGGCGGCGCCGCGGCGGCGTGGGGGAGCACGTCCGCCTCCGTTTCTGCGTGCTGGCGAGGCGACGCGGCGGACGGGGTCCGCGCAGATGGATTCGAGGACGAAGCGCGGCCGATGGTGGGGGCAAGGGAGTCGGCGAGCGCCAGGACGCCGATCTCTAGACGGATCTGGCGATCGAGGGCGCGGAACAGGTCGGTCCGCACGGCCAGCAGGCCCTTGGCCAGCAGCACGTCGCCGTCCGAGCTCTTCTCGGAATGGGCGATCCGCTCCCGCAGGAGGAGCACAACGTCGCCAAGAAACAGCTCCAAGTCCTTTCCCCTTTGGGCCAAGGAGTCGACGATGTCGAGCAATGCTTGGCGGTCGGAGTGTTCGAGGGCGTCGATGAACGCGAGCTGCGTCTCTCGCGCGGCGAGGCCGAGCATGTCAAGGACGGCGGCCTCAGTGATCGACTCGCGGTCGTACGTCGCTGCCTGCTCGAGCATTACGACGGCGTCCCGAAGGCCGCCGTTCGCCCGTTTGGCGAGAAGCGAGGCTGCGGCGTCGCTCAGCGGGAAGCCTTCCGCCTGCGCTATGCGCCTCAGTTGGCCCTCGATCGCCTCGACGGGGAGTCGGCGGAACTCAAACGCCTGACAGCGAGAGACGATGGTGCGCGGCAGCTTGTGGGGCTCGGTCGTCGCGAAGATGAACAACGCGTGCAGCGGCGGCTCTTCAAGCGTCTTGAGAAGCGCATTGAACGCCTCCGTCGTCAGCATGTGGACTTCGTCGATGATGTACACCTTGAGCCGAAGGTCCGTCGGCGCGAAGTTGACCTCCTCGCGCAGCTTGCGAATGTGGTCGATGCCGCGGTTCGAGGCGCCGTCAATCTCTACAATGTCCAGCGAGCGGCTTGCGGAGATGGTGGCGCAGTTGCGGCATTGGTTGCAGGGCTCGCCCTCGTGCGGCTCGAGGCAGTTGACGGCTCGCGACAGGATGCGAGCGACGGACGTCTTCCCTATTCCGCGTTCTCCCGCAAACAGGTAGGCGTGCGCGACGTCGCCGGCGGTGACGGCATTCCGCAACGTGCGAACGATGTCGTCCTGTCCGACAACGTCGGCAAAGCGCTGCGGTCGCCATCGCCGGTACAGCGAAAGACGAGCGCTCGATTCGTTCACCCCTCCCACCCCCTGTCCGCTGGTCGGGGAGACTGGATTTGAACCAGCGGCTTCCTGCTCCCAAAGCAGGCGCGCTACCAGGCTGCGCCACTCCCCGAACGTGAGATGAACCTCGCCATCCTCACGAGAGGGCTCGTTCTGCCGCCCCCCGAACGTTGGACTCGCCTCGTCCATCTTGCCTCGCGAGGCTCATCCCGTCTCCCGCGAGGAAGCAACCGGCCCCGCCGGTCTCCGCATGGGAGTCGGTTCGGCGGCCCCGTGTGCTGCCGATTATAGGGATGGGATCTGGATGGTTCAATCCGGAGAGGTGCCCGGGCGAGTCTCTCGTACCCGCCTCGCGAGGTCGACGAGGAAGAGAGCGAGCGCTGCTCCGAGGAGAGCGGGAAAGATATGGGATTCGCGCTTTCCTGTCGTGCTCTCTGCAGGCGCAAGCTCCTGGTCTGTCACGAGCACCTTGCCGTGAGTGGTCGCGGCGAGTTCGGAGAGCGCGTCGATGTCGGGTCCGAACCCGGAGTACTCGCTCGAATAGGGGATGGAAAGGGGGAGCGAGAAAGACCGTCCCGTCCGCGCTTCCTGCATGAGGAGTGCGTGTGCGCCTTCCGTCGGGGTAGGGAACGTGGCCTGATAAAGCCCTGGGGCAGCCTGCTCGGCGTTGACGGCCTGCGCGTCTGGCACGAGGTTGCCGGAGAACGCGAGGAAGTTGTCGAAGCCACCCTTCGCGTTGCGCGCGTCAATCCACAGGGTGGTCTGATCGGTCGCAACATCGACCGACGTCGTCACGCCAGTCGCCACGGTCGCCAGAGGTTCCGTCGTTCGCAGGAGGCGATCGAAAACCGCAGGCATGCCGTTCCATGCAAGCCAAGCGGATGTCCAAGTGCCTCCAAGATCGGCGTTGAGGACGGAGACACTCCCAAGTCCTGCCCGCCACGTTGCGAAGATGGGATCCTCTCCTGCCCAGAGGAGGGTGGCCGCCTCGGTGCGCGGGTAGGTGAGGACGTACCCACCGAGATGCGGAAGTCCGGCGACGTCGAGAAGAGCGCCCTCGGCCTCCGTGACCTGGATGTCGCCGGTGACAAAGCGGCTGCGGCTCAAGCGCTGGGTGACCTGCATCGTCACCTGGGGCAGCGTCGCGAAGTCACTCGCGTAGTAGAGGACCCCGTGGCCGTGTTCGACGATCTTGCTCAGAAAGGGGATGTTCGGGTCCGACGAGATGCCGATGGCCGAGACGTTGATCTCCGGATGCTCGTCGAGCTTCCGCAGAAGATCGGGGTAGTCACGCCCTATCTCCGACGTCTGGCCGTCCGAGATGAGGAGGATCTGCTTCACTCGTGCGTCGGTGCGAAGGAGGGTGTTCACGGCGTCGTCGAGAGGGTAGTAGACGTCGGTGCCGCCGAACGCGCCCATCGAGGCAATGGCGCGGTAGGCGTCCGTGCCGTCGCCGAGCCGCTGGAGCGGGAAGACCCAATCGTAGCTGTCGTAGAAGCCGATGATGCCGACGAGCGTGTCACTGGGGAGAAGCAGCACGCTGGCTGCCGCGGCCTCGCGAAGGGTGCGGATCTTCGTCTTTGCTGCAGCGAGTTCGTTCATGCTGCTCGACCGGTCGAGGAGATAGATGATCGCCAAACTGGGACTGCGCCCGACCTCGGGGACAGTGAAGGAGATGGGCAGGAGATCGTCGATCGAGCCGGTCGAGAATCCACGTACCTCCTGTTCGCCGAGGATCGCGAACAGTCCTCCGCCGAGGTAACGAACAAACTGCTCTAGGTCCTGAGCCTGGCGCTCGTCCAGGTCAGCCAACGGCGTGTCGACGAGGATGACTTGGCGATAGTCGGCGAGGGCAGTCAGCGTGGGGACGCTTCGAGCAGAGACGAAGTCGAGGCCGATGGCGCCGAGGAGCGATGGGGCGGCGGAATCCCCGCGCGAGTCAATTACCAGAACAGAAGGGTGATTGATCGTGCGAACCGAGACAGAGCGCGCGTCGTTCTCCGACACGGGGTCATCGGGCTTCTTGACGATAACCTTGTACTCGAAGAATCCGGCGTCGGGTGGGGAGTCGGTGAAACGGTGCGTCGATCGCCCGGCGGGGAGGTCCGCGGCGCGCACGGCGACCAGGTCACTGTTCCTGTAGAGGACGAGCGACGCCGTGCCTGCCTCAGTAGATTCGATCTCCGCATCGAGAGCAATGGGTCGCCCGACAGCGGATTCCGCCGGCGCGGTGAATGCGGCGACGCGGGCGTCGCCCGGCAGGGAGACGCCAAGCGGCAGGACCGAAACAGGGACCTGCGCGACCTGAGCTTCCGCGACCGCGGTACTGATGTCGGATGTGAATCGGCCATCGCTGAGGACAACGATCTGGTTCGCTCCTCCGGGTGGGAGCGCGGATAGAGCGAGCTCCAGGGCGTTGCTCAGGTTGGAGTGCGCGTCGCGAAGTGGAGGAGGCGGAAGGTCGAGCGAGGCTCCCAGGGGACTGTCTACGCTGGCTCCTTCCGCGAATCCGACGATGCCGTAGGTCCACTCCGGATGCTGCGCCGCCAAAGACTTGAGGATCTGGGCGACGCCGCTGTCGCTCACTCCGCGCGTCACGCTGGCCGAACGATCGACGACGAACAGGACGTTGTTTGAGGCGTCGCGACGCACGATGCGTGGATCGGCGACTGCGAGAATGAGGGCGACGAGCGCGAGAGCGCGCAGGAGCGGCAGCCTCGGCAGTCTCCTTCTGCCCCAGACAAGGAAAGCGGGAACCGCGGCAATGGCAACGAGAACGAGAGGCATCCCGAACCGGATCATCCGAGACTCCTCTCCTCAAGGACTCGACACCGGTAGACGACGAACTCCGCTGCGAGGAGAACGAGGAAGGCGGCTGCTACGAGCGGCCATATCGCCATGTGACGTTCAGACGATTGGGCTGAGAGGGGCGGCAGAGAAGTTGTCGATGCCCCGAGTTCCTCTGGCTCGGGGCTCACGCTCTCCCGCGGGTCGATGTTGACGGAGACTGTCTTGGTCGTATCTCCGACGCGGATGGAATACTGCCCTGGCACTTCCGGGAAGAACGCCCGCTGTTCCGGCAGGAGAGCGATAGAGTGTCCCTGTGGATCGAGGATCGCGCTGCCGGCGGCCGCCGACCCGAGCGCGACGCCACTTCCGACTAACGTCCAGTGCGAAGCAGCTGTTGGGAGCTGCGGCATGACGGAGCTGACGAGATTCCGGATCAGAATCGGGAAGTCGACAGTGATCGGGAGGTTCGTCGCCGTGAGGTCGGAGGGTAGAACCAGGATGAGGCGGCCGGGGTCAAGGATGCGCAAGATGAAGGGGCTGCCCCCGGCGGTCAGAAGTGAACGGTAGGGCAGGAGAACGTCCACCAAGGGCAAGCTCTCGGCGTAGATGTCATCGGGGTGGACTGCGGCGAGCAACGGATCGTCGTTTGCGGCGGCGGCTACCCCCGATGTCGCGCGCGCGGAGAGGGTGACGACGTCTCGAACGTTCGAGTGAACGAGGAGGAGATTCCCGCTGGGTAGGGCGTCGAGCGTGGTGTCGTAGACAACGGTGAGGTCCGCGGGTCCGGCCTCAACGCGAGTGGTCGCGGCCGACGAGTCCAGAGCGGCGGCGAGGTAGCGATTGGTCTTCCCAAGCCAGAGAACGCGGAACGCGTTCTCACGGTCAAGTGACGCGTAGCGAACGTCGTCGTAGGGAAAGGCGTCGTGCGCTGCGACGGAGGCCGTGAACTGGGTTCCGCGCGACGTTGGGAAGGGCACGACGTACGAGCTCGTGTCGCCCGGCTCAAGGTAGGTCTCGACACTGGTGCGGCTCTTCTCGTCCGTGATCTCCATGCGCAAGTCCCGTGACTCCGTCGTTCCGTTGTGCAGCTCGACGAAGGCCGAAACCCCCGCGCCGTCGGGGTTCTGTCGCACCGAGAAAGCGGTGAGCCCGACGTTCTTCCCTTCGTTGAACGTCTCGAGGCGAGTCGGGAATGGCAGGTCATCGATGGAGTGGTCACTCAAGAGCACGATCTGCTCAAAGGAAGACGGACCGCCCACTGCCTCGAGGCCGCGGATGAGGTCAGAGGCGCTTCCGTCTCCATCCCATCCTGGCGCAGATGCGGCGACGGCCTTTCGCGCCGCGGCCAGATTCGACTCGCGGGAGACGAGGACGCGGGGCGTCTGCGACAGGAGAACGATGGACACCGAGGAAGCCGGGCACGTGGAGAGGATCTCGTCGGCCCGCCGCGCGGCGGCTTCATATCGCGTCAAGCCCGAGCCCATACGTGTCGACATGCTGGCGCTCGCGTCGAGCACGATGGCGAGGGTGGCGAATCCAGCGCGTCTCGATGCGATGAGCGGTTGGGCCATTGCGAGGACCACGGCGGCAATCGTCGCGATTTGGAGGAGGAGCAGTGGGTCGAGCAGCGCGCGAAGCCGCTGCGCGCGAGTGGAGAGGGAGTCCCGCAGTTCGCGCCAAACGAAGTACGTTGCTACTTCTCGTCGCCGGCGCCGCGTTCGGAGGAGGGCGAACAAGACGACGAGGAGGACGGTGCCGAGAAGAGCAAGAGCGCCGGGAAGCGCAAGGCTCATTGCAGGACGCCTCCGGCTCTCAGGTCTTCGTGGATGAACTGCTCGAGAGGACGATCGGTCGTCGTGACGAAGAACGGTATCCGTCGGCTCTGGAACTCACGTCGGATGGCTGTCTCATGCGCTCCAAAGCCTTTGCGGTAGGCCTCCAACGTCGCCGGGCCAACGACGAGTGCCATCCTCTCGTCTGTCTCTACGTCTCGCAACTCGACCGGCCCACGCGCGGAGGGGGCGACGTCCTCGCGATCAAGGACCCGGATGGCAATCGTGTCATCTCCCCGATGGGCAAGCCGGGCGATGGGCTCGTGCACGTCCTCTTCTGCACAGAAGTCACTGATGAGAACTACGATGCCGCTCTCTCTTGTCTGGGTTTGGAAATCGGCCACGGCTTTCGCCAGAGACGTGGGGCCCTGGGGGACGACGGCGGAAAGGCGCCGCAGAAGGCGGCTGAACTGGGCCATTCCGTGCCGGGGCGGGACGCACTCGGCGAGGCCGTCGGCAAAGGGATAGAGGCCGACGCGGTCGAGGTTCCGCAGCGCGAGATACCCGAGGGCGAGAGCAAGCCGCGACGCGTAGATCGTCTTCGTCGGGCGGCCTAGCCGCATGGAGGCGCTGGTATCGACGAGGAAGTAGACGGGGACGTCCAGCTCCTGGACGAACGTCTTCACCAGGAGGCGTTCGAGGCGGCCGTAGACGTTCCAATCGACGTAGCGTAGATCGTCCCCGGGAACATAGTCGCGGTAGTCGGCGAACTCGATGCTCATGCCCGATCGCGGCGCGGCGTGTCCTCCGCTGAAACGGCCCCCCTGGCGACGGCGTGCCATGAAGCGCAAGTTGACAAGCCGGCGCAGGAAGTCCTCGTCGAGGAGCTGCTGCATCAGAGCACCGTGACCTTCTGCCAGACCTCTCGGAGGATCGAGGTTGGGGAAGCCCCTTCGGCCTCGCCCTTGAAGTTGAGGATGATCCGGTGATTGGTGGCGGGCATGAAGACGGCTTCGATGTCGGATGGCCGGACGTGCACTTCACCGGAGAGGAAGGCATGTGCTTTCGCTGCAAGGAGGATGGCGATCGCCGCGCGGGGACTGGCTCCATACTGGACGTAGTCGCGCACCATGGCGGGAGCGAGTTCGCTTTCCGGGTGCGTCGCGAGGACGAGACGGGCGACGTAGTCGCGCAGGCCTTCAGCGACAGGGAGTTCGCGCACGACGGAACGAGCGCTCCGGACGTCCTCCGCGGAGGCCGCGGGGGCCGGGAATGCAATGGCTGACGACTCGGTGTTGAGACGGGTGATGCGAACAAGGTCTGGCAGAGAGGGGAAACTCACGTGGACCTTCAGGAGGAAGCGGTCGACTTGAGCTTCCGGCAGCGGGTACGTGCCCTCCATCTCGATCGGATTCTGCGTCGCGAGGACGATGAACGGTTCGGCGAGTGGGTAGGTCGTCCCCGCCACGGTGACCGTGCGCTCCTCCATCGCTTCAAGAAGCGCGGACTGGGTCTTGGGTGTCGCCCGATTGATCTCGTCTGCCAGGACGATGTTGGCGAAGATGGGCCCGCGCGAGAACACGAAGCGCCGGTCGCCTCCTTCCTCGCGGATGATGTTCGTGCCGACGATGTCCGTGGGCATGAGGTCCGGCGTGAACTGGATCCGCGAGAACGGAAGGCCGAGTGCATGCGACAGGGTTCGCACGAGCAGGGTCTTCCCAAGGCCTGGGACGCCTTCCAGGAGAACGTTTCCCCCGGCCAAGAGAGTGATCAGCGTCTGCCGGGTGACGTCCTCTTGGCCGACGATCACCTCGCGGAGCGCGCTCTCCAATCGTGAGAAGGCGCCGAAGGCGCTGGTCAGTTGAGCTTCGTTGGTCATGGGTTCTCCTCTGTGATGCGCTGGAAGTAATCGCGAATGATGTCCGCGTCGCCGTTCGGCAGGTCCCTCGAAGAGAGAAGTGAGCTCACTTGGTTGGGGCTGATGACCCAGATGGCCTGGCCGCCGCTGGGCGAGCTTGCCTCTTCGACCGGGACTCCCTGTGTGACGTATGAAGAGACAGCGCCGGCATCGCCCACGGTCAGCGGAGCAGAGACAGGGGTGACCTGGGCTGCCGGCGTGAGGTTCGAATCGTCCGGCGAAGGGGTGGATGGAGTTCCGGGCGGCGCTTCCTCGGAATCCGAGGCTCCGGGAAGAGACGGGTTGGGTGCAGTCGCCTGGGGGGGCGTCGTTGTGGGGCCGGTCGCTTGCGCGACATCTTGGCTGCCGCTCGTAGGAGGAGCAGTCTGCGCGGGAGGGTTCCCCGCGCTCACGGTGGGAGTGGATTCCGACGAGGTAAGGATCCTCGAGATTGCCTGGCGCAGTGCGCTCAGGTCGGAGACCGTGACTGCGTCGTTCACTGCCTTGGCGAGGTCGGGAGAAGCGACGGTCGCATCGTGCAACGTAGCGATCTCCTGAGGGGACAGGGGGCGGTCGTCTTGTTCCAAACGAGTCCGGAGTTGCTCGAGCTCGCGGCGGATGACGATGGCAGCATCCTCGGTCTGTGCGTCGGATGGTGCTCCCGCTGCACTCGCGAGCGCAGGCCGGAGCTGCGACAGGATCTCGGACAGCGATCGCTGGGCGTTGGCGGCGCCAACCGTCGGAGAAGCCGATGTATCGCTCTCCGCCTCGGGCTGGGTGCTCGCTGGGGTTGCCGAAGTCGGTGTCGCCTCGCCGGGTGCTTCCTCGGGCGAAGAGACCGCGCTTGCGGAGCGAGGGCTGGAAGTTGAGGCGAAGTGAGAAGCGACAGCACCGATCGCGAAGGCCGCGGCAACCAGAAGGATTGCAGCCATGGGCAGGATACGAAGTACCTTCTGAACGGGGATGGCGCGCGACCAATCGGGCGAGAGCCTTTCCACGTCACGGAAGAGGCGATCGGCGAAAGCGGCGGAACCGCCGCGTG
>CAIMCX010000020.1 GCA_903839615.1 uncultured bacterium
GATCCGGTCGCTCAAAGAGCGAGGAATCGGGATCGTCATCACCGATCACAACGTTCGCGACACGCTCTCGATCACCGATTTCGCGTACCTGATCGATCGCGGTCGCCTCGTGACGTCCGGCACGCCGGCCGAGATCGTCGCAGACCCCGCCGCACGGAAAGTCTACCTCGGCGCAGCGTTCCAGCCGTAGCCTGCACGGGCCTTGCGGACACCATCTGCATTGTCCAAGTCCCGGAAGGCTGTCATCCGGCACGCCCTGGCAGACTACTCCGAACTCCACTCGGGAGCTGGCAGTTGTGCTGGCCCCATGCGATTCCCCGTGGGCAGGTCGCCGGCTTTCGGCCGCAGTGTCCAGAATCAACTAGACTGAGTTAGAGAGTGGCCTACCCGCCCAGTGCAGGGAAGCGCGAATCGCGCGGAGGGATCGCCATGAGGAAGGTCCTAGTTGCTGCGATAGCCGTACTCGTCCTGGGTACTGCAGCCGTCGCGCGGCTGCCAGAGTAAGCGATTCTGGGTGAAGTAGCGGCGGGGCTTGTCGGCTCGTTCGCCGGTATGTACCTGGGATCGCAGGCGTCGGTGCTGCTCAGGGACTCACTCTCGAACGACGGAGCTTGGGGTCGTCAAGCGAGCATGGACGTCGTCTTCGGCGGCATCCTCGCTGGTGCATGCGGAGGGGTCGCGCTTACCGGGACACTCCTCGGGGTCGACGGGAACCTGCCGCTGTGCCTACTTGGCGGGTGTCTTGGGCTTGGTTGTGGGAGCGCTCATCTCGATCCCCATCTACGCCTTGACTCAAGCCGACCTTGACCTCTTCCTCGTACCGGCGGCGGCTGTCGGCCTAGCGGTCTGGGGGTTCAACTACGGCGCGACGTCGCGCTGACCTCCTTCCAGCGGACTACTTCTGAGCCGGGTGCTGCGTTCGAGGGTTGTCCAATCTGGCTCGCTTCTCCGACAACTCCCGATGCGAGCCGAACGGTTCACTTACCTCCGGGCGGAGTCGCGAACAGGCCAACCAGCGCACCGACCGCAGCAGATCCGAGAGCTACAAGCACCTCGGGAGTCGTCTTGCCGTACATCACGATCACGACGGAGGAAATGGCGGCCGTGATCGCAAGGCCACCCAGCACGGAGACGGCGATGCGATAGAGCATCTTGTCCGTGACGTAGGCCGGCACTGTTAGCGCCTCCGCTTTGTGCGCCGCGTCCTTCAGCACCGGGAGGGGATCCTTCTTCAGTTTCTCCACCAGCGCTGGATCGTCCGAGAACATCTGCACCATTCTTGCTGCCGACCGCGTCTTCGGTTCCATGGCCACCTCCGGACAAGTACTTGGTCCAGCTCCCCGCCCGTCCTTGTCCCCGCCGCTCCCACTCCCGGCGAACGCCTCTCAATGCTTCCGCTGCCTAACGGCGTTAACGTCCCACCAGCTAACCCGCGTGGAGTGCTTCCACCCATCTATCGTCTCCACAGAACAGTCATCCTACTATAGCATCCTGTACAGTCAACAACAATACGCATGCAGCGCCAGCGACAACACACGGCTCGGCTCCTGAGCGCAGCCCCCAAAAGACTGACTCCCTACGTCGAGCAGACCCTCGGGCCGAACCCCCTTAGCGCAAAGCCAGGGGCGAGCTTCTGGGTGACGGAATGATCGGCGTGCAATCGGCAGCTCCCGAGATGTGGCACCAATCGAAGGCTGGCGCTGCGAGTCCTTCTCAGGCCTCACCTCTGAGTTCGAGTCTCTTGTGGCGTACCAGACGCAACTCTTGAACCAGCGCCCTCAGGCGAGCTGCGTCTTCTTGTAGAGCCTTCCTCGCCAGATGAAGAGGCCGAATCCGATGAGCAAGAGCCCGCTCACGAGGTACGGCACCTTGATCGGCCCGAGGTAGAGGTCGTCTCCTCGCGTCATGCTCACGATCGAACGCGCCACGGCGTAGAGGATAAAGTACATCGAGGTGGAGAATCCGTCCTTGTAGCCCTTCTTCCGGATCGCCCAGAGGTAGGCGAAGATCGCCACGTCGAGGATCATCTCGTAGATCATCGAGGGGTGCGTGGCGAGTCCGGGGTAGGCCATCCCGGCCGGCGAATCGGCGGGGAATCGAATGCCCCAAGGCAGGGTCGTCGGCGTGCCGAATGCGTCGCCATTCATGAGGTTCCCGATCCGGCCAATAGCCTGTCCCAAGACTAGACTGGGCACGATCGCGTCGGCGAGAGGCCAGAACTTGACCCGCTTCCATCGCGAAAACAGGAGCACGGCGCCAATCCCTCCGAGCACGCCGCCGTGGATCGCGAGTCCGCCTTCCCAGATCTTGAGGATGTCGAGCGGATATCGCCCGTAGTAGTCGAGTCGGAAGACGACGTAGTAGAGGCGCGCTCCGGTAATGGCAAGCGGGATGGTGAGAAGCAGGAGGTCGAGGAGCGACTCCATCGGCAGGGAGATCTTCTTTCGCCGGACCTCTCGCCACAGAAGGTAGAAGCCGATGGCGATGGCGATGATGTACATCAGCCCGTAGTAGCGAATCGTGATCGGCCCCAGCTGCACCAAGATCGGATGCATGACGCCCCCTTCGTCTCCCCGGTATGATTCGCAAGTATATGGCGCGAAAGAAGTGGGGCCAATGTCTTCTTGCCCTCGCATCCGGCGGGCTCGCTGCGGCGGCCTTGCCCGGGGTCGGCGGGTGCTTCGTCGTCCTGATCGCCCTCGTGCCTCTCTTGCACGAGATCGCCGAGGGTCGCGGCTTCCGAGCCGGGTTCCTCTTCGGGATCGCGTTCTTCGCGATCGATCTGCGGTGGATCCTCACCCTCTATCGCTACACGCCGCTCATCGTCCCGGGATATGCGCTGATCGTTCTCTACCTTGCTCTGCCGGTGGGACTCCTCGGGTTCCTGCTTGCTCGCCTGCGCCGGCGCACAAGCGACGTTCGCTGGGCGCTCGCCACCGCTGCGGGGTTCGCGCTCCTCGAGTTCCTTCGGTCGCTCGGGCCTCTCGGGATCTCGTTTTCCTCGCTCTACCTGTCGCTTCACAGCTTCCCGGCCTTCCTGCAGTTGGCGGCGTACGTCGGACCCTATGCCATCACGGCCGCGATCGTCGCGACAAATGCATTCCTCTACTTGGCTTGGCGAAAGAGAGGCTTTCGGTTCCTCGCCGGTGCGGTCGGAGCCGTCGCGCTGCTCGCAGCGCCCGCTCTGGTGCCCGTCGCCCCAGACGTGAGTCCCCCGGAGCGGGTGGCCGTCATCTCATCTCTCGTCGACCAGGAGGCAAAGCTCAACTCTCGGAACTTGTCGGAGCTGCTCGATCGTTACGGTGGTCTGGCGAGCCAGGCCGTGGCCGCCCACCCGAATCTCGTTGTGTTCCCGGAGTCCTTCCTGCCGACGTACATCCTGCGCAATCCTGCAGTCCTCGCACGCCTGCAGGCGGTCGCGCAGGAGGCGCAAGCCAGCGTCGTGTTCGGCACGGGCGACGTGCGGCAAGGGGACTGGTACAACTGCGTCGTCCTGCTCGACCCGACGGGCGACGTAGCCGCAGTCTACAACATGGTTCGCCCGGTTCCGTTCGGCGAGTACGTTCCCGGCCGACGCCTCTGGCAGGCTCTGGGCGCCGGTCCACTCATGGAATCCCTTCTTCCCGAGGATCTCGTCGCCGGGACTGACCAGCGCCCGCTGCGCGGCATCGCGACGCCCATTTGCTTCGAGTCGACGTTCCCCGGCGGAGCGCGGGACCTCGTCCGCCGCGGAGGCCAACTCATCGTGACGGTGACGAACGACGCCTGGTTCTGCCTGAGTTCTCAGCGCGATGCGCACTTCGCGTTCGCCGCGTTCCGGGCCGTGGAGAACCGTCGCTGGATGATCCAGGCGGCCAACGGCGGCATCTCGGGCGTCGTCTCTCCGACGGGAGCTGTCACTGCCTCCACGCGAGGCGAGGGCGTTGTTGTCGCGGATGTCGCGATGCGGACCGATGTCTCTCTCTACACGCGGTGGGGAGATGTGCCGATATTGTGCGTGCTCGGCGCGCTCGTTCTTCTTGCTCTGCCGCGGCGCGCCCCCCAGCAGGTGGGGCGGCGGCGCGCTGCTCGGACGGAGAGCGCGAGAAAGACATAGGGGAGCGAGCCGGCGCTGCTCGCTCCCCACGTTGTCGGAGGTCTCCCGACGCTCTCTCTAGCGCTTCGCTGCAGGCAGGATGTTGTCGCCCGCTGCGGTGAGATCGGTGATCACGCCGGTCGAGAAGGTCACCTTCTCGAGCTGGAAGTTCCCGCTTCCGTCCACCTTCGCGTACACGATCCCGCTTCCGTCTTCGAGCCAGTACGGACAGAACTCGTTGGCCGATGTGGTGATGTCCGGGTTCGTATGACCTAGGTCGGCGACGTACTCCTCGAGCGTCTTGGCGTGCGACCCGTCGGCATCCATGACGAAGATGTCGATTTGCCCACCGGCCGTTGCTTCGGCGGCGTAGGCGATCTTCGTGCCGTCCGGAGACCAGACAGGCCGAGAGATACCCGCTCCCGCCGGCAGGTTGAGGCCCGTTCCGAGCCCTGTCAGCGCAGGAGACGCATCGCCGTCCCGCCCGGGTCCGTCCTTCAGGAGCACCGCCGTGTGAGCGGATGCATCCCAGAGCCAGATCGCGCTGCCCCCGTCGGCTGCCGCACCCCCGGCATTCTTCGAACCCGATACAAAGAGGATGTCCTCGCTGACCGGCGAGCACGACGGAGCGATGGCCCACGACGGCGTTTGCGACGTGAGCTTCGTCGCACCGGTGCCGGCCGCAGTCATCGTGTAGATCTCCCAAGTCGTGGCCGACGGAGTCTGCGCTGCGTTCGATGCATAGGCAATCGTGGCGGCATCATGCGACCACGAGGGCTGGATTTGATTCGACGCCGTCTGAGTCGTCAACTGCACGCGACTACCGCCCGCTACGGTCATCGTCCAGATGTTCCAGCTCGATCCGAACCCCGCCTCGGCCGCATAGGTGATGCGATCCCTCGTCCCGCGAACCAGATCGGGGAACAACTCGTCGTCGACCGTGATCAATACTGCGCCTTGGTTCGTTCCATCGCCCTGCATCCGGTAGATGTCGTAGTGTAAGGACCGCTTCGCCGCGAAGGTAATCATGACCGGACCGATGACGACCGTGCCGTTTGCCATGCCGATCCGCCCGTCGGTATCGGTGACCGTCAGGAGAGCTGTGTACGTTCCCGCGGTGGTGTACGTGTGCGAGATCGGCACCGAGACATTCACCCCGGTCGCCACCGTGCTGCCATCCCCGAAATCAAGAGTAAAGCTGGCAATGACGCCGTCCGGGTCGTTGGAACCGCTGATGTGGAACCACACGACGACCGGGAGTTCCGTGTCGCCGCCGTTGTCGATCACCATCAAGGCGATCGGCCCCTGTCCGAAGAATCCCCTGCAGGCAGACAGCCCGAGGAGAAGCATGCCGACCAGAAGAGCGGCCAGAGCAAGCTTCGCTGTGTGCCTACGGATTCTCGTTCTCTCCCGTGACATCGCGATGACCTCCTTCAATGCCCGGCCTGCACCCCGCGCCGGGAAGCCGGACACATCTCTTGCCAGTCTATGCTTTCGCGCTCTCCGCGCTGCCAGACGCGAGGTCTCCGCCGGCGGAGGCTTCGTCCTGGCCGAAGGTGACCGATGTCGGCTCGAAACGATCCTCCGCCCTCCGTGTATATTGAGCACCGAGGAGGACAACGGAACCGTGTACCGGACGCAAGACGAGGTGAGTCTGTTGCGCGCAGCGCTCGGAGGAGAGACCGCAGCCTGGGGTGAAATCGTCATGAGATACAAGGACGCGGTGTTCGGGCTATGTCTGGGGTTCCTTCGGAATCGCGCTGACGCAGAAGACATCGCCCAGGACGCATTCATCCGGGCGTACGTGAACCTCCGCCGCTACAACCTCGAGCGCAAGTTCTCCACGTGGGTGTTCACGATCGCGGCGAATCTCTGCCGGAATCGACTCCGCTATCGGCGGAACCATCCGGTGATGGAGGTCGATTTCGAGTTCGAGGGCGGTGCAGATCCCGCGCGCACCGTGGTGCACGAGGAACGGCAAGCTCGCGTTCGGAAGGCGCTTTCCGCGCTCCCGTATACGTACCGAGCGCCACTCGTGCTGCGCTTCTACAACGACTTGGCGTACAAGGAGATCGGTGACATCCTGGCCATTCCGGAAGGCACAGTGAAGACAAGGATTCACAGGGGCAAAGCCATGCTGAAGGAGAAGTTCGGCGAGGAGCGTGATCTTGCATGAATCTCGACGCGCGCGATCCGTGGGACGAGCTGCTTCGAGAGACGCTCCAGAGGGACGTCGCAGCAGCTTCGGACTCGCTGGCGGGACTTGAGAATCGGGTCGTGGAGCGCCTCGGCGACCGAAGCCCGCGGCGAGGCTTCCTCGGAAGCCTCAAGGCGCTGGTCGCTCCGACGCGCGGCGCCCGGTGGGGACAACTCACCGTGGTGGGCGCGACCGCCTGCGCTTGCCTCCTACTGGGCCTATTCTTCGGCGGCCGGTTCCCGTTTGCGCAACATGCGCAGTCGGCTCTCCTGGGAGAGGCACCCGCAACGGCGAAGAGCGTCGCGACCCGATCACCTGTAGGAAACGGCGTCCTCTTCATGCTGCCGGCCAAGGATGCAAAGGTCGTCTCCGTTGTCGGCAGCTTCAGCGAGTGGGAGCCGATTCCGCTGTCCGACGACAACCACGACGGGATTTGGACAACCGAGATTCCTCTCGCGCCGGGGCGATACGAGTACGCGTTCATCATTGATGGACGTTGGTTCGGTCAGGACCCATCCGCAGATGAGTATGTACGGAGCTTCGGGGAGTACAGCTCCGTCCGCTACGTCGGAGGAGGTGACGGCGCATGACGAAACGTCCACTCGTAGCCGCAGCGGTTGTTGCCGCCTGTCTCGCTGGGCTTGCGGCAGCCGTGGGAGCCGTCACGCTGGATGACTTCGCGACGGTGCTCGCCTCGGTCCCCGTCGAAAACCAGGCACGCGTCCTTGCCGCGCTTGACCTCGGCATGAAGAGCAGCTGCTGTGGATTCCCGGCTGACCAAACGTACGACCTGTTCCATCGGTTGGCATCTGCGCCAGGCGCCGCATCCGACAAAGAGGCGATCATCCTCGTCTTCACCCAGGCGATCGAGCAGGGCCTCCCGATCGACGGCCTCTTGAACAAGGCATTCGAGGGCCTCGCGCGCTCAGTGGCGCTTCCGTGGCTTGGACAACTTCTCGGGCAACGGGTCCGACTACTCGAGGAGAGCCGTGACCTTTTCTACTCCCGGGGAATCTTCCGCGCGACCCCTGGTGCGTCCGTCGCGGCCGGAGCGACCGCGTTGCCGCCGTCTCGATTCGACGCGCTGTTGTCGAATCTCGGTGATGCCCTGGGCGACTACTTGGAGAGCGGCGGCAGTCCGTTCGAGAGCCAGAAGATCTACGATGAAGTCCAGGCAAGGCTTACGCAGCTCACAGGCAGTGTGCTCGTGGCTGCCGACGTTGAGCTCTTGCTCAGCCGGATCGGATCGGAGGATTTGAAGCAAGTCGTGCTTGCCGTGGTAAGCTGACAGAGTCGATAGAGTGAAGAGATCCAAGAGAGTCTAGGGAGGGAGATCATGAACGCAAGAAGATGGCGAATGGGGGCGATGCTTGTCCTCCTTGTGTCGCTCGTCGCGGGAGCCGCGTGGAGCCAAGGAGTCACGCCGCTGGGCATCATCCCGACGCCTCCCGAGAGCACATCATTGCAGGTCAGCATCTGGGTCGACCGCGGCGCCTACGCCGTGGGCGATCCGATCACGATCCACTACAGTGTGAACAAACCGGCCTACATCTACATCTGGGACATCACTCCGGACAATCAGGCGGACCAGATCTTCCCGAACAGCCTGTCGGGCGGATCCAACAACTACGTTGCCGCCGGCGATCACGTCGTGCCCGGGAACTGGCAGGTCGCGCCGCCGCTTGGAACGGAGTACCTGCAGATTCTGGCGACGACGTCGCCTGTGGATCCTTTCGCCGCATTCACCGGGGATCCTCAAGCGCTGGTGGCCCACGTCGAAGCGCAGATTCTCGGGATTCTCCCCGCGACTGAGCGCACGTGGAACTTCACCAGTTTCGACATTGTCCAGGGCTCTGTCCCGGCCTACGGAAGGCTCAACATCACATCCAATCCGAGCGGAGCCGCGGTCTACGTCGACAGTGAGTACGTGGGCTACACGCCCCAGACCGTCTACGTGCCAGCCGGCGCTCGCCAAGTAGCTCTTGTGAAACCCGGGTATCAGACGTGGCAGAACTTGATCTACGTGATCGCCGGCTTCACGCGGACGATCAGCGTCAACCTGACGGCAACCACTCCGTCGAACCAACCGCCTGTCTCCGTCTTCGTCTACTCGCCGACGTCGCCCGGCGTGGGTGAATGGATCCAGTTCAACGGTTCGGCGTCGACCGACCCGAATGGCTCGATCGCTTCCTACGCATGGAACTTCGGGGACGGGACAACGGCGACTGGCAGCGTGATCTGGCACCGCTTCCTCTCAGGCGGCAACTACGCGGTCGCGCTCACGGTCACCGACAACCAGGGCGCGTCCACCACGAGCAGCCAGACGATCCATGTCGGCGCGGTGAACCAGCCTCCGGTCGCAACGTTCACCAATGACCCGGCGGTCGGCACTCCGGGCGTCTGGATGCAGTTCGATGCGTCGGCATCGACGGATCCGGACGGCACTATTGCATCGTACTCCTGGAACTTCGGCGACGCCGCAACGGGTACAGGATCGGTGATTTGGCATCGCTACGCGTCGGCTGGCGCCTATTCGGCCACGCTGACCGTGACGGACAACCTTGGCGCCTCGACCAGTGTGACGCGCGTGATTCAAGTGGGGACGCTAAACCAGCCGCCCATCGCCAGCTTCGTGGCGCCGACACCGGTGGTGGGGGACTGGGCGAGATTCGACGCAACGGCCTCGGGCGACCCCGACGGGACGATCACTTCGTACCAATGGGCGTTCGGAGATGGCTCGACCGGAACGGGCAGCGTCGTGTACCACCAGTTCGCCGCGGCCGGAACGTTCTCCGTGACGCTCACGGTGACCGACAACGGCGGCGCAGCGAACTCCGTCACGCACCCGGTCCAGGTCAACGCACTGCTTCAGGCGCCGGTCGCCGCGTTCACGGTCACGCCTCCGTCCCCGGTCGTCGGGTCGCCGGTCCTGTTCGACGCGTCGTCCTCGCACGACCCGGACGGAACCATCGTGTCGTACCAATGGGACTTCAACGGGGATGGGACCATCGACGCGAGCGGAGTCACCGGCCAAGTGATCTACTCCACTCCGGGAACGACCACCGTTCGCCTCACGGTGACCGACAACAGCGGTTTGTCAGCGTCGACCACGCAGACGATCACGGTCTCAGCTTCGGGCGGAAGCTCAACCGGCGCGCCCGCTATGGGTACGACACCGGGGTTCTTCGTGTGGGGCAGTGACACGTGGCACATCACGGTGAACGCAGGCGCCGGCTGGACGACACCGCACAACTTCCGCATTGAGCTGCGCACCGATGGGCAGTTCACGGGCGTCAACGAAGTCTGGAGCGGCGGCGTGGCTCCGTTGGGGATTATCCCGACGCCGACAACGAGCGGGAAGACCGTTGTACTCGAGAGCGCGATTCAGACCGGGTCCGTCGACTACACGTTCACGATCCCCGGCGCCAAGTCGATGTGGATGGACTTCAAGATGGATCAGAATGGCGATGGCACGCTTGAGGAGTCGACGAGTTTCGTCTACCTGCGTGCGTTCATGGTCCATCCGCCGGCCAATCCGTTCGTCGTCGGAATGCCGAGCGGAGGCACGGGCGACCTCATTCCATCGCTCAACTTCCGAATCGGAACCGCGTGGACGTATACAGAGACCATGCGCTTCATTACGTACATGACGACGATCGGGGCTCTGGAGAGCCACTAGGCAGTAGAATCTGTCGGAAAGCGGGGCCGCAGGGCCCCGCTTTTGTTTTCGCGCTTGCCGTTTCGCAGAGCCAGACGCTATGATCCCGTCTATGAACGAACGCTACCTTGCCGTCGATTGGCTCCTCGATCACGCGGCCATCGATCGCGAGGGCTTCTTCGATCGTTCCTCCTTCGCGGCATTTGATGCCGTGTTCGTCGATCCGTTGGCGCTTTCGCGCCACTGGGCCGAGGGGACGGCGCCCGGCACCGACGGCGCGCGCCGTACGGATCCTGAGAAGGACCGCGGATTCGGTCGCACACTCGCAGCGTGGATGGCGAAGCGTCGGGAGGAGACAAGCGACTTGCTGCGCCGCCGGGGCGGCATCGTCGTGTGCCGCCTGCACCCGCGCGGCGAGAGCCTTGAGATCGGGGCACCCGGAACTCCCGCGGAACGCGTCGACCGCTACACCTGGTTGCCGCACGTCGCGCTGGTCGACCGTCAGCATCAATTCACTTTCCCGTCGAACGGACGGTTCGTTGCGCGTCGCGGGCAGGACGTCCTCGTCGCCTCGAGTGGAAGCTCGTTCGAGGAGTACCTGAAGGCGTTTCAGGATCGAATCACCTACACGGCGGTGTACCAGGACCTTCTCTCGACGCCGCTCGAGCGGTTTGCCACCGTCCTGGCGCGTAACCGAGTCGGAGACGCGATCGCGCTCGAGATCCCGGTCGACGAGGGACGGCTTGTCCTCCTCCCGTCGACGGAGGGAGTCTCGCCGTCTCGTGAGGCCGACGTGCTTCTCGAGGCCGTCCGCCGCGCCTCGACGCGCCCCGCCTTTATTGCGGAGCCGGACTGGCTTCCCGCGTACACGCTGCCCGGAGAAGAAGGGCTCGCCGATGAGCTCGCCGGTCTGGTGGAGCGACGCGACGCGCTCCAGGCCAAGGTGGAGGAAGTCCGGTCGAAGCTGGAGGAGGAGACGCGCTTCAAGCGGATGCTCTACGGCAAGGGTCGAACGCTGTTCGAACGCTCGGCTGCCGACGCGTTCCAGGATCTGGGGTTCGAGGTCGAACCGCGCGGCGCCGTCTGGCATCTGGCGTCGGAAGAGGGGAACGCCCTCGTCGCCATGGAGGCGTCCGAGGACGCACGGATTGGGCTCGCCGCCTATCGCTCTCTGCACCGCGAGATCGACCGCTCGATCCTCGAGGGAGAGGACCCGATGAAGGGCATCCTCCTTCTCAACGCATCTCGCGAACTCGACCCGAAACGAAGGCCGACCGCATTCGCCGGCGAAGTGCTGCGCGGATGCGAAGCCCACGGCTATTGCCTGCTCTCGTCTTACCAGCTCTACAAGATCCTCCTTCGATCCCTGGGGGAGAAGAACAAGAAAGCACAGGCGAGCCTCCGGCGCCTCCTCCTCGAAACCGACGGCGAGTTGAGGGAGACGGGAGAGGCGTGACCGCAGGCATCATCGCGGCGCTTCTCGTTTGTCCATTGACTGCCGTCGCCGCGTGGCGCTTCGCCCGCTGGATGCGAGAACGCCGCCTGGGCCAACCGATCCGCGAAGAAGGGCCCGCGCACCATCAGGCAAAGGCAGGAACGCCGACACTGGGCGGCCTGGTCGTCTTGC
>CAIMCX010000021.1 GCA_903839615.1 uncultured bacterium
CGCGCCGGACTCGCACCTTCTTCTTTGACCCGGCTGGTACGCGACCTCTTGGGTGAGGGAGTGGTGGTCGAGATCGGCAAGTCCGGATCGAGCGGAGGCCGGCCCGCTGTTCTCGTCGCACTCGACCCGGACTACGCCCGTGCGATTGGAATCAAGGTCGAAGCTCGCCGGATCCTCGCAGCCAGTGTCGATATGAGCGGCGCGATCGTCAGCCGTGCTGAGACGGCCTTCGACCACTCGCCGACTCCGGACGAAGCCATCGAGGCCATCGCCCGCCTCACCGAACAGCTCCAGGCAGGCAAGACACTGGGCGTCGGCGTTTCGATCTCGGGCTTTGTCGATCCCATCACCGGCGCCGACCTGTATTCCCCGATTCTCGGGTGGGAGCAGGTTCCGCTTCGCGAGTCGCTCTCGGACCGAGTCGGCCTCCCGGTGTGGGTGGAGAACGACGTCAACGCACTTGCGTTGGCCGAGCTGTGGTACGGCGCGGGTCGCCGCTTTCAGCATTTCGTCTGCATCACCGTCGGAGAAGGGATCGGCGCCGGCGTGGTCATCCACGGCGAGATCTACCGCGGGGCGTTCGGCGGCGCAGGCGAGCTGGGTCACATGACGATCGATCCCGACGGCCCGGTATGCCGGTGCCAGGAGCGGGGCTGTCTGGAAGTCTATGCTTCCGACCGGTTCCTGTCGGAGGAAGCCGGTCGGCTGGGATTCACGAGCATCGCCGACATGGCAAGGGCAGCGCGTGATGGTGGCAACGGCGCGCGCGAGGCGTTCGCCCGTATGGGCCGGTTCCTCGGACTCGGTGCGAAGAACCTGGTGAACTTGCTCAACCCGGAAGCCATCTTGCTTGGTGGAGAGCGCATGGACGAGTCCGACCTCTTTCTCCCGGCGCTTGAGGAGGAGGTCCGCCGCCACTCGTTCCCCGCTGAAGCGGAGAAGCTCTCCATCGTATACGCGGAACTCGGCGCGGACGGATTCCTCATTGGACCCGCCACGCTCGTCGCAGCGGATTTCTTCCGTGTTCCGGCGCGAGGAGGATGGGGATGAGTGCGCGAGTCGAGCTTGACGGAAACGGGGACCTGTCGATTCGCAGCAGTGACA
The DNA here is from genome assembly GCA_903839615.1 of uncultured bacterium. GTDB lineage: Bacteria > Bipolaricaulota > Bipolaricaulia > UBA7950 > UBA9294 > CAIOGO01. The sequence goes on from CAIMCX010000021.1 coordinate 1,105, forward strand.
CGGTGTTCGTGACAGGTTTCCGCGTGCGGCTCGGACGAGGAGAGGCGGCAAGCGACGGAGAGGCCCTGCGGCGCGAGCATCCCGCTCTCCGCACCGGCTCCTTGGTGCCGGTATCCGCTGCAGACGGGCTCGTTGTTTTCCGCCGCGAGCTCGCGGGCGAACGCATCCTCGTGGCGCTGAACGCGGACAGGCAGCATGCGGCCTCCGTCCCTCTCGGGAACAGAGGCCGCTCCGCGGATGCGTTCTCCGATGAACCACTGACCGCCACGCTCGTGGTCCCACCGCTCGACGCCCGCGTGGCCATCGAGCGCACGTCCTAGCCCCTCGGCGCCGGCAGCCGCTCTGCCTAGCGCCCGAGCTTGCGGTACAGGTCGCGGTAGGCCTTCGCCGAGTTCTCCCAGGAGAGATCTTGATCCATGCCCTTCATCACGATGTCTCGCCAGCCGCGCGGGTCGTCTCGGTGCAGCGTGACAGCGCGAGCGAGCGCTCCGAGCATCTCGTCGGCGGTGTAGGCCTCGAAGGAAAAGCCGTTGCCCCGGCGCTTGTCGCTCCCAACGTCCACGATCGTGTCGCGCAGCCCTCCGGTCGCTCTTACGACCGGCACCGTCCCGTACGCGAGGGAGTACTGCTGGTTCAGACCGCAGGGCTCGAAGCGCGACGGCATGAGGAAGATGTCCGACGCGGCCTCGATCCGATGGGCCCATTCCTCGGAGAACGTGATGAGCGCAGCGACACGCCCGCGGTAGCGCTCGGCGGCTTCGCGGAAGAACCGCTCGTACTCCGGAGCACCGCTACCGAGGACGACAAACTGGATCCCGAGATCAAGCAGACGGTCGAACGCCGGCATGATCAGATCGAAGCCCTTCTGCTCGGCGAGCCGCGAGATCGTCCCGACAAGGGGCGCGCGGCTATCTACCGTCAGCCCGAGCTCCTTCTGCAAGAGTTCCTTGTTCCGCGCCTTTCCGGCCAGGTTCTTCCTCGTGTACGTCGCCCAGAGGAGAGGGTCGGCGGCGGGGTTCCACACCGTCGTGTCGATCCCATTCAGGACGCCGTACAACGCGTTGGCGCGGCTTCGCAATTCCGCCTCCAGGCCGTCCCCGTGTTCGAGGATCTCCTTGGCGTAGGTCGGCGACACAGTATTGACTAGGTCCGCAGTGAGGATGCCGCCGCGCAGCAGGTTCACCTGGTCCCCCCGCAGATAGGGTTCAAGGTCGGCTCCCGTAAGCCCGATCGTATCGGCCTGCGCGCGAGAAAAGGCTCCTTGATAAGCAAGGTTGTGGATCGTGAGCACGGTCTTCGCCCCCTTCGATCGCGCGAGACCAAGGGACTTCACGTACGCCGGGAGAAGCGCCGTGTGCCAGTCGTTGGCATGAACGATATCCGGCGACCAGCCGAGCGCTTCGCAGAGCTCGAGTGCGCCGCGCGACAGGAAGGTGAACCGCTCGAGAGCATCGGGATACTCGCTCACCTCCCCGTAGATGGCTGAGCGATCGAAGTACGCATCGTTCCCAAGGAAGTAGATCGGCACCTTGCTCTCAGGAAGCGTCCCGCGGAACGCGATGCAATCCTTGGCCTGTCCTGAGACCGGAACCGTGAACCGCGCCGCTTCTCGCAGCTCGGCCTTCGCGGCCACGGAGCGGTGCTTTGGCATGACAACAAGAACATCGGCGCCCAGCGACGCGAGCGCCCTCGGAAGCCCAAGAGCTACATCCGCCAGTCCGCCCGTCTTGGCGAACGGAGCGACCTCGGCGGCGACAAACAGAATTCGCATTTCTTCACCTCCAGAAGAAAGTATCGATGGAATGCGGCATTCGGTCAACCGGTCTACGTCGGCGGGAGCAGCGCGCCTCGCGGGAGTACAATACAGGGGTACGATTCGGAGACGAAGGGACGACCATGCCAGAGCTACGACGCGGACCGACAAGCAACCGATGGGTCATCGTGGCGCCGGAGCGCGCCAAGAGGCCGACCGACTTCGAGCGCAAACCGGACCCGAGTGCGATCGACGAGAAGCCGGCGAATTGCCCGTTCTGCGCCGGCAACGAGGCGATGACTCCGCCTGAGATTTACCGGATCCACGACGGGGCGGGATGGCGCGTTCGCGTCGTGCCAAACAAGTTCCCCGCGCTGCAGGTCTATCAGGAGCTGGGACGCGAGGCCGTCCTCGGCGTCTTCGACCGGATGCGCGGCGTCGGTGCGCACGAGATCGTGATTGAGACACCGGAGCACGTCCGCGACCTCGCCGACATGAGCGAGGAGCAGGTCAAGCTCGTCATCGACACTTACATCGCGCGGCTGCAGGACCTCATGAAGAACCCATGGTTTCGATACATCCTCTTGTTCAAGAACCATGGCAAGGAGGCGGGTGCCTCGCTCTCCCACCCTCACTCCCAGATTATCGCCACGCCGATCGTGCCCCAGGAAGTCCGCAATTCACTCATGACGGCGCGCACGTACTACGAGAAGAAGGAGCGCTGTCTCTACTGCGACGTGATGCTCGAGGAAATTCGCAGCGGCGAGCGCGTCGTCGAAGAAGTGGACGGCCACGTCGTGTGGGCGCCGTACGATTCCCGTTTCCCGTTTGAGCTCGTCGTCTACCCCAAGCAACACTCGCACGATTTCACGTCGCTGTCCACGGAGCAGCGCTACGGCCTCGCGCGCACGCTCATCCGCACGCTCGGGCGCCTGAGAGCCCTTCTCGGAGACGTGCCATACAACTTCGTCCTGAAGACGACGCCAAACCCGGTGCCACGCCCCGGTCGTCCGGGGTACTGGTCCACCTTGCCGTACGACTACCACTGGCGCATCGCCATCTTGCCACGTCTGACCCAGGTGGCCGGATTTGAGTGGGGAACGGGCTTCTACATCAACCCGATGCCGCCCGAGAGTGCCGCCAAGCACCTGCGGGACGTCAAGCTCGAGACCCCTTCCTAGTTCGCACGAGACGCGCCGTTCGACCCGTCCTCTCGGACTAGCGCTTCGCAGTGCTCGAATCGCTCTCGCCGGACGGATTCGCGTGGCCGCCGCTGCTCCCCTGCGCCAGAAGCTCGCCGGCGATCCACTTGATCTTCTCTTGCACGAGCTTCCCGGCAACACGGGGGTCGAACAGCTTCTTGTCCGGACTCCAGTCACTCTTCGAGAAGAGGTCGACAATGTCGTCCTCGACCCCATCCGGCGGCATGATCGCGCGCGAATTCTTGAGGTAGAACTCGCACGCGGCTCGGCTGTACACGTATTGGTAGTGCGTGTCCTTGTTCAGCTTGCAGACTCCGTAGCGAATCGCGTCCCTCACCTGCCCCGGGAGGAGGCCGGACGAGCCGTGGAGGACGAGCGGGGTGTCGAGGCCGGCCTCATGGAGCTTCGCCTGGATCGCCTTCGCCAGGTCCACGCGCAGCTCGATCTTCCGCCCCTTCGAGACGCCGTGTTCCGTCCCGATCGCGATCGCGAGGAGATCCGCGCCGGATGCGCGGACGAACTCCACCGCCTCATCCGGATGAGTGTAGAACGCTTCGTCCGACGAGATTTCGTCTTCTACGCCGCGGATCTTGCCGAGCTCAGCCTCGACGAGGATGCCGCTCCCTTTGGCCATTCGGACGACCTCCGCGCTCGCACGGATGTTCGCCTCGAACGACTCCGCCGACGCATCGATCATGATCGACGACACGAGACGCTCTCGAATCGCGACGTCCATAAGCGCTAGCTCCTGCGTCGTGAAGTGGTCGAGGTTGATGAAGACGCCGATCGGGCGGTTCACCGCAAGGACACTGATGAGTCCCGACAGGGCGCGCAACCCAGCCAGCTTGTCTCCGCCTCCGGCATACTTCGCCGCTCCGGGGCTGATCTGAACGACCAGATCCGACTTCGCTTCCGTGTAGGCGTCGAGAAGGCCGAGAAGTGTGTTCGGCTCGGCGATGTTGTTTGCCATGTAGGCGTACCCGCCGCGCTGGGCTCTTCGGTACGCCTCTTTCAGAGCGCTTCCTCCAAGGAACGGCATGGTCGAGGCACCTCCCAAGGTCACCTGTGCAGAGACGCGGGTAGTCTACTCTCTGCGGAAGACCGATCAAACCGGCCTTCCTTGACAACCTGAACTGTGGTGAGGAAAGTGTCGCCGCAAGCGTCTCATGCAGTTCGGGCGAGGCGCCAAGGGATCTGGGGGAGATCATGGAGAAGCGGGAGACGATCGACACTCGGTGCGTCAACGCGTTGCGATTCCTGGCCGTTGACGCCGTGGAGGCGGCCAATTCGGGTCACCCTGGGCTGCCTCTCGGCGCCGCGCCGATGGCGCACGTCCTCTGGTCGCGCTATCTGCGCCATGATCCACGGGACCCGCGCTGGCCGGACCGCGACCGATTCGTCCTCTCCGCCGGTCACGGATCGGCTCTCCTCTACGCCCTCCTTCACCTCCACGGGTATGACCTTCCGCTTGCGGAGCTGCGCGCATTCAGGCAGTGGGGAAGCCGCGCGCCCGGCCATCCAGAGAGCCACCTCACCCCCGGCGTGGAGGTGACGACCGGACCTCTCGGGCAAGGGATCGCTAACGCCGTCGGTCTCGCCATCGCCGAGCGACACCTAGCCGGCATCTTCAATCGGCCCGGGAACGAGATCGTCGATCACCGCACGTTCGTCCTCGCCGGAGACGGCGACTTCATGGAAGGCATCTCCTACGAGGCGTGCGCGTTGGCCGGCCATCTGCGTCTCGGCAGACTGATCGTTCTCTACGACTCGAACGGCATCTGCCTCGCGGGCACGACGTCCCTCTCGACGTCCGAGGACGTCGCCGGGCGCTTCGCTGCCGCCGGGTGGACGGTTGAGACCGTCCGCGATGGGAACGATCTCGGCGCCATCGACGCTGCGCTCCGCTCCGCCGTGGCCGCAGAGGATCGGCCCCACCTCATCGTGGTGAAAACCATCATCGGGTACGGCGCGCCGACGCGGCAGAACACGTACGGCGCCCACGGAGCACCGCTCGGGAAAGACGAGGTCGCGGCAACGAAACGGGCTCTCGGATGGCCGGAGACGCCGTCGTTCTTCGTTCCCGACGACGTGCGGACGCGGTTCGGCGAGATCGCAAGAGAGGCCGCAGCCGCCCACAGCGCGTGGCAGGAGCGTTTCGATGCCTATCGGACTGCCTACCCCGACCTCGCGATCGAATTCGAGCGCCGCATGAACGGACTCCTTCCCAAAGGGTGGGACCGGGACCTGCCGCAGTTCGACGCCGATCCGAAGGGAATCGCTACCCGCAAGGCATCGGAGACGATCCTGCAATCGATCACAAAGGCTCTGCCGGAAACGATGGGAGGCTCAGCCGACCTCAATCCCTCGACTCTCACGTGGCTCAAGCATGAGGGGGATTTCGAGCATCCGGGGACTCGCCCCATCCAGGTTCAGGGGACTCTCGGCGAGGCGTGGGACTACACCGGACGAAATATCCATTTCGGAGTCCGCGAGCACGCCATGGGGGCCATCGTCAACGGCCTCGCCGCACACGGTGGAACGATCCCGTATGCTTCCACGTTCCTCGTCTTCTCCGACTACCTCCGCCCGGCGATTCGCGTCGCCGCACTGGCTCACTACCGCTCGATCTTCGTCTTCAGCCACGACTCGATCGGCGTCGGCGAGGACGGGCCGACGCACCAGCCCGTGGAGCAGATCGCCAGCCTTCGCCTCATTCCGAATCTCGTCGTGCTGCGACCTGCCGATGCCAACGAGACTGCTGAGGCGTGGCGCACGGCCGTCGAGAGGGCGGACGGCCCGTCCGTCCTCGTCTTGTCGCGGCAGGCGGTTCCAACGTTTGACCGGACGGGAGTCGCATCCGCAGACGGGGTTCGGCGCGGCGCGTACGTCTTATGGGATTCGGCTCCGACGCCCGAACTCATTCTCCTTGCGACGGGCTCCGAGGTCGCGCTGGCGTTCGACGCCGCGCGACACCTAGCGGGAGATGGAATTCGCGTCCGCGTCGTCTCCATGCCAAGCTGGGAGCTGTTCGACGCGCAGCCGGCGGCCTATCGGACAAGCGTGCTTCCCGAGGAGGTTTCAGCGCGCGTGTCGGTCGAAGCAGGCCGCACGACGGGCTGGGAGCGTTACGTCGGAGCGCACGGCGTCTCGATCGGCGTCGACCGATTCGGGGCCTGCGGCCCCGGACCCGAGGTCTTCTCGCACCTCGGGATCACGGTCGAATCGATCGAGCAGCAAGCCCGAGAAGCGCTCAAGCGATAGAGCGCGGGAGGTCAGCTTGCTCCGCGAGTACGCAACCGCAATCCGCGCTTTCTCAAGAGACGCCCGCCTCTTCCTCGGGGCGTCGATCCTGTTCGGCTTCTGCACGGGGATTGTCTACGTCTTCTTCAACCTGTACGTGCTTTCGCTCGGTTACGACCAGGCATTCGTCGGCCTCCTCGCAAGCCTGCCTGCATTCACCACCGCGGCGGCCGCCGTGCCAGTCGGCCTTGTGCTTCCGCGCCTCGGATTCCGAAGAGCCCTCTTTCTCGGTCTCGCCGTGTATGCAGGCGCGCAGCTCGCTTGGGTTCTCTACCCGACTCGGCCCATTCTTATCCTCGCGTCGATTGTGTCAGGGCTCGGCAGCGTCCTCCTATCGGTCGTCTCCTCGCCGCTCATGACCGCCGTGAGCACGGAGGAGACGAGGACGCACTTGTTCGGCGTGCAGTTCGCGCTGAACACCTTCGCGTCCGTGGTCGCCAGTCTGGTCGCGGGCCAGCTCACACGCGCGTTCGGCGCCGGGATGGTCGGCACGAGCGCCGGATATCGCGGCATCCTCCTGGTCGCGACCGGCGTCTCCTTGTTCGGGCTCATCCCCATTCTGCGCCTTCGCGGAATGGCGCCGGCTGCGCCGGCCGAACGGCCTCCGCGCGGCCAATGGCGGCCATATCGAGCCCTCCTTGGGAAACTCCTTGTGATCCAGCTCATCGGATCGCTCGGAGCCGGGTTGACGATGCCGTTCCTGAACGTCTTCTTCCGCCTTCGTTTCCATGCATCTGACGCGACGCTCGGCCTCGTCTTTGGGATTTCCTCGTTTCTCACGGGCTGCGCCGGCTTCGTCGCGCCGTGGATTGCGACAAGGCTCGGCAAAGTGCACGCGATCGTGCTCACTCAGGCTCTGTCCATCCCACTCCTTCTCGCCATGGGTTTCGTCCCCGCATTTGGCGCGTCGGCAGGGACGTTCCTCATTCGCACCGCGCTCATGAACATGAGCTCGCCCGTCTTCTCCGCATACTCCATGGGCATCGTCCCGAAAGGCGTTCGACCCCTCGCCGCCAGCTTGCTGATGCTCGCATGGAACGCCGGCTGGGCCATCTCGGCGTGGATCAGTGGGTACGTGCAAGTCTCTGCCGGATTCACGCCTCTCTTCGTCGCCACGGCCACGCTCTACACCGTGTCGATCGTCATGACGTACGTCGTGTTCCGCCGCGTCGGCGAGCTGTCGGAGATGGAGGGCAACGCAGCGCAGGCAAATGTCGCGTGAGCGGTCTCGTCTCTTCTATCGGCTCAGCGCGCGACCGACGGCGCAGTCGCGTCCGCGGCCGGAGGCTCGGGGGCGTCGGTCGCCGGGGCGGGAGGAGCCGGGCGGAACCGCCCAATGGCTCGATAGCGTGCATAGCGCCGGGCGAGCCGCTCGTCGGTCGGCGCGGCTTCGAGTTCGGCCAGTCGACGAAGGATCTCGCCCTTGAGCGCGGCTTCGGTCTTGGCCGGATCCTTGTGGGCCCCGCCGAGCGGCTCGGGCACGATCCCGTCGATCAGCCCCAGGGTGAGCAATCGGTCAGCCGTCATCTGCAACGCGGCAGCCGCCTCCTTCGCCTTGTCCTTGTCTTTCCAGAGAATCGAAGCGGCGCCTTCCGGGGTGATCACCGAGAAGATGGCGTTCTCAAGCATGAGGATACAGTCGGCGAGACCGATCGCGAGCGCGCCTCCCGATCCTCCCTCACCGATGACGACAGCCACGGTCGGCACGCGGACGCCGGCCATGGCTTGGAGGCTTTCGGCGATCGTCGCGCCGATGTTCTGTTCTTCCGCCTCGAGCCCGGGATACGCGCCGGGGGTGTCGATCAGCGAGATGAGGGGAAAGCCGAAGCGGTCGGCCAACTCAATGGCACGCCGCGCCTTGCGGAAGCCCTGCGGTCGCGGCATTCCGAAGAACCGCTCCTTGTTCTCCTCCGTCGTCCTCCCCTTCTGCTGGGCAAGGATGACGACCGGGCGGCCGTCCAGTCGCGCGAGTCCGGTCAGGAGAGCCCGATCGTCTCCCGTCACGCGATCGCCTCGCAGCTCGTAGAACCCTTCGAAGACCGTCTCGAGGTAGTCGAGCGAGTAGGGTCGCTTCGGGTTTCGCGCCAGTTTCACTCGTTCCCAGTCGCTCAAGTTCGCGTAGAGCTTCTCTCGCAGATGCTGGAGTTTCTCTTCCAGGCGCGCGATCTCCTTCGAGAGGTCGATCCCTTCCACCGCGTTGAGCTGTCGCAGTTCCCCGATCTTCGCCTCGAGGAGATCCAGCGTCCGTTCGTCGGTCATCGTGCCCCCGCGAAAAACCCGAGCGCCAGTGCCAGCTCGTCCCGCAGTTCCTCGCGGCGGACGACGCGGTCAATCTGTCCGCGCTCCAGAGCAAACGTCTCGGTCTGGAAGTGCTGCGGCAGCTCCTCGGAGATCGTCTGCTGAATCACCCGACGCCCGGCGAACCCGATCAGCGCGCCCTTTTCGGCAATGAGAATGTCACCGAGCGAGGCAATCGACGCCTGGACGCCTCCCGACGTCGGGTAGGTCATGACCGAGATGAATGGAAGCCCGGCGCTGGCGAGGCGGCGACGCACTGTGACCGTCTTCGCCATCTGGAGGAGTGAGAACACGCCCTCCTGAATCCGCGCCCCGCCGGACGACGACACGAGGACGAATGCGCGCCGCTCGGCGACGGCCGTCTCCATTGCTCGGCACACGTGCTCACCCATCACCGAACCCATGGTCCCGCCGATGAACCGAAAGTCCATCGCACCAAGCACGACGGGGATTCCATGAATCGCGCCGCGCCCGATGAGGATAGCGTCCAGCAGGTCCGTCTTCTGTTGTGCTTCGCGCAGGCGATCGCTGTAGGGTTGGTTGTCCACGAAGCCGAGTGGGTCATCGGTGACGATCGGTTCGGTCAGGTTCTCGAACGAGCCGGGGTCGAGCAGCGAGTCGATCCGCTCCTGCGCCGTAAGGAAGAAGTACTCGCCGCAGTTGGGACAGACGTTGTTGTTCTCGCGAACCCTCCGCTTGAACACGAGCTCGCCGCAGGACTTGCACTTCATCCACAGGCTGTCGTCCGCCTCGCGATCAACGCGGATGCGCAGGTACTGGCGCTCTTTGAACAGCGACATGTCACTCCCTCGTCTTCGCCGCGCCGTGGCGCGATCTTCCGAGACTGCCTCGTGCGCTCTTGCGAGTCCCGTGAGTCACTCTCTAGACTAGGATACGTCCCCCCGCGCTGAAACTCGAACGGGGTTCGCCGGCCGCACTCCCCAGGCGTCCTGTCTCTCACCGCATGGAACGTCATGGAGCCCCGCGCTGGAATCGATCCCGTATGATGGGCCTATGGCGGGCCGACGGGCGAGGGTCGTGCGATCAAGTGTCTTCGTCGCCCTCGCGCTCCTTTTCCTCTACGCCAGCGCAGTGGGCTTCCGCGTTCTCTACCCCGCGGAGCGGATCGACCTCGTGCGCGCCACGGCCGCGGCCGCCGGCCTCGACCCCGCCCTCGTGTGCTCCGTCGTCCGCGCCGAGAGCCGTTTCCACGCAGACGCCGTATCGTCGCGCGGCGCCGTCGGCCTGATGCAGCTGATGCCGGACACGGCCGACTGGATCGCCCAGCGCCTCGGATTCGCGACACCCGATCTCTACGATCCCGAGATGAACTTGCGCCTCGGAACCTGGTATCTGCGCTATCTCATCGACCGATACGGCCGCGTCGATCTTGCGCTCACTGCCTACAACGCCGGCCCGTCGCGCGTCGACCAGTGGGTGACCGGCGGACAGACGGCCTTCGCCGAGACCGCCGGTTTCGTCCGCCGCGTTCTCCGCGCCGTGCCCGTGTATCGCGTCGTTCTCGGCGCGCCGATTCTCGTCCAGATTACGCCTTCGCTCCTCTTCTAGCGTTGCAGGCCGAAGTCCGTTGGGCTAGCATCTCGACCTGTTTTCACACCGCGCTACAGGAGGTTCCAACGTGTCGGAGGCGAAGAAGTGGGTCAAGAAAGACCCAACGCGTGAGAACGTCTTCTGGCCCACAGACGAACTGAAGAAGCGAGCGTGGGTCTCGGACGAGGCGATCTACAAGAAGGCAGCGGCGGATCCCGTCGCATTCTGGTCCCAGTTCGCCGAGGAATTGCACTGGTTCAAGAGATGGGACAAGGCCTACGACCCAACTCCCTACGCCTACAAGTGGTTTGTCGGTGGGAAGATCAACCTCTCCTACAACAGCCTCGACCGGCACATCCAGGCCGGCCACGGCGACCGGGTCGCCATCATCTGGGAACCCGAGCCGATTGAGGAGAAGGCCGTCCGCATCACGTACAAAGAGCTCCACGAGCGCGTCTGCAAGTTCTCGAACGGCCTCAAGTCCCTCGGCGTGAAGAAGGGCGATCGCGTCGGCATCTACATGCCGATGATCCCGGAAGCCGTTATCGCCATGCAAGCCTGCGCCCGCATCGGCGCGCCGCACAGCGTCGTCTTCTCCGCCTTCAGCCCGGAGTCGCTGCGCGACCGCATGGATGACGCCGGCGCGAAGGTCGTCGTCACGGCCGACGGCTACTATCGCCGCGGCAAGCCGATCGACCTCAAGAAGGCCGCCGAGCAGGGCTGCGAGGGAACGAAGGTGGAGAAGATCGTTGTCGTGAAGCGCCTCGACGGCTCGGCGCCGATGAAGGCCGGCCGCGACGTCTGGTATCACGACCTCGTCGCCAAGGCGTCGGCCGATTGCCCGGCCGAAGAACTCGACGCCGAACATCTGTCGTTCCTGCTCTACACCTCAGGCACGACAGGCAAGCCGAAGGGCATCATGCACACGACCGGCGGGTACGCCGTGCAGTCCTACGTGACCGCGAAGTGGAACTTCGACATGCACCCCGGCGACATCTTCTGGTGCACGGCCGATGTCGGCTGGGTCACCGGCCACACGTACATCAACTACGGACCCTTGATGAACGGCGTCACGTCGTTCATGTACGAGGGCTCTCCCGACATGCCCGACTACGGCCGCATGTGGGACATGGTCCAGAGGCACAAGATCACCCAGCTCTACACCGCGCCGACCCTCATCCGCATGCTGATCAAGCAGGGCGACGAGTGGCCGGCGAAGTACGACCTCTCGAGCCTCCGCGTCCTCGGCACGGTCGGCGAGCCGATCAACGTCGACGCGTGGATGTGGTACTTCGAGAAGATCGGTGGCGAGCGCTGCCCGATCATTGACACATGGTGGCAAACGGAGACCGGCGCGAACATGGTCAACAACCTGCCCGGCATCGGGCCGTTCATCCCGACCGTCGCTGGTCGCGGATTCCCCGGCGTCTTGGGTGACATCCTCGACTCGGGCGGCCAGTCAATGAAGGTCAACGAGGGCGGCTACCTCGCGATCTTCAGCCCGTTCCCGCCGTCCCTCACGCGCGGCATCTACGGCGACATGGAGCGGTTCAGGAACCAGTACTTCTCGGACTACGGCCCGGATCGCTACTTCACGAGCGACGGCGCCCGCAAGGATGAGATGGGCAACTTCCGCATCACCGGCCGTGTCGACGACGTCATGAACGTCGCCGGCCACCGCCTGGCGACCGCCGAGGTCGAGAGCGCGCTGGCGCAGAACAGCAACGTCAGCGAAGTCGCTGTTGTTTCCAAGCCGCACGACCTGAAGGGCGAGGTTCCGGTGGCGTTCGTGCTCCTGCGCAAGGGGGTCGAGCCGTCGGAAGAGATCCGCAAGGACCTCCTGGCAACGGTCAACCGCGTGATCGGTCCTACCGGACGGCCGGAGGAGATCATCTTCGCGCACGACGTGCCGAAGACCCGCAGCGGCAAGATCATGCGACGCATCCTGAAGTCCCTCGTTCGCGACGAACCGATCGGCGACCTAACAACGCTCCTGAACCCGGAGACCGTCGAGGAGCTCAAGAAGGCCGTCGGCTACAAGGGATAGGGTACGTGCCAGTGAACGGCACACGGAGAAGCTACGGAGGGGCGGCACGGCCGCCCCTCTCTCTTCGGGGGAGGGACCGATGACTGAAGTGGCGAAGGAGAGGCAGCTCGAGACGTCGCGCTGGATGTATGTCGGAGTCGGGTTTCTGATCAATATCTGCCTTGGCGCGGTCTACGCGTTCAGCGTGTTCCGCGGACCGCTCAAGACGCTGTGGAGCATCACGGACACCCAGGTTGGGTTTCCGTACATGATCTTCCTCGGCATGTTCGCCCTCGGCATGGCGCTCGCCGGCCCGCTGGTCGAGAAATGGGGTCCGCGCAAGACGAGCCTTCTTGGCGGGGCGCTTGTAGGCAGCGGATGGATCCTGTCGGGTCTCTCGCCCAACATCTGGATCCTGACGCTTCTCTACGGTGTGGTCGGGGGAAGCGGAGTCGGCGTGATGTACGGCTGCCCGATCGCCGTGTCCGGCAAGTGGTTCCCGGACAGGAAGGGCCTCGCCGTCGGGCTCACCGTCATGGGCTTCGGCCTATCGGCCCTCATCCTCGCACCGATCGCCGACTCGCTCATCACCTCGATGGGCGTCATCCGAACGTTCAGCGTGCTGGGTGGGGTCTTCCTCGTCCTCCTGCTCGCGCTCGCGCTGCCTCTCAAGTTCCCGCCGCAGGGCTGGGCACCCAAAGGTTGCGAGCCTGCTGTGAACAAGCCGGGGAAGACACCTGCTTGCGTCTTCGGGGACCTGGACCGGGGGCAGATGATTAGGCAGCCAGCGTTCTACGCGCTCTGGGGCTGCTACACGATCGGTTGCCTTGCCGGTCTGATGTCGATCGGCATCGCCAAGCCGTTCGGCCTGGAAGTCGCCGGAGTCTCGAGCACGTTGGCAACGCTCGCGGTATCCATCTTCGCCATCCCGAACGCCGTGGGGCGGCCGCTGTTCGGGTGGCTCACCGATCGTTTGACGCCGCGCTATGCCGCGGCCATGTCCTTCGTGCTAATCCTGGTTGCAGCGGCTCTCGTCTACTTCCTTGGCAAGGGCAGCACAGCGATCTACTTCGTCTCGTTCGTCCTCCTCTACCTCAACCTGGGTGGGTGGCTGGCGATCGCGCCGACGGCCACGGCAACGTTCTTCGGGACAAAGCACTACGCGCGGAACTACGGCATCGTGTTCACGGCGTACGGAGTCGGAGCGATCCTCGGTACGACGCTCTACGGCGTCATCCGCGACAAGTGGGGCGCTCTCCCTGTCTTCCTTCCCGTGATGGGACTCGCCGTTCTCGGACTCATCGTCGCGCTGGTGGGCCTCAAGTCGACCCCTCTTCCAGGAGTGTCGGGCGCCGCAGCAAAGGAGTAGGGGATCCACAAGCTTGTCTTCGTCGGGGCGGCCTCTCCCGGCCGCCCCGCTCCTTTCGGGAAGCGCCGGAGCGGGCTCACCTCGTCGGTAGCCGCCTCCCTCTCGCCACGCTAAGCTTTCGCTCAGGAGGGCCATGGCCAAGAGTCTCAACAACCTCGTGTGGGTCGACCTCGAGACGACAGGACTCGATCCCGACTCGCGCGTCATCCTCGAAATCGCGTGCCTCGTGACGGACGGAGACCTGAGCGAGCTCGGCGACGGAATCGATCTCGTCGTACACCAGGAAGGCCACGCAATCGGTCAGCTTGATCCATGGTGCGTCAAACAGCACGGCGCGAGCGGACTCCTCGAAGCATCTCGTGCTTCCAAGACCTCGCTCGTCGAAGCGGAAGCACTGACTCTGGCCTACGTGCGCAAGCACTGCCTGTCAGGAAAGGCGCCGCTCTCCGGCAACAGCGTCTGCTTCGACCGCCGCTTCCTCATCCGCCACATGCCGAAACTTGAGGCCTACTTCCACTACCGCAACGTGGACGTAAGCTCGATCAAGGAGCTCGTCCGCCGGTGGCGCCCGGGCATGGTCGACAAGGTGACCAAGGCATCACGCCACCGGGCGCTCGACGACATTCGAGAGTCCATCGCCGAGCTGCGCGTCTACCGCGATGCGTTCTTCAAGGAGCCCGCGTGAGCGAACTCGTCGGCTGGAAGGACATCGAGGCGGCGCGCGGCCGCATCGCTCTTCTCGCCCACCGAACACCCGTGCACACGTCGCGGCTCCTCGATGCAGCCTGCGGCGCGAGCGTCTTCCTCAAGTGCGAGAGCTTCCAGCGAGCGGGATCGTTCAAGTTCCGCGGCGCATCGAACGCTGTCGCCGCGCTGTCGCCGGCCGAGTGGACGCGCGGCGTGGCCGCCGACTCAAGCGGCAACCACGCCCAGGCACTCGCATTCGCCGCGTGCCTGCATCAGATTCCCGCCACGCTGGTCATGCCCGAGAATGCGAACCCCGCCAAGGTTGAAGCAACGCGGGGCTACGGTGCCCGCGTCGTCTTCTGCCCGCCGACACACACGGGCCGCCGCGAGGCCGTCAAGCACGCGGTAGAAGAGAGTGGCGCCGTCTACGTTTCGCCGCACGACAACCCGTTCGTCATCGCCGGGCAGGCAACGGCGGCATGCGAGCTCTTCGAGGATGTTCGAGACCTGGATATGATCCTCGCGCCCCTCGGCGGCGGCGGTCTTCTCTCCGGCACGCTCCTCGCCGCGCGGCACATGGCTCGAGAAGTGAGGGTCGTCGGCTGCGAACCGGCCGGCGCCGATGACGCTGCGCGCTCACTGAGAACGGGCGAACGCGTCACGGACTTCGTGCCGCGCACGATGGCCGACGGCCTGCGGACGCCGCTCGGCGAGCTGCCGTTTGAGATTCTTCGAGCGCACGGACTCGACGACGTCATTCTCGTCGAGGAGGACGACATCTTGATGGCCATGCGTTTCGTCTGGGAGAGAACGAAGCTCGTGATTGAGCCCTCCGCGGCCGTCGCCGTCGCCCCGCTCCTGCTCGGGAAGTTCGATGCCGCAGGGAAGCGCGCCGGCGTGATCCTCTCGGGGGGCAACGTCGACCTCGGTCCACTCTTCGCAACTCTGAAAGGAGCCAAGTGACTCAACAGAGACTCGATGCCTTCTGCGGACTCTACTGCGGGGCCTGTCTGATCTACCAGTGCACCCAGAACGGCGATCTTGCTCAGGCGGCCGCCGCGTTCGGCCGGCCGGAGGAAGGCCTCGCCTGCGATGGTTGCCGCTCGAGCCGAGTGACGCTTGCCTGCGGCGACTGCTGGTACCGCGACTGCCCGACTGGGAAGGGCTACTCGTCCTGCGCGGACTGCCCGGAAATGCCCTGCGCCGCACTCCGGGACCTCCGGACGCGGCGTCCACACCTGGCTGAACTCGTGGACAACCTCCAAGCGTTGCGCGCCGATGGCAGCGCCCGCTGGTGCGCCGACCAGGCCAAGCGCTGGACGTGCCCGTCGTGCGGCAAACCGACCTGGTGGTACGAGACGACGTGCTCGAAGTGCGGAGCAGTCACTCCGACCGGCTTCCCGCCGCCCGAGCGGCACTAGCCCACTCCGGGCCCAGCTCACTCGCTCTTGCGGCGCCGAGTGCGTCCCGAGGCCCGGCTGCTAGTCCGGAGATGAGTTTCTCCAGAAGGTCTTCGCGAGCCACTGGTCGATTGGCGAGAATCGTCCCCGACCGTGCTGCAGCATGTAGAAGCAGTAGTCCACGGGCAGGATCCGTCGGGCGAGGAGCATCCACGCAACGCGGCCTCCGTAGTAAGAGACGAGGAGGATCGCAAGAACGTAGATCAGGAAGACGAAGCGATCCTCTCTCAAGGCCGCGGGCGCCGCGAGAAACCCGGCAATGGCCGCGGCGGCCGGCAATCCCATCACAAGCAGCCGGCGAACCTGGATCTCGATTTCCCTTCTCTGCGCCGGGATCGCAAGGTCGTGCTCGTTGATCGTGAGCCGCCGGACGCGGAAGTAGGCCTGTACGGCATGCTCGAACGAGCGTCGCCTCGATTCGGAAAACGTCTCGTAGCCCGGGATGTCGAACGCGTAGTCCGAGCCCTTGGGCGGCTTCGACGGCACGAGAGTGACGCTCCGACCGTGCGCGTGGTCGGCCAGGAGTCGCATCAGGTGTCCGATCACTCGGAGTTCGTAACTGAGAAAGGCTCCCGCAGGACCAAACAACGTGAGCGTCCCGACGTCCTCGGCGGGGAAACGGTCACCGAATCGAGACCGCACGACGTCCTCGCTCTCGCCGATTGCCAAGATGAGGCCGCGGCGCTTGTTGACGACGATCCGGTTCGGGAACTCAAGATGAGCGCCCGATTTGCGGTCCTCGATGCGCAGCCTCGCAGGATCGAGTTGGAAGACGAACTCACTGGCCACGGTGTGCGATCCTACGGTCCCGCAGGACGTTCCACAAGGGACGCAGGGCATCTGACTTCTCCTGCTGAGGCTCCCTCTCTCGGCGTCCTGCGAACCTCGTTGCTGTGGGATGCCTGATCTGCACGGGCATCGCGAACACCCACTCCAACGGCCCCGAGCCACCCCTCTACCAAACGGACGTGCCTCCCGAAACTCCGGGGTCGCATCATGCGCCCCAACGACGCGGTGAGCCAGGCGATGTACCCACTGGGGCTTGTCATCGCCGCGCCTCTCATCACCGGGTTCGGTGTGCGTCCGCTCCTCTCCGCCGGCGGCGGTTGCCTGCTCTCCCCTGGGCTCTTCGCGTTCATCCCGATCGTCCGGAACCTGGAGTCCAGTCTCGACCGGCGGAAGAAGGCACCGGAGGTGGAAGAGGTCGCGGGCTGAGGCTCGCAGGACTCAGCGCACAGGCCGCTGCGAGCAACCAGCCGGAAACGGCCACCGCGGCGGCTTCCCCGGCGTCGAGGCATTCGTCACGTGTCACCTCGCGACCGACCACACGCTCGTCGTCCTGTCGAACTGCCATGACCCAGCCTTCCCGCTCATGGAGGAGTCCCAGCGGCAGTTTGCGAGGTGCTGCAGGGGCTTGAAGGGCAACGAGCTCAGGGCTTGCCCCGGCCGTCCACGCCGACCAACGCCAAGAGCAAGATGCTGCCGCAGCAGCTCACTGGTCTAGCTACTGGTCATCGTCTGGGCCATCAGTCTGGAACGCCGCCCACACGATTGCATGTGCGCTGAACCCCGGTCGGCCAGCTGGGAGTCGACGCCCCAGGAGCCGAGCCACTCGAGCCTAGTCGTTGCGCTGTGTCGAACGCCACGTAGTCCACCCCGCTCCTGCTGGCTGCATTCCACCCCTCTGAGAGCACAATTTCGCTCACGTTCAGGTCGCCGCAGAGGACGGGATCTCGTTCGGCGGGGTCCGCGGCCAGAAGCGCACCTAGCGCTCCAGCGAGCTTCTGCGCCTCTCCTTCCGACGACGCTGAACTGCCCCCGCTTGCGCCGTGATAGTCAACCAGTGTGAAGTCGAACTACCCGGCCCGGTAACTGGCCCAGAAGGGAGGTCTCACATCGAAGACGGGTGAGTCCGGGATTTCGTTCACCGTGCCCTCCCGCCCTGTCCCCGTCACGACGGAAGAGTTGTATAGGATCGCGCAGTGCTCGTATCGAGTGCCGTACCTGAAGACACTCGAGAGGCGACACAACCACTCGACACCGCTCGCAACGTCCATCAGCTGAAGCAGCTTGTCGACTTGGCATGTTGCACCCGCGCACCCGTAGCACTTCCGCCCGCCTTCCGATGCCCTCATGACCTCCTGGCATGCGACGACGTCATACTGGCACAGAATGCGCGCCAGCTCCGAAAGGCGTGCATCTCTGCAGTCTGTGCCCCCGCAGCCGAACCTGTTCAGATTGGCAGTGGCTATCCGGACTGCGCCGAGCCCACCTGAAGAAGCCAGCACCACAACCAGCATGATCGTCATCGCGGTACTTCTCACCATGACTCCCTCTCTTCTAGCGGCGCCGAACGTTTGAGCCAGGTCACCGCATTTGCGTTCTCTGGGTGATGGCTCTTCACCATGCCATGCGCGGTTGGAGTGCAAGCCAGCGAGGGTCCAGGAGAGGCTTGACGGCAGAGCTGCGCGCGCTAGAATATGAATGAACGTTCATTCATGCAGGAGGCGACGATGGCGACCGACCCGGCGAAGCAGGATCTGATACGCAACGCGGCGATTCGCGTATTCGCGCGCAAGGGATTCCACGCGACGCGGGCGGAGGAGATCGCCGAAGAGGCCGGGATCGCCGTCGGGACGATCTACAACTACTTCGAGAGCAAGGCCCAGATCCTCCTCTCGATCTTCGAACGCGAGTTCGACGAAGAGGTCGGGCTCTACGAATCGCTGGCGAAGAGCGGCGTGTCGGTGCGCGAGCGTTTCAGCAAGATTCTGAGCGCCCACTTCGCGCGGCTCGCGGAGTCGCGCGACCTGGCAATGGTCCTCGTGCGCGAACGCTACAACGGGTCGGGCGAAATCGGCGAGGCCATGGCGAAGATGCAGCGCAAGATGCTCGACAAGATCGAGAAGCTGATCCAAGACGGCGTCGACGGTGGATGGCTGCGGACGTGCAACGTGCGCATGGTCGCGCCCGCCCTCTTCGCGGTCGTTCAGTCAATCAACGAGGCGGCGATGATCTACCCGGAGACTCAACAGAAAGCGTTCCTCGCCCGAGCGCCGGAGGAACTGGCGGCTCTGATATGGAGTGGACTCGCTCACGACGCGAAAGGAGCCCTGACATGACGCGCGGTGACTCTGTGGTCGCGGCCGTCCTCGCGGTCCTCCTGTTCGTCCATCTGGCGAAGGCGATCGATAGGGCGCTGCCCGAGGCAGCACACGCGCCCACCACGGAAGGGGACTCTGCGATCGCGCGGAAGACCGCGGGCGGAAGGGAGCCATGATGCGCAAGTTCACCGGCTGGATCGTCGACCACGCCTGGCTGTCGCTCGCCGTCGTCGTCGCGCTCACCGTCTTCTTCCTCCTCTTCATCCCCAAACTCCAGTTACAGACTGACTTCGGCAAGTACCTGCCGGACAGCGACCGCTCGGTCCAACTGATGCACAAAGCGGAGAAGATCTTTGGATCGCAGGAGTTCTTCATGGTCGTGGTCGAGACGCCGAACACGATCTTCGACGTCAAGACCATCGCCGAGATCCACGCGATGGAGATCGAGTTCCAGGGTCTACATGAGATCGATCAGGTGATCGGGCCGACCACAGCGACCGTCATTTCTGCAACGAACGACAAACTGACGATCGAAAAGGCAGCGGAACTCCTGCCGACGACGCCGGAGGAAGTCGAGAGCTATCGCCAGAAGGTACTCGGTGACCGCAATCTGAACGGCTACATCTTCGCGTCGAACGAGCGCGCGGCGGGCATCGTGCTCAAACCGAGCCCGTACCTCGACGACACGAACGCCCTCGTCGCGACCGTCAACCAGATCGCGCAAGCCCACAGTCACGAGGGGTTCACGGTCTACGTCGGCGGCATCGCTCCGCTTCGCGCCGCGATCGGCGACAGCATGATGCACGACATGCTCGTCTTGACCCCACTCGTCTTGCTCGTAATGGAACTCCTCGTCTTCCTCGCGTTCCGTACCGGGCGCGGCGTCGCGCTGCCGTTCCTCCTCATGACCTTCTCGACCATCTGGACGGTCGGGCTGATGGCGCTCGTCCACGTGCCACTCACGGCGTTCTCGTTCTTCATGCCCGTCATGCTCATTGCAGCAAGCAAGGCCTACGCGATTTTCACCGTGAACCGCTACTATGAGGAGGCCCAGCACGCCGATCGCCTGCCGCGGCGCGAGTTGGTCATTCAGACAATGCAGGACATGGCAAAGCCCCTGTCGATGGACGCGCTGGCCGAGGCAACCGGGTTCCTGTCGCTCCTTGCCGCGAGCCTGTGGCCGCAGCAAACGTTCGGCTTGTTCATTGCGATCGGCATCGCGTTCACGCTCCTGCTCAACTTCATCCTCCTGCCCGCAATCCTCGCACTCCTACCTCTGCCGAAGAAGCACCGCGACTACGGACACGGCTGGCTCCCGAACGCGCTTGTCCGCTTCGGTCGGTTGATCTCGCGGCGACGCGCCGTCGTCCTCATCCTGTCGGCCGTCGTGCTCGTCGCGTTCGCCGTGGCGATCCCGCGCCTCGTCGTCGATACGTCGCCGACCGAGTACCTGGGGAGCGAGCACGCGGCGATGGACGCCATGCACGCTCTCGACCGGAACTTCGGCGGCAGCTCCCAGGTTTCGATTCATATCGCGACTGGCCGCACGAACGGCCTCAAGGATCCAACCGTCCTGAAGGCCGTCGTCGCGCTCGAGGACTTCATCCAGGCGCAGCCCGAGTACGGAGGCAGCATCACGTCGCTCGCCAACGTGATGCGCGAGATGAACCAGAAGTTCCACGCCGACGATCCAAGCTTCTACGTCATCCCCGACGATCCGAAGCTCGCGGCACAGCTTCTGACCTTGTTCACGTTCTCCGGCGGTGAGCTGTGGAACATGGCGACGCCCGATCTCTCGCAGGGTGAAGTGGTGGCGCGCACGAGCCTTCACGGCACGGCGCAGATCATCGACCTCGCCGGACGCATCAGGGACTATGCGGCCGGCGTCCTGCCGGTCGGAGTCACCGCGGAGTTTGTCGGCGCCGAGCAAGCGTGGGCATCGCTCGCCCAGGAGACCGTGCCAAATACCGCGCTGACCCTTGCTATTGCGCTGGCGGCCGCGCTTCTCATCGTGACGATCCTCCTGCGCTCAATCGTCGCCGGCCTCGTCGCCGTGTCGCCGATGATCCTCACAATCGTGATCAACCTCGGGACGATGAGCTATCTCAAGATGCCGCTCGATCTTGCATCTCTGATGATCGGTTCGATCACGGTCGGCGTCGGCATCGACTACACGATCAACTTCATCATCCGCTGGAGGACCGAGATGGCGCGCGGCCACACGATCGAGGAAGCCCACGAGATTACGATGCGCACCATGGGGCGCGGCATCTTGTTCAACGCCCTGACGCTCACAGCGGGGTTCGCGATGTTCTACTTCTCGGCGTTCAAAGGCCTGCGCAACTTCGGACTCTTGATCAACCTCACGATGATTTGGTCGTTCTTCGGTTCGTTCATCGTCGTGCCGGCGCTCTTGCTCACCCTCAAGCCACGGTTCCTCACAGGCAAGAAGCGGTCGCAGGCCCCGGATAGCGACTCCACGTCTTCCACCCAGGAGGTTTCCCCATGATCGGCAAGCGCTTTCCTACGTTCCTCTTTGCCTCTGTCGCCGCCGTCGCGCTTTCTCTCGGAAGCGTGGGCGCGGCAGCGCAGTCGCTTGGCGCCTCCGACATCCTCGCCGCGATTGATGCGCGCGGCGGAATCACGGGTGTCGGAAGCCAGGTAGCATTCCTCTCGTTCGTCGTCCAGGACAAGAACGGCTCCGTGCAGGAAGCGTCCTTCGTCTCGTTCGCGAAGACCTCGTCGGACCCGCAGGTCCCGGACGCCGGACTGATCTACTTCCTAGCTCCTCCGGCCGAGACGTGCGGCACAGTCTTCTTGACCATCGATCGCAAGATCTCGGGCCAGTCGACCGAGCTCTATCTCTACCTGCCCGCGCTCGGCATGCCGAAGGAGCTCGTCTCGAGCGGAGAGCGGAAGGGCTCGTTCGCCGGATCGAACATCCAGTTCGACCAGATCGGACGAAGCGAACTCGCCACGAACTTCGTCGGCGAACTCCTCGGGGAGACAACCCTGGACGTGACCGTTGAAGGCGTCGCCACGAGCCGTCCCGTCTACGTGCTCCATCTGACGGCAAACCCGAGCACGAATCCCAACGAAACCTTCCCCGACCGCACGGTCTGGGTGGACAAGGAGGGTTTCCTCGTCCTCGCCATGGAGAGCAAGAACACGCTGGGGAAACTTCAGAATGTCCTCCGCGTCAACGCTCTCGCGACATTCGAGAGCCGGCTCGAGTACACGGACATGACCGTCTCGAACGTGCTCGACACGAGCTCGACGCGGGTTACGGTCTCCGATCGCGAGGATGTCGGGGAGTTCCCGGACTCGATGTTCGATCCTGCAGCGCTTGCCCAGTTCAATCCGCTGGCCTGGAATAACCTGCTCCAGGTGAAGGTGCCGGACCCCGTCTGCCCGTAGGCTGCAGGCAGCGCCCCCCTTGCGAGGGCGTGGCAAGGCGAGCGCCTCACGGGCTCGCCCCGCCGCGTCCTCTCTTCTTCTCCGGCTGTGCTAGACTTCCCGACGTGCCGGCGTGGGGTCGACACGGAAGGCTAACGCATGGGCGAAGAGGCGAGTGTCGGGCAGCTAGCGCGCGAGTTGCTTGAAGAACATGAGGCCGCGTGGTGGGCCGGGCGCTCCGAATTGCCTGACCTCGGTCGCACCTACACGCCGCGCGAGCAACAAGCAAGAGGGAAAGAACTTGGCCTGCTCGTCAACCAGCTCCTTGCGGAGATGCGGCATCCACCGGCCACCGCGAACGATCGGGAGGTTCTCGAGCAGAGAGTGACGCTGTCTGGACGGGCGTTCGCGCGCTCGTCGCTCGGCGTCGACGACGCCCACATGGATCTCCTGTTGCAGGGCGGGTTCACGCCGTGCGCGCGTGAGTTCGCCGAACGCGCCCGCCGCTTCGATCCTCGGATGCCGTTCGAGGACATTGTCCAGGCAAGCCGCAACGTGTGGACCATGAACGGACTCCAGATGATGCTCGGACTCCCGCTTCGCGTCACGCCGTCCGTCTTCGGGTACAGCATGCTCTACCCCTACACCGACAACCTTCTCGACGATGCCGGTGTCACCGAAGACAAGAAGGTCCTGGCGAGCGAGCGCTTTGGCCGCCGCATCGCTGGAGAGGCGCTCGCCCCGGCCGACGACCACGAGAAGAAGCTCTGGGCCCTATTCTCGGAGATCGAATCGGAGCACCGGCGCGACGAATCGCCGCGCGTCTACGAGAGTCTCGAAGGGATCCATCGCGCGCAGACGCGAAGCGTGTTGCTAATGAGGCCCGATGAGCCTCCCTACGCAGTGGACGTGCTCGGAATCAGCCTCGAGAAGGGCGGCGCGTCCGTCCTCGCCGATGGCGACCTCGTGGCCGGTAACCTGACGCGGTCACAGGCCGCGCACTTCTTTGGCCTCGGCGCCCTCCTCCAGCTCGCCGACGATCTCCAGGATGTCAACAGCGACTCACGGTCGGGAACGCTCACGGTGTTCTCTCAGGCAGCCCAACGCTGGCCGCTTGACCGACTCGTGAGCCGCCTCCTCCACTTCCGCGCCTACGTGCTCGCGGAGTTCAGCCCGGGAGACGCGCCCGGCGCAGCACGACTCGGGGACTTGATGCGCGGCGCCAGCCTTCAGCTCATCCTCGGAGCCGTCGGGACTGCGCCCAAGCTCTTCACGCGGCAGTACGTTCGGGAACTGGAGGCCTTCTCGCCGTTCCGCTTCCGCGAGCTCGTACGGCAGCGCGGGAGACTGGAGCGACAGCGCGTCTCCTTCCTCGGCCTGGCCGCCTCGGCGCTCGAGAACGCCTCGTCGCGCTAGCTCTCGGACGGCGGCGCCGACCCGCGCTCGAACCGTCTCCAGCCGTTGCGGCCCTGCGCCTTGACCGAGTACATCGCCGCATCGGCCTGCTGCAGGAGGTGCGTCGCGGTCTCGCCATCGTCCGGGAAGAGGGCAATGCCGATGCTGACGGATAAGCCGAGGCTCCCGTCGTCCGGAATCTTGAAGGAGTCGCGCAGAGCCTGTAGGACTTTGTCCGCCGCAATCTCGGCGTCCCGCGGGCTGTCGATCCCCGGCAGGAGCGCGACGAACTCGTCGCCGCCGAGGCGAGCGATCGTGTCGCTTGCGCGCAGCGCCTCTCTCAGACGCGCTCCCACTTCCTGCAGCACGCGGTCGCCGGCCGCGTGGCCGTGCACGTCGTTGACTTCCTTGAACTTGTCAAGGTCAAGATAGAAGACGGCCAGGCGATCGAGGTTCCTCATCGCGCGGGCGATCTCGAGCCTCAGCACGTCGTCGAGAGCGCTCCGCGTCAGGAGCCCCGTCAACGGATCGTGCGTCGCGAGGAACGACAACTTCTCTTGGTTGCGCAGGAGCTCCGTCACATCCCGGATGATGCCTTGGTACACACGCCCCTCGTTTCCCGTTGAGGTTTCGAGGATGCTCGTCAGTAGACAGCGCAGGTGCGCGCCATCCTTCCGCTTGAGCGTGACGGGGTAGCTCGTGACGAACCCATTCTCTCCGATGGCGACCTGGAACGCTTCCCGATCTTCCGGATTGACGTAGAACTGGCCAGCCGTCATCGTCATGATCTCCGCTTTCGGGTAGCCAAGGAGGTCGACGAGCGCTTGGTTCACGTCGATGAACCGCCCGTCTTCGGCCGTGATGTAGATCGGATCCCGCGACGACTCGAAGAGGTTGTGATACTGTCGCTCGCTTCGCGCTAGAGCCTCGCGGGACTCCTCGATCGATGCGAGCATGCCGTTGATGTTCGTGCCCAGCCGCGCAAGTTCGTCCCTGCCGCCAGCGGGTACCCGCTGCGATGCGTCGTGCTCCCGGGCAATCTGCGCCACATCGCGAGTCAGGCGGGCGGTCCGCGACAGGACACGCCGGTCGAGGAAATACAGGAACCCCCCACCGAGGACGGCGAGTGTCACGAGCAGCGCCAGCATCAGGTAGTCGGACGTCGCCATACCCGCCCTGTACGTGTCGCGCGCAATCTCCACGCTGAGGACGGCGACCGGCTTCCCGAGTAGATCCCGCCACACGGCGTATCCCGCAACGCTGTCCTTGTTGAGCGGTACCACGGCGGACCGGGGACCCGTGGAGTCGCCGCCCACCAAGGTCGCCAACACGCTTGGAGGGTTGCGCGGGTCGTCTGCCGTGCGAAACAGAAGAGGCATCGCAATCTGGGCCGCCAGGCGATCGACCTCGGCCGCGTCAGCGATTCGCCCGATGGCCAGCATGCCCACGGCCGGAGGTTCATGGAGGCTCGAGAGAATCGGATGGATGGCAACGAGAACCAAGCTGCCGCCGAGCGCCATGACTCCAGCGCGGCTCGACGTGTCGTCGGTCGACGTCCACAGTGCGCGAATCGAGGCCACGGCGGTCAGGAAGTCCCCGGCCGGCCGTTCTGTGCCGTAGCTCTTGACGTAGACCGCTCGCCCCGCGGAGTCGAAGAACACCATGAAGTTCAGCCGCAGATTGACGAAAGCATCGTCCGTGAGGTTCTCGGTCGGGAACGTCGGAAGCGTGCCCTGGACGAACTCGAGCGACTCGTCCCATGCCGCCCAGTCGTGTGACGTCGACTCGAGATTGGAGAGTTCCGTGGCCACAGCATTGCTCGCGCGGCCGACGTCTGTCTCGACCTCGGCGCGCTCAATGTCAGAGAACGTGCGGCTCATCCGCGGTGACACGACGGCGAAGAGGAGAGTGACAACGAGGAGGCTCATCCCGACAATCCCCACGACAACTTGCGTGCGGAGACTCATCCCGAGGCCCCCCTCCACGTCGTCAGCGCGCTCGAACGCGTTCTTTCGTTCACGTCCTGATTATTCCTCGCCGCGAGGGTAGGCGGACAGACGCGCTTGTGTCAAGCGAAGACCAGGTATGGACTGTGGACGCGATGCCGACTGGGGATGCACATCGAGGCCTTGCGCTGCAGGCCACCATCTCAGAGCTACTCCCACTCGATCGTCGCCGGCGGTTTGCTCGTGATGTCGTAGACCACCCGGCCGACCTCGGGAATCTCACGCGTGATCCGCTGCGCGGCTTCGTCGAGCACGTCGTGCGGCAGCCGAGCCCAGTCCGCCGTCATCGCGTCGACACTGGTCACCGCGCGCAGGGCGACGACGTGACCGTAGCGACGCTCATCGCCGGCGACGCCCACGCTGCGAATCGGGGTCAGCACGGCAAGGGCCTGCCACGCATCGCCGTAGACGCCTCGCTTTCGCAGCGTCTCGATGAAGATCGCGTCCGCCCTCCGCACGATGTCCAAACGTTCCTGGGTGATCTCGCCAAGAATGCGCACCGCGAGGCCCGGCCCCGGGAACGGATGACGCAGGCGAATCTCATCGGGCAGTCCGAGAAGCCGTGCCACATCGCGTACCTCGTCCTTGAACAGGGTTCGGAATGGCTCGAGCAGCTCAAATCCAAGCTCCGCCGGAAGCCCCCCCACGTTGTGGTGGCTCTTGATGTTCGCTGTCCCCTCGCCGCCGGCTGACTCGATCACGTCGGGATACAGCGTCCCTTGAGCCAGGAAGCGAAACGGGCCGCGCGCTCGAGCGACCTCGCGGAATGCAGCTACGAACTCGCGTCCGATGATCCGACGCTTCTCCTCGGGATCCACAACTCCGCGCAGCGCGTGGAGAAACTGAGCCGACGCGTCGACGATCTCGAGACGGACTCCCAGAGGATGGAGCGCTCTTTCGACTTCGGTCCGCTCGCCCTCGCGAAGGAGTCCGTGGTCGACAAGCACCGCAACGTGATCGGCTTTGGCGCGAGCCAGCAGGAGAGCCAGCGCCGACGAATCGACGCCGCCGGACACTCCCACCAGGACACGATCACTTCCTACCCTCTCACGGACATAGGCGAGAGCGCGGTCGAGCGACGCCTCGGGAGTCCAGTCTCGTCGCACATCCGAGTCTGCGAGGAAGTTGTCGAGCAACTTGACCCCGGACGGAGTGTGAACAACCTCGGGATGGAACTGTACGCCGTGCATTCGGCCGTCGGGCGCGCCCACGGCGGCGTTCGGATTTGTCGCTGTCGCTGCGAGGCTCGCCCAGCCTTCCGGGAGGGCTGTCACCGCGGTCGAATGGCTCATCCACACAGACGCCCCCGACACGATGCCTCGGAAGAGCGAGCCTTCAACGCGCTCGAGCCGATCCGCTCCGTACGATCTCGTCCCCACATCACGGACTTCGCCGCCGGCGTGCTGAACGAGGAGCTGCATCCCATAGCAGATCCCGAGCAGCGGGATCCCCGCTCCGTACAGGCGCGGGTCAGGCATGGGGGCGCTAGGCTCGAACACCGTCCGCGGACCTCCGGAGAGAATCACCGCCTGCGGCGACTCGCCGAGAATCCGCTCGAGCGTCGCCGTGCCGGGCAAGATGACCGAGTAGGCGCGGAGCTCCCGCACGCGGCGCGCGATAAGCTTCGTGTACTGCGAGCCGAAGTCGAGGATGACAACGCTCACGCCGCTCATCCAAACCTACTTGTACTTCTCGGCACTTCCACCGTATGCAACGCCCCGTTGCTCCTCGCTGCGGTCTGTCGCCGGCGGCGGGGTCGGAGTGAGCGAGGAGATGCGTGCGTACAGTTCATCCGTCATGGCGAACTCCGCTGCAGCGAGCGACGGCTCGAGCTGCTCCACGCTTCGGGCCCCGAGAATCGGCGCCGTCACGGCCGGATTCGCCTTGACCCACGCCACGGCGAGAGTTGCCGGATGGACGCCGACCTCGCGAGCGACCCCATGAAACGCATCCGCCGCGCCGTAGTAGGCACTCTCTGCGTAGCGCGCGGCATACATGCGGTTCTCGATGAGACGCCCCCGCTCCGGGCGGCGTTGCGCGCCGTACTTGCCCGAAAGGAGTCCCCCACCAAGCGGGCTGTACGTCACGATGCCGAGGCCGAGAGCGCGTGCCATCGGGAGAATCTCCGTCTCGGCCTGACGTTTCACAAGGCTGTACATCGGCTGCACGCAGGCGAACGCTGCAAGCGCTTCGTGTCGGGAGGCTCCGAGAGCCGTCGCGATCTGCCACGCCGCCCAGTTGCTGACCCCGAGGTGGAGCACCTTCCCCTGACGCACCACGAAATCCAGGGCCCGGAGGGTCTCCTCGATCGGCGTCGCCGGATCCCACGTGTGGACGAAGAGGATCTCGACACGATCGGTTCCGAGTCGGCGCAAGCTGGCTTCCACCGACTGAACGATGTGTCGCCGCGACAACCCCCGATCGTTCGGTCCTTCCCCGGTAGGGAAGCCGACCTTGGTCGTGAGCACAAGGCGGTCGCGCTCTCCCATCGCAAGGCGTCCGAGGATCTCCTCGGCGCGCCCGGCCGAATACACGTTCGCGCAGTCGAAGAAGTCGACTCCCGCTTCTCGCGCGCGTCGGTAAAGCGCAGCCGACGTCGCGTCGTCGGCCATGTCGCCGAACGACATCGTCCCGAAACAGAGCTCCGAAACGCGAAGTCCGGTTCTGCCCAGCAGTCGGTGCTCCATGGTCGCCCTCCTCCCTGCGCGAGGATCATAGCTCTAGCCGAGAACAACCGCTAGGAACGAAGCGATTGAACGGGGCGGCCGGAGTCGGTAGTGTGTGGCCGCACGGCCAGCGCCGTCAGGAGGAAGGGTGCGCATCGTCTACGGAGTCCAGAGCACCGGCAAGGGCCACCTGTCACGCCTCCTCGGTCTCCTGCCGCTCTTCCGTCGCGACGGACACGAGCTCCTCATCCTCGTCACGGGGCGGTGGGATCCTCCGCCCTATTTCCTCGACGCGATCTCAGGGACGCCGTACCGCCGTTTCCCCGGACTTCCGATGGTTCCGGACGGAATGGGCGGCATCTCTAAACGCGGTACGGTGAGAGAGTTCGCGACGCGCTGGCCGGGCCTCTTTCGCAGCTTCCAGAAGGCCCATCGCCTGATCAGCGACTTCGATCCGGACCTCATCGTCAGCGACTTCGACCCCCTCACAGGATCGCCCTTCGTCGCTCCCGGAGTGTTCAAGGTCGGCATCGGCAACTACTTCACGCCGGCTCGGTCCGACGTCGAGCATCCCGACGGATTCCGGCGCGATCGCTTCAACGTCCGCGTCGTGGATAAGCTCGTGACCAGCGGGCTCGACGTCCGCTTCGGGTGCCACTTCTACCCTCTCGACGATCGGTGCCTCCCGCCGATCCTGCGCCCAGAGATCCTGACCATGCGGACAGAAGACCGCGGCCACCTCCTCGTCTACCATGCATTCCCGGGGCTCCTCGCCCCCGTCGCCGCGTACGCCGAGCGCCACCCGTCGACGTCGGTCATCGTCTACGGTCCCCGCTCTCGCCCGCGCGGCCTGCCCGACAACATGCATGTGGAGTTCGACTCCAATCGCTTCCTCAGCGATCTCGCCGGGTGCGATGCATTCATCGGGACTGCCGGGTTTCAATCGATTGCCGAAGGCTTCTACCTCGGGAAGAAGCTCGTCGTGCAGCCGATCGACGGCCACTACGAGCAGAAGTGGAACGCCTTCGAACTCGAGAAGCGAGGGATGGGGCGCTGGTGCCGAAACGGCCTCGAGGAAGCCCTCGATCAGACCTTCAACGCGGAGCTGCACGCCGAACTCGTCCCGTGGTACCGCACCGGCGCCGAGCGTCACTACGAGCAGATCCTGCTCAGCGGCGAGCGCTAGTCTGCCGAGTCGCCGTCGTACACGGTTCGACCCTCGATCAGGACCCGCTCGACGCGGCAGTGCGCAACGTCAAACGGATGGGCCGACAGAACCGCAAGATCGGCGTCCTTGCCTTGGGCGAGAGACCCCACACGGTCGTCGACCCCGAGGATTTCCGCCGGGGTGAGCGTGATCGCGCGCAGCGCGTCGCGCTCGTCCATGCCCTCGCTGACCGCGATTGCCGCGTTCAGCGCGAGGTAGCGAGTCGCGGACCCCTCGTCCGTCTGGATCGCCACCTTCACGCCTGCCCGGGAGAGGAGTCCGGCATTCCGCGGCGTGAGCCCACGCAGCTCGAGCTTCATCCGCGAGAAGAGGACCGGGCCGGCGACGCAAGGGATCCCCTTCTCGGCGATGAGGTCCGCGATCTTGTACCCCTCCGTCGCGTGGATGAGCACGAGATCGAGACCGAATTCCTCGGCGATTCGGATGGCCGTGACGATGTCGTCGGCGCGATGCGCGTGAATGTGGGTAGGGATTTCGCGTCGCAACGCGCTCGCAAGTACCTCGAGGCGGAGGTCCCGCTCAAATGGTTCCGGCCTCGCTTCGCCTCTCTTCCCGCGAGAGAATGCGGCCTCCTTCTCGGCGTGTCTCGCCGCCCGCTCGGCGTAGCCCTGGGCCTTGGTCAGGGCTTCTCGAAGGACGGCCGCGTTGCCCATCCGGGTGGAAGGCGCCCTCTTCTGATCGCCATAGACGCGCTTCGGGTTCTCGCCGAGCGCCATCTTGAGCGCCGCGGGGGCACGCATCAGCATCTCCTCAACCGTGCGGCCGGCCGTCTTCACGATCGCCGTCTGCCCTCCGACGACGTTCGCACTCCCGGGACTGGTGTTAATCGTTGTGATCCCGGCGCGCCGCAGATCGGCGAACGCCAGGTCCTCGGGGTGAACCGCATCCAGCGCGCGGAGATGGGGCGTTACGGGATCCGTCATTTCATTCCCGTCGTAGAAGCGAGCATCGACTCCGTCTGCAAACAGCGCGACGTGGCAGTGCGCCTCCACAAGACCCGGGATGACGAATTTCCCCGAGGCGTCGAGCACTTCCGCCCGCTTGGACACCCGAGGAACTCTCCCAATCGCGGCGATTCTTCCCCGGTCGATGGTCACGTCCGTCTGTTCGAATCGGATGTCCGGCGTGAGTACCCTTCCGCCTTGGATGAGCAGCACCTTGCCTCCTTCGCCGCGCTGGCCGTATCCGTGGAGTGAGGGAAGTGTACGCAACGAGATCAGGAAGTGCACATCCCCCATTGGCGCCTTGCCAGATGCAGAATCGGACGATAGAGTGGTCCAGGGAGAACCAAGGGAAGGGATCGATGGGAAGCGATAGCCGGTTTTGTCACGTGCGCGGGAGGCCGTTCCTCGAGGCGAGGGACGTGACAAAGACCTATCAGGTCGGGGCGGAAACAGTCTACGCGCTCCGCGACGTGCAATTCGCCGCCCTGCAGGGGGATTTCGTCGTGATCAACGGTCCCTCCGGCAGCGGGAAGACGACGTTCCTCAACCTCATGTCCGTGATCGACCGCCCGACGTCGGGCGATGTGTTCATCGAAGGGCAGTCGACCAGCGCGAAGTCCGAAGGCCAGCTTGCGCTCTTGCGGAAGACGAAGATCGGGCTCGTGTTCCAGTCGTTCAACCTCATCCCCGTCTTGAGTGCAGCGGAGAACGTCGAGTACCCGCTCCTTCTTCAAAAGAGGCCGCCGGCCGAGCGCCGGACGCGCGTTGCGGCGATGCTCTCCGAAGTGGGTCTCGACGCGCTTGCGCGCCGCCGGCCGAACGAGCTATCCGGCGGCCAGCGCCAGCGGGTGGCCATCGCGCGCGCCCTCATCACTGGACCGATGATCGTCCTTGCCGATGAGCCGACGGCGAACCTCGACTCCAAGACCGGCGAAGCGGTCATGGATCTGATGCGCCGATTGAACGAGGAACATTGCGTCACGTTCATCGTTGTGACGCACGATCCCGCGGTGTCTCGCTACGCCCAGCGTCGCGTTCGCATTCACGATGGACAGCTGATCGAGGAGGATGTAGGTGGGCTGGCGTCTCCCGCTTCGTAGCCTGTGGCGGAATCGTCGCCGCACGATCTTGTCGCTCCTCGTCATCGCTCTCGGCACGGCCGTTTCGGCCTTCGTCTTCGGGTTCCTCGAGAACTCGCGTCTGCAGATCCAGCAATCGACCGTGCAGGAGTACGGCAACCTGCAGATCGCGTCGCCGGAATTGTGGAACAGCAAGACCGACGGATATGGCTACCTGATCGCGCCCGCCGCGGCTGCACAGGTAGGCGGACTCCTGGCGCAAGAACCAGGCTTTCGCGGGTCGACGTCCCAACTTCAGTTTCCCGGTCTGCTCGGCACCGGACGCGACACGCAGGTCATCCGAGCCCTCGGCATCGAGCCCGGAAACCCTGTTCTTGACTTCGCCGACCACGTCGTGGCGGGCCGAGGTCTCGCGCCAACCGACACCGCCGCGGTGTTCGTCGGCCGCACTCTGGCCGACAAGCTGTCTCTCTCCGTCGGCAGCATTGTCATGGCCACGCTGACCACCGTCCACGGCGCGTACAACGCAAGCCCGTTCACGGTCGTCGGGATCTACAAATACACGAACGCGCAGTTCGAAGAGCAGGTTGTCTTCATTCCACTCGCTTTCGCGCAGCGCCTGCTCGACACCGACGGCGTCGATCGTATCGTCGTCTCGCTCGACCAGATTGCCGAGACCTCGACGGTGGCAGTGCACCTCACGACTGGGCTTGCAGCAAGCGGCATCGCCCTGGCTCCACGGACGTGGGACGACCTCTCTCCTTTCTATCGCCAGCTTGCGTCCTACTTCAACGCGCTCTTCGCCTTCTTGTCCTTTGCCATCTCGATTCTCGTCTTCTTCATCATTCTGGAGGTCCAGACCCTGGCTTTCCTGGAGCGCACGCGCGAGGTGGGCACGATTCGCGCTCTCGGCACGACGCAGCGTGAGGTCTTCGTGCTCTTCTTCGCCGAGAGCGCGTGGCTCGCCGCCCTCGGCAGCGCGTCCGGCGTCGCCGTCGGAGCCCTTCTGATCGCTGCCTTCAATGCAGCGAAGATCCAGTGGCTGCCACCCGGCACCATTGACTACTTCACGCTGGGAGCGAAGATCGAAGTCGGGACCGTCCTCGTGCCGTTTGCGATCAGTTTCGTAGCCACGCTCTTGTCCGCCTTGTATCCGGCCGCGCAGGCGTCGCGCTTGCGCGTCGTCGACGCGCTGCGAGTGGAGTAGGAGGAAGGGTGGAACTGAAGATCGCATTGCGCAACGTCTTCCGCAACCGGCGCCGAACCGCCTTCAGCCTCACGGTCATCGCCGTGGGAACGGCCGTGTTCCTGTTTGTGCTCGCCTACGTCGGAGAAGCCCTTCTCTCCGAACGCCTCTCGTCGGCCTGCGAGACCGGCGCGGTCCAAGTGGCGGACGAGCGGCTGTTCGCGAGTCAGGCGAACGGCTACGACCACCTCATCTCTCCCGAGCTCCAAGCACGCGTCGTCGATCTCGTGACGAAGAGGCCCGGCGTTCTCGGGACGTCGCTTGAACTTGATTTCGCAGGCCTCATCGGGGATGCCAACGGGAGCACGCTGGTTGTCGGCCGTGGTCTCACGCCGTGCGATTGCGTTCCGAACACCACCTGCTACGCGATCGAGGGCAAACCGATCTCGGGCGGCGACGCGCGTGAGGCTGTCCTGGGCAGAAGGCTCGCGGCAAAGCTCGGCGTGGATACCGGCGCATCGATCAACATCGCCACGGGGACCGTGACGGGCAACTTCAGCGCCGCCACCGTGACGGTCGTGGGGCAGGTGTCGTACAGCCTTGGAACGGTCGAGGAACAGCTCGGCCTCTTCCCCACGGGGTTCGTGCAGCATCTGCTCAAGACAGACGGCGTCGAGCGCATCCTGATCGGACTCGACGACTTGAACAAAGCCCCGCAGTTCGCCGACGAGCTTCGCAGGGCACTCGCTGCAGAAGGGATCCCGCTCGGAGTCCGCACCTGGCAGGATTTGTCCACCGGCTACGCTTCGTCTCAGTCGTTCTACGCCGCGTTCTCAGGCTTGGCGGGGATCTCGGTGTTCGCGCTCGTCTTCTTCAGCGTCGTCGAGATCCTCACGATCTCCTTCCTCGAGCGCACGCGCGAGGTGGCAACGACGCGCGCCTTCGGCGCGACCCGTTGGCGCGTGTTCCGCGGCTTCCTCCTCGAGGGCGCGGCGATCGGCGCCATCGGCGCCGTGATCGGTGTCGTTCTCGCATCGGTGCTGACGCTCGCATTCAACGCCGCGAGGATCACCTGGATGCCGCCCGGCTCGGCCGTTCCGCAGGCGATTCACCTCTCTCTCAGCCTCTCCACGGCGCTCGTGCCCCTCGTGACGGTCATCCTCGCTACCGTAGCGAGCTCGGTGTACCCTGCATGGAAGAACGCACGATCAAGCGTGGTGAAGGCGCTTCAGGCCGTGTAGCCCCGGCAAGCGGTCTGACGCGCCGGGATCAAGGCAAAGGAGACTCGGATGAAGCTCGCTCTAGCGCTCGCTCTCACCTTGCTCGTCGCCGCGCCGGCAATCGCTCAGACTGCTCTGTCGGATTCGGACCTCTTGAGCGCCCTCGACGAGGCGCGCTTCCCCGCCGCGGACGTCAACGTCCTGCGCATCCACATCACGTCGATCACGCCGGGTGCGACGCGCGAGGCCGAGATCCTTCTTCGGTTCAAGCAGATCAGCGGGAAGGACTACGCGCGGATCGAGTTCCTCTCGCCCGCCGACATGGCCGGCCAGATCTACCTCTCCACACCGGATGCGACGTACTTCTTCAGTCCGGACCTCACCTCGCCGATCAAGACGTCGGCAACGGCGGAGATCTTCGGCGACTCGGCGGTCGCACAGACAAGCGGCATTCGCTTCCTCTCCAAGTACACGATCACCGCGCGACGGACCGTCCAGGGAGCCGACGGAAGCAAGCTCCTGGAGCTCGACCTCGCGGCCGTCGACTACACGGTGGCGTTCCAGGTCATCACCGTGCACGTCGATCCGGTGACGGTTCGCCCCGTGTCCGCCACGTTGTACGCCGTGAGCGGCCTTCCCTTCTACGACGTGACGTACAAGAACTACGTGACCCGCGACAACGGAGACGCCTACGTCGCAGTGCAGGAGATCACGAACCGTCTCTTCGCCGGCCGTACGACGACTTCGGAGATCCTCGACGCATCCGCAGCGGACCTTCCCGATGCGCTGTTCGATCCTGCACTGCTGGGGACATCGGGCTGACGGCGAGACGAAGGCCGTGCCTACGGCACCCTCGGACGAGACACGTGCCAGGACAGCAGGCGGCCTTCCGTGCTAGGATCGCCTCCTGCAAGAGGGAGGGACCATGGAGAACGGGAAGCGCATCGCCATTTTCGCTCTCGCCGGGCTGCTGCTCGCTGCCGCGTTTGTGGGCGTCGGCCAGCAGGTGGCCGCGCCGCACAACGTGAAACAGGCAAGCCCCAGCGCGGTCGATCAGGTGCTCACCTTCGTCGAGAGCGTGTCGGACTACCTCGGAAGGGGGCTCGTCTACGTTCTCAACCTCATCACGGGCAACCGCCTGTCGAAGGATCTCGAGAAGCCTCTCGGCTACATGGCCTTCATCACGCTGCTTCTCGTCTTCTTTGCGCTGATCGAGTTCGCGCGGAAGGTCATCTGGATCGGAGTCATCATCGGCTGGGTGCTCCTCGTCGTGCGGATCATTCTCGACGCCCTGAAGGCCTAGCCGGCGCGACGCCCTCAAGCCCTGGGCGGTACGGGCCTCAGGCAGATCTCTCTTTGGCGCCGAGCACGCCCCAGACGCCGACGAGCACGAGAGCCATTCCTCCCGCATCGGCCAGCGTCATCCGTTCGCCCAGGAGAATGGCCCCGAGTACGACGGCGATGACCGGGTTCGCATAGGCATACGTCATCACCACACGAGTCGGGAGCAAACGAAGAACGCGCACGAACGACGTGAATGCGCCAACCGAGCCGACCAGCACAAGGTATGCGAAGGCTCCCCACGCCGCCGCGGACGGGGCGGGCAGAGGCTCTCCCAACGCAAGGAACAGAACAGCGAACCCTGCGGCCCCGAAGAGGTGCAGGTACCCGGCGGAGACCACCGGGCTCACGGTCACGGGACGTCGCGTCTGAAGGACAGATCCACAAGCCCACGTGATCGGCGCCACGAG
>CAIMCX010000022.1 GCA_903839615.1 uncultured bacterium
CTCCTCGCGACAGTGGATCGGCGCCTCGAAGACGCATCCCTCGAATCGCTCCATGCGGAGACGAGGCTGGAGCAGGCCTGCCACGCCATTCTCGGCTGCGCCGTGATCGGGTTGCGAGTCCACGGACTCCGAACGGTCGATCGACCAGGGCATCACGTCGTGGCTCTTGAGTCGCTCGCCGACACGGTTGGCGTCACACTGGATCGAATCGACTACTTCCAGACACTGCGTAACAAGGACCTTTACACGGGCAGCGCCCACGTTAGCGCATCCCAGGTCGCGGAAGCTCGGCAGCTGGCGTCCGACACGCGGCGCTGGCTGGCGAGCCGTGGATCCCGCGCTGCGGGCTAGGTCGACGTCATCGGGCCGCGGCTCACTTCGCTTCGAGCGCGGCAGTGAGTGCCTCTCGCCACGCCGCGAGTTTCGCCTCGAACGGGATCGCCCGCGCAGGGCTCGTCGACGGGAGACGCACGAGGCTCAGGCGCGCCGCAACGGTGGCCGGGAGATCCGGCACGATGTGTTTGTCGAAGGCCTTCTCGGCCTTCGACCCGTTGAACAGAACCGTGCAAAGCGACGGATGACCGATGATCAGCCCCGCGACATCGTTGGGGACTTCGCTATCCACGACAATCGA
Source organism: uncultured bacterium (assembly GCA_903839615.1). Lineage (GTDB taxonomy): Bacteria > Bipolaricaulota > Bipolaricaulia > UBA7950 > UBA9294 > CAIOGO01. The sequence goes on from CAIMCX010000022.1 coordinate 635, forward strand.
CGCGTCGAGACTACCCGGCCGCTCGCAGGCCGCAAGGACATCCCATAACGCGATCCGCGCCTCCGTGAGTCCGGCGAGGCGAGCCTCGTACGCGAGGTCTATCGTCGCGATCCCGACCTCATCCACGATCCGCCAGAACGCGTTCTGGCGGTTGGCGTAGTACTGCGCCGCCGCGAGCGACGCGCGGCCCGGCATCGATCCCAGGATGAGCACCTTCGGAGCCGAACCGATCACCGGCGGGAAGCTTCTCACGCGCATGCCCGAGTCTAGCACGCCAACCCGACGCGCCGCCCTCGGGCGTCGTGCTTGGCCAGGTCAGGGAGACGCATTGCCGGCCGCGGAGCGATGTCCCACAATCGGTGCGAAAAGCGCGCCGGAAGGAGATGTGGACATGGCCGAGAAGGCTCTACTCGTCGTGTACTCCTACCATCACAGGAACACCGAGGCCATCGCGAAAGCCATCGCGCCGGTTCTCGGCGCAGCCATCGTCAAACCACAGGAAGCGGATCCGAATGAGCTTGCCGGATCCGAGCTCCTGGGTTTCGGCTCGGGGATCTACAGCGCACGACACCACGCGTCTCTGCTCGATCTCGCCGACCGGCTACCGCATGTCTCGGGTCGAAACGCGTTTCTCTTCTCGACCTGTGGCGCCCCGGCATTTGCCGTGACGCGCGAGTTCATCTTCAAGAATCACTCGGCGCTTCGAGAGAAGCTCGTGTCGAAGGGGTACAAGATCGTTGACGAGTTCGGTTGCGTCGGCTGGAACACGAACAGCTTCCTCAGATTCTTCGGCGGCCTCAACAGAGGCCGACCCAATGCCGAGGACCTCAAGCACGCCGAGACCTTCGCCCGAGAGCTGCAAGCGAACAAGCACTAGTCGCACTGCGAGGTGCACAAGGTGAGGATCGTCCAACTGGACCTGGAACACGAGGCCGCGCTGCGCGACTTCCTCGCCGAGCTCGCTGCGCACGGCGAGACGGACATTCACGGCTTCTTCGGCGAGCCGGAATGGACCCACGCTGAGACGGTTGCCGCGTTCACACGGTGGTCTTGTGGAGACCCACCGCCGGGCTGGGTGCCGTCCACGACGTCCTTCCTGGTCGACGGGGCAAGGATCCTCGGCGTCTCGAACTTCCGCCACTGGCTCACACCCCACCTGCTAGAGCATGGCGGCCACGTCGGGTACACCGTGAGGCCGTCCGAGCGTGGCCGCGGCCACGCTCCGCGGTTGCTGCGCGACGCGGCACGACGAGCGAGGAGGATGGGGCTCGAGCGGTTGCTTGTGGCCTGCGACTCCGGCAATCTTGCTTCGGCTCGTGTGATCGAGAAGTGCGGCGGCATGTTCGAGAGCGAGTCTCCAACGGACGGCGAGCCGATTCGTCGGTACTGGATCGATCTCCGGCGCGCCTCGGCCCTCGCCCGGAGTCGAATGGGGAAGGTGCGCCACCGGTAGGCGCGGCATCCGATCGGGAGTCGCGCCGACCGCGCCTCCCGGAGTAGCGAAGGCAATATGGCGACACTGACGGAAGGAGCGAGGAGGTACTCAAGATGGCACGAGAGAGCAAGGTACTGAAGGTGAGCGACAAGGCTCCGGACTTCGCGTTGCCGGACGCGCTGACCGGCGAGACGATCAGGCTCTCCGCTCTGCTCGGCAAGCCCCTTCTTCTCTACTTCGGCCGCGGCACATGGTGCCCGACGTGCCGCACTTGGATGGGCGAGATCGAGAAGAACATGCCGGAACTAGAAAAGAGGTCGGCCCGCGCGGTGACTATCATGGCCCAGGATCCCGCACGCATGCGGGACTATCTCGCGGCCCACCTGCATTCGTTCCCCGTCCTTGCCGACGCCGATCGCAAGGTCGTGAAGGAGTACGGCGTGTACGTCAGGGCCAATCTCGAGTCGATCAATATCGCACGCCCGGCCAACTTCGTCCTCGACGCCGCAGGGATCATCCGCTTCATCCACATTGCGAGCGTCCAAATCGAATTCGCCTCGTTTCCTGAGATCCTCACCGTTCTCGACGCCGTCTAGGCGAGGCGCAAGGAAGCAAGCGGGGGCTGGCTGTCCGCACCGCGGCCCTGGTGCGCATGTGCGCGGAGTGGTAGATTGGGTCTACGCGGCGCGCGGCCGCAGGAAGACGGGAGGTCGGATTGCCTTTGAGAGGTCAGTCGGAAGA
>CAIMCX010000023.1 GCA_903839615.1 uncultured bacterium
AGGCGAGACTCAGCGCCGCGGCACGTGTCTTATCTCGATCCCATCCTGCAATTCGGCCGATGGCGACGGCGAGGAGAAGAAGCGCAGCGTAGGTTGCGACAGCGAACCCCGCGATTCGCCCGAAGTCAGACGCGTCAAGCGACGCCAAGAAGACTGTACGGAAGACGAGTGCCGGCCCAGCGATCCAGTAGGCAAATACGTGGACCGCTCGGAAGTCGAGTCGGGTAGCGCGCGCCAGAATCGCGCCCGCCGCGGCGATCAGGAGGACCGGAACCAGCGCCGCAACGAGAGTCGCTGCCAAAGCGTCTTCCTCTCTGGAGCCGATGCGAAATCGTGGACGGGAACAAGATCGGGAGCAGGAGTGGGCGTGGGCTCGGCGGGACTCCGTTCCGCGGGTTCCTCTGCGCCCTCAGGATCCACCGCCGGATCGATGCGCGCTTGCTGCCATCCACGTCCCCAGGCCAGATACCCGATGGCGACGAGCCCTGAGAGCACATTCGACGCCGACATCCCGATCCAGACCCCGTCCGATCCCATCCCGAGGACGAACGCGAAGTACAGCGACAACGGGATGCGGAAGACCCAGAGACGCAACACTCCGAGGACCATCGACGGAACGTTGTGACCGGACCCGCGGTAGACGGCCTGTGCGGCGAAGAACGCGCTCAGGAACGGCATGCTCGCCGCGAAGAGCTCGATGAATCGACCTCCCTCGCGGAGAGAGTCCATGGCGCCCGCGGAGTCACCGTGAATGAAGATGCGCAGGAGCGGCATGCGCGCGAAATACACGAACGCAGCCTCCGCAACCACGATCAGGAAGAGCGCCTGCATTCCCTTCCGCGCGACTTCACGCGTCCGGTCGCGCAGCCCGGCGCCAAGCGCCTGCCCGATCATCGTCGTGATGCCGATTCCAAGTCCGTCCGTGGCGATGAATAGGAGTCCGAAGAGGCGGTCGGCGATGCCGTACCCGGAGAGCGCGGACACCGCATTCTGCAGGTTTCCGATGGTCGACATCATCACGACGAACCCGAGCGCAACCGACGAGTTGCCGATAGCGGCCGGCAAGCCGATGAGGAAAGTCTTGCCGAGCCACTCTCCCCGTACCTTGAGCAGCTTCCTTTCGAGGCGAAGGCACCCATGCCCGCGCAAGAAGAGCGCGAGGAAAATGGCCGAAGACACACCTTGTGCGATGACGGTCGCAATCGCAGCTCCGGTGATCCCAAGCTGTGGAAACCCCCACAGGCCGAGAACGAGGGCCGCGTCAAGCGGGATGTTGAGAAGCACACCGATCAGCGTGAACAAGAGTGGGGTCAGGGTGTCGCCCGTCGCCTGCAGCGCGCCGGAGAAGAGCTGCGGGATCATCATCGTCGGAAGCCCGAGGAAGATGACGCGCATGTAGAGCGACGCCTGGTGGGTGACCGCAGGTTCGTGGACGAACACGCTCAGAACATGCGGCATGAAGGCGTATCCTGCGGCGCCGAGGACGACGCTTGCCGCGACGCCAACCGTGAACATCTGGTTGAGGGCGAGGTTCGCCTCCTCAGGCCTGTTAGCCCCGACATTCTGTGCCACGAGAGCCGTGACGACGGCTCCCCCAAACCCGCCGATGAACGAGACAAGGAACCACACGAACGGCCAGGAGATCTGGATTCCGGCCATCACCGCCTGGGGAGTTCCGCCCGGTAGAAGCCCGATGAAGAAGGCGTCCGTGAGGTTGTAGAGCGTGAACAGGACGGACGAAAGGACCGCAGGCGTGCCAATGCGGATCATCGTCCGCAGCGCCGGTCCTCCAAGAATCTCCTCCCTTCCGGGAGGCGTTAACCATCGAGCTTTCACGTGGAATCCCTCATCTTTCGCCGCTCGCGTGCTGGGAAGCTTACTCAGATCGAAGTTCGCCGAGCGGGAGATCCTACTTGATCCCTGTCGATCCCGCAGCCCCGTGCAGAGTCGTCCGGGAGCGTCTCCCAAGAGTCTCTTGAACCAGCGCGGAAGAGGGTCTCACCGGATGAGTTGCCGATCGACACGCGCGGGTTCATCCGGCGCATCCGTCGTCCACGGCGGGGCGTTCGTCGTCGCCGTAGCTGCCTATCTCATGTGGCCTTCGCTCGCTACGAGCTCGACGCAGCGAGATCGCAGAGCTAGACGTCGACCGTTTCTTTCCACACCGCAATATGAGGCTCGACCGATAGCTCCCGCGTGATGACGCTGCGGAAGTCCTCGAGCGTGGCCGGTTCGCCGTGGACGAGGAAGAGGCGCTTCGCCGACGTCTCTTTCAGCCAATCGATCAGCCCGAGCTGGTCGGCATGGGACGAGAAGCCGTTCACGGTCCAGATCTTCGCCTGGACGGCGACGCTTTCGCCGAAGATGTGCACCGATTTCGCACCGTCGACAAGCATCCGTCCGAGGGTCCCCGCAGCCTGGTAGCCGACGAACACGACGCCTGCTTTGTCGTTCGACAGATTGTGACGCAGATGGTGGACGATGCGGCCGCCGTTGCACATGCCACTCCCCGCAATGATCACGCTCCCGCCGGGCTGCGCGTTGAGTCGCTTGGACTCGTCCATCGTCTCGACGTACTCAAGCGCCGGGAATTCGAACGGGTTGGGGCGCGCGGCGAAGACGCGGCGTCCCTCGTCGTCGAAGTAGTCGAGGAATCGCTCGAACACGCGCGTCGTCGACGTCGCAAGCGGACTGTCCACATAGATCTTGCAGTGCGGAAGGCTCTTCCCTTGCCAGGCCTGGAAGATCTCGTACAGGACCTCTTGGGTGCGTTCGAGAGCGAACGACGGGACAAGCAGGTTCCCGCCGCGCGTGATGACCGTCTGGATCGCTTCGTCGAGTTCGGCGACCGACTCTTCGAGCGTGCGATGCTGCCGGTCGCCGTAGGTCGACTCGACAAGCACGACGTCGGCGTGGGGGGGAACGCTGGGATCTCTCACGATGGGTCGATGGCCGTTGCCAAGGTCGCCGCTGAACAGGAGGTTGCCGTTCGACGTACGCAGCTCGACGCAGGCGGAGCCGAGGATGTGCCCGGCGTCGTGGAAGGCACACGTGACCCCATTCTTGAGTGAGATGGCCGCGTCGTATCCATCCACCGATTGGAAGAGCTCGACGCACCGCAGGACGTCGTCCATGTTGTAGAGAGGAGGAACGCTCGGCTCCCCGCGCCGTTTCGCCTTCCGGGTGCGGTACGCGGCGTCTTCCACTTGGAGGTGCGCCGAGTCGGCAAGCATCAGTCGAGCGATCTCGGCTGTGGGCCGCGTGGAGAGAATGCGCCCCGAGAACCCATCCCGAACGAGTCGCGGCAGAAGTCCGGCGTGGTCGAGATGGGCATGCGATAGGAGGACGAAGTCGATGCTTTTTGCGTCGAACGGGAACGGGGCCTGGTTGCTCTGGTCCTGCTCGTGCGCTCCCTGGAAGAGGCCGCAATCGAGAAGAATCCGCAGCCCGTCTACGTCGATTAGATGGCAGGAGCCGGTGACCGTACCCGCCGCACCGCAGAATGTGATCTTCATCCGCTCTCCTCTCCTACGCGAGCCATCCTAGGCCCGCGCTACGGGTTTCGCAAGGCGTTCGTTTGGGCTCGAAGGCGAACAGGCGCTACGCTCTCGGTCGTGCCAAGGAGGCGCTCATGGATGTCCTTCAGGTGGTGAAGATCGTCGCAGCTGTCGGAACGATTGCCGCGGGGGCGACGTCGATCCTGTCTCCGCAGAGCGCGGAGAGCTTCACCGGACTGTCGGTGGTGGGGCCTCGCGGCACGAGCGAGATTCGCGCCGTGCTCGGGGCCTTGTTTGTCGGACTCGGCGCCGCTGCGCTCTTCTTTCGCTCGCCGGACGCCTATCGGACGGTGGGTGTCGGGTATGGGGCCATTGCCGTGACGCGCCTGGCTTCGATCGTCTTCGACCGGGCTTCCACGTCGTCGAACTGGATCAGTTTCGCTTCGGAGGTCGCCTTCGCCTTCGTCCTCCTCCTCTAGACGAACGAAGACCGCCGCGATTCTGCCGCGCGGATGAGATCGTCGAGCGTGCAGTCGAGGAGCGATGCGACAACGAGGTCGGCCCGTGCAAGATCGCCATGGCGAGTGACCTCGTTCGGAACGGCGACGCAGAACAGGCCGGCGCGCTTGGCCGCCTCGACGCCGTGCGGAGAGTCCTCCAATGCGATGGCCTCTGCCGAACGAACTCCGAGGCGACGCAATGCGTTGTCGTACAGATCAGGGAACGGTTTCGTTCGCTGCACATCGTCGGAACAGCAGAGAACGTCGAAGAACCCGAGCAGGTCAAAGCGGCGAAGGTGCCCTTGGACCCACGTCCTCTCCGAGCTTGAAGCGACCGCAAGCCGGAGGCTTTGTCTCTTTGCCTCCGCAAGGATCTCGCGGACTCCGGGAAGCGGCAATTCACGGGACAGAAGCTCGGCCTCTTGTCTTGCGCGACGGGCGCGGAGTGCCGAGCGATCAATCGCGTGCCCAAGGTGCTGTTCGAGGATTTCGTACGCCGCTGGGGGGTCCGCCGCCGTTCCCAACAGGGCCGACCAATCCTCGGCCGAGACGTCGAGCCCGACGTCCCGGTAGATGGCGGCCCACGACGCAAAGAGCGGCGTCTCCGTGTCAAGGATGAGTCCGTCGAAATCAAAGACGATCGCACGAATCAACTTGACTCACTCCGCGAAGTGCGCTGAGCAACGACGCAACCGACGCGCCGCAGGCTGGGTCGCCGACGCTTGCATCCCGCCGGGCGAACAGCCCCGCGGGGAAAAACAACGGGGCGGAACTCAGACGCAGGTCTAAGTTCCGCCCTCGTACAATCGAGTCCCCAGGCTGTCCCGACGGGCACCTGGCTCTCAATCTGAGGCCCCTTGCGGGAGAACCCCACGGCCCTTCAGACGTCAGGCCCCTGTCTACGGAACGGTCTTGGGCGCCGGGGTGGTCGGCACCACCGTCGACGACGTCTGGGTCGTCGCCGGCGTTGTGGTCGTCGTCGAGGTCCCTGGTGTCGTCGTCGAGGTCCCTGGCGCCGTCGTGGTGGTGGTCGTCGTCCCCGGCTTCGTCGTCGTGGTCGTCGTCCCCGGCGTCGTGGTCGTCGTCGGCGTGGTCACGGTCGGCGTCGTGGTGGTGGTCGTCGTGGTGGCCGGCTTCGTCGTCGTCGTCGTCGTTGCCGGCGTCGTCGTCGTCTTCGTGGTCGTCGGCGTCGTCTTCTTGCTGCAGGCTCCAAGGCCCAGAACGAGTCCAACGCTCAGCAGCACGCAGATGGCAGAAACAATCAGTACTCGGCGCTTCATAGCTCTCTCGTCTCCTTGCCTCACCTTTCGTCCACCCCTGGAGTCGAGGCATCCCCCACAGGGTACCAGCCCGTGAGTCTGAGTACGGGCGCACTATCTATCAGACTATCCTTCGCGCGAGCGCTGTCAAGTCGTTGGGACAGCTCACTCACAGGGTCAAGTGTACCCGAACAGCATCGGAAAGTGGACACAATCCCGAGGGACAAGCAGGAGTTCGCCCCCGGCAGGAGAATGCATGGCTCGCCCGGCTCTTGGCCGAGGCGAGCCGGCGCGGAAGCGCGTGCAGTAGAATAGCCGGTAGGAGGTGCGTCGCGTGAGAGGAATACGGGCGAAGCTGGCGTGCGGGGTACTCGTTGCGCTCGTTGCTTTGCCTTTCGTCGTGCAGTCGGCTCCCTGCGACGCTCCCGACAGCTCGGCAGACCCGGTTCCGTGCACTCAGGCGCTCACGCCGCAAGAGGCGGCGCGCGGGTTCTTGGAGAGCCAACCTATCAGCGCCGCCGCACCCGACGCAGGCGCGCTTGCTGCCGCGTTGAAGAGTGAGGCCGACGCCGTCTGCAAGTCGCCGGATGTGTACACGCTTGGCCCTCTCTACGGAATCGCGCGATGGGGGTGCGAGAACGGATACTCCTTCCGCTACCTCTGCGGCAACAACTACTACTACCTTGAGAAAGAGGTCGACGCCGGCTACGGCTACGCCGTCGTGTACTTCGTCGTCGTGTCGCCAGCCGGGTGGAACGTTTCCTCTCTCGATACCACAGCCCCAGCGACGTTGATGCGGAGCAGCGACGGCGACGTGAAGTTTGCCGTCGTCCTGTCTCTACGAGCGAAGTCGACCACAGCGTCCCTCGCTTCGGATAGCTACGCGTCTCTCCAGAAGCAGTACCACGGTCAAGCGACGGTGTTGAAGACGCAGATTCTGGATTACTGTAGTGCGTACAAGACGGCGTATTGCCAGGAGCTGAGATCTCTGGCGACGCTTCTGACGCGGTCGGCCCCCGTGGCAACCGGCGCGCCGGCCGTTCGGCTCTCGATTGCGGCCAAGGCCGACCAACACCTCAGTGCAACGTCATCTCTGGACGTATCGAGCGACGCCGTGTCGCTCCTCGTGGTGACGGGAACGGCTCTTGACGACCAGGGACAGCCTGTCGGAAACGCCGAGGTCAGCCTGAGCGGAGGCGACATCACAACGCACACCGCCACCGATGGCACGTACCACATCTCACTGTTCGGGACGGGAACAACGCTGACCGTCCGGCACGTGGACCTCGTCCTGCAGCGGGCCTATCTCACCCTGTCCATTGCGGCAACAGGAGCCGCACAGGTCGTCGGGGTCGCGGCAGACGGCACGTCGCAGCTGAGCGTAACCGTGACGAGCCACGGCATTCGCACAGACAGCGTCACCATAGTCGCGCCGGCACTCGGGGAATTCTCGCGGCCCTCCAGCAACGCATCCCCGCTCGTCCTCGACAAGGACGGCAATGGAACGCTCGTCTATGTTCCACCCGATGTCCTTCCGGATGAGTTGTTGACAGACACCGTCGTCGTGGGAAGCAGCGACGCCATGCGCCAGGTCCCCGCGGCGACCGTACCCATCACCGTGAAATTCCAGGACCTCGACGGAGTCTCGCGGACTACAGGGCTCTCGATCAAGGTCTGCCGCCCCCCTGTAGTCCTCGTACAGTCGTACTTCGGTGGTACGGCGTCGTGGGCGCGGTTTGCCGACTACGCAAAGGCTCGCCGCCTGGACTGCCTCGTTGTGGGAGAGGGAGCGACGTGGACGTCCGGGAACGCGTCGCTCGAGGAGTGGGCGAAGTCTCTGGCAGCCAGCCTCTCAGCTGCCCGCGCGGCGTATGAGACAACTGGAATCCGCATTGGAGCCGTTGACGTGGTCGCCCACAGCGTCGCCGGCCTCGTCGTCCGGAGTCTCCTGGAAGGCACGAATCCTCGCAGAGATGTGCACAAACTCATCCTTGTGGGAAGCCCCAATCACGGAGTTGCCTGGCTCGACCAGGAGGTGGGTGGAGCCGCGACAAAGTGGCTCGAAGGCCACGCGATGGCCGCGGCTGAAGTCGCCGAGGGATCGACCTTCCTCCTTGGCTTGCAGCACGCCGATCCGGCGGACCGGAAGACGGAATACGTCAACATCGTCGGTCGCAGAACCTCCACGCTTTCCGCCGTGCGGCAGGGTTCTTCCACCGTGCAGGACGACGGTATCGTCAGTGCGGCATCGGCGCACTTGGACGGCGTTCCCGACCTTCGCTTCGACGGGGTGGTCCACGCTCCCGGGCTAGTTGGCGGAACCGCGCTGACCGAATCGCCCGATGTCTGGTCGCAAATCTACGGCCTTCTCATCGGAGAGGTTCCGCACGCCGATCCGGATGCCCTCAGGATCGAGCTACGCCGCGGTCAACAGGTGAGCACGAGCATCAACCCGCAAGTGACGCCCTGGATTCCCGTCGCTCAGTACCCTTCCACGCTGTCCAGCAGCATGTCGATCCGCACCGGCGACAAAGGATACGCATCCATTGCGATCACGCATGCGGGGAGCGCATGGGGCACGATCAGTCTCGACGCGAAGACGGAGGTCATCGTCCGCACTGGTATGCCGAGCCTGACTCGTATCGAGGTTGTGTCCGGGCGAGCTCGGTTCCACGCTCAGGACGCTGCAGCCAACGCGGGGGATTTCGAGGTCGTCCTCGACCCGGCGACGCGGCCTGCCGCGTGGTACATGCTGCAACCCGACGCGCGAATTGTGGGAGTCGACGCGGATTTCGTCGCGGCTCGCGAGGAGACGGACTCCGTCATCGCTCTCAGTGGCACGGTCATTGTCGAGACCTCGGATGGAATCGGATTCTCTCCCGCGCGGCTCGTGGAAACCGGAAAAGGCATCCGCGTGCGTAGCGGTGGCACGTCCGAGGATGAGGCCGTGCCGGCGCATGGCTGGTGGACTCTCGGCGTGTGGCGTGAGCCCGTTCCTTTCTTCTGCTTTCCCCCGTGGTTGATGGCCCTGTCGCTTGCCGGCCTCGCGGGAGCGGTCGTCTATCGAGTCCTAGCGAATCGCCGCCTCGCAGAGCGCTCCCGCGCCAAGAACACTCCGCCAGGTGGGGCTACCTAGGTCGGCCAATCGCAGGATTCCAGGTCGTTTCTGGATCGGCATCGAACGCGCGGATGCGACACGGCCCGTTGTGGGAGAAGCTGGGGAAAAGCGGCCGGCTCAAGACGCCGTTTGTCGTTGCGAGATTGCCCGTTTCCCTGTCACCGACTCGATCTCCAGACGCCAGATGCGCGCGAGAGTCACTTCTCGCGCGTCGAATTGCCAGGGTTCGGTCCCGTCGGAGTGCTGATGCATGAGGCACTCGAGCGCGTGCAGCTTCTCTTCGGTTCCGAGGACTTCCGACAGGGCGCCGTAGCCGATCAAACTCTCGTATTCGAGTCCCCAAGCACATGCCTTCTCCCCTCGGAGTACGATCGAGCTACCTTCAATCTCAAAGCAAACTCGTGGGTTCCTGTCGATGAATTCGATCTTCCGGCCTGCCGCCGCTGTGTGCAGGAAGATCGTGTGAAGGGTCGGATCGTACCCGTAGGACAGCGGAACAATATAGGGCTCATCTCCGACGGCAAAAGCAACGCGAACGACGCGCTCGCGCGTCAGAATGGCGCGCAGCTCCGCCTCGCTTGTGATCTGTCGTTCGAATCGTCGCACGGAGCGAGTATACGTCGCACGTTGTCCTACGCGCTGCTCCGCGGCGAGAGGTCTAGCTTCTAGATTGGCTACGGGGCGCGAGCGCATGCCGGATAGGACGGGGTCGACGTTCCAGTTTCCGACGACCCTCCTCGCGAGAGACTGTCCGCGACCCTCTCATCGAGTGCCCGCCGGAGCCGAAGTGGGTCTATTGCCTTCGTCCTGTCTCGGTCCGCCGACCTCAGCATCGTTCGAATAGCCTTGCGTTTCCCATGTGCCGAGGTACGACGAGTCGCTCGAGAGCTCGATGCGCACGATCCACTTCGCCCACTTGTAGCCGAGCTTGTCTTCCGCCACGAGCTGGAGGGGAAACCCGCGGTCGGGGGGAAGCGTGATCCCGTTGATCTTGTCGGCCACGATCAGGTCGCGGTCGACGACGGTCGCAAGCGGCAGTGACGTCGTGTAACCGTCGGCAGCGTGGAAGATCACCGTGTTCGCCGACGAGAGGGGCTGCACGCGAGCGAGGAACTGCGCGATCGAAATCCCCTCCCACAACGCCTTCACGCGCCAACCCTCAACGCAGATGAGTTCCACGACCTTCTGCGCGTGGGGGAGGGACGCCAGCTCGTCCAGGGTGTATGAGGCGG
>CAIMCX010000024.1 GCA_903839615.1 uncultured bacterium
CGTCGTGTCGAGCCAGGGAACGTCGGAGACAAGCTCCGACGCTACAGAGGGATGAAACAAAGAGGTGCGCCGGGCAGAGCCCGACGCACCTCATCAGACCTTCTACAGAATCGGGGAACTTACTTCCTCGTCACGCCCTTCGGTGCCGCCTTGAGCGACTTCTCGATCCGGCGCTTGAGCTCCTTCCCCGGCTTGAACAGCGGGACGACCTTCGCCTCCACCTGAATCGGCCGCTTGGTCTGCGGATTGATGCGGCTCGACGCCTTGCGCGCTCGCACCGCGAACTTCCCGAACCCCACGAGTTTCACTTCGTCCCCGGTCAGGAGAGCGTCCTGAACGAGGTCGAGCACGTTGTCCAAGAGCCTGCGTGCCTCTTTTTTCGTGAGACTCGACTTCTCCGCCAGCCGATCGATGAATTCGCCCTTGTTCATCTCTTACATGCCTCCTTGCAACCTCGTCTCGCCTTATTCCCGACTCTCGTCGGCAAACCCGGTCTTTCCCAAGAGATCGCGCATACTGAGCGACTCGTGGCCGCCTTCGTCGAGGAAGCGTCGGTCGACCTTCTCCCTCGCTCTTGCAGGCTTCTCCTTGCTCCCGGCGACCGCGCGCCGCCGTTTGCCGCGCCCGGCGCGATCCCGGTCTTCGTCCTCACTGGGGGCGACGGGAACCTCGGGTGGGCCAAACAGGTTGCGCATGCTGAGGCGAACCTGATGCTTCTCCTCGTTGATGCCGATGATCTTCGCCTGGATCTTCTGTCCCACAGCGAGAACGTCGGCGGGGGTGGCGATCCGCTCGTTCGAGATCTCCGAGACGTGGATGAGTCCGTCGACCTCGTCGGTGATCTTCATGAAGGCGCCGAACTCCTTGATCTCTGTGATCTCGCCCTCGACGACGTCGTCGATCGAGAACTTGTCGACGAATCGTCGCCACGGGTTGTCCTTCAGCTCGCGGATCGAGAGCGAGATGCGGCGCTCGCGCGGGTCCGCGCTGAGGATCTTCACCTGGACGGGATCGCCCTCTTTGAGGACGTCGCGCGGATGGTTGACGTGGCCCCAGTCGATCTCTGAGACGTGCACCAAGCCCTCGACGCCCTCTTCGAGCTTGACGAACGCGCCGAAGTCGGTGATCTTGGTGACAGTTCCCGCAGCGACCTGGCCGCGGGCGTACTTCGTCTCGACGTTCTCCCACGGATCGCGCTGTGTCCGGCGCAACGACAGACTGATGCGCCGCGCTTCCTCGTCGCAGCTCAGGATGATGACCGGAACCGTGTCGCCTTCCTTCACGATGTCCTTCGGGTTCTCCGGGTGCCCCCATGACAACTCGGAGATGTGGACTAGGCCCTCGACGTCCGGTTCAAGCTCCACGAACGCGCCGAAGTCGGTCACGCTGACGACCTTGCCCTCCACCTGCTTGCCTGTGGGGTAGCGCTCCGAAATGCCGGCCCAGGGGTTCGGCCGCAGACGCTTGATCGAGAGGGAGACCTTGCCCTTCTCGCGATCGAAGTCGATGACCTTCACCTTGACGTGGGTTCCGACCTTGTACTCGGATGGCGGGACCGGAAGGTCCTTCCACGCGATCTCCGACCGGTGGACCAAGCCCTCGAAGCCGCCGATGTCGACGAAAAGGCCGAAATCGACGACGCTGCGGACCGTGCCCTCGATCTCCTGTTCGGGCTGCAGCGAGTCGAACAGCGCCTTACGCTTCGAGCGTTCGCGCTCCTTGATGTACTCCTTGTGCGAGACAACGAGGTTCTTGTCACGGCGCGACAGTTCGAGGATTCGGAAAGGGATCCTCTTCCCGCGGAGCTCCTCGATGCCGCTCGGCAGGTCGCTGCCGAGGTGCGAACCCGGCAGGAAAGCCCGGATCCCGTCAAGGTTGACGTGATACCCTGCGCCTTTGACCTCGCCCGTGATCTCGCCTTCGACGACGGTCCCATCCTGGTATGCCGCCTCGAGACCGTCGATGCGCTTCTCGTATTCTGCCTGCTTCTCGGAGGCGTAGACCGTCCCTTTCTCTTCGTCGATGTAGGTCACGAGCACTTCGATCTGCTCGCCCTCATCGATCTTGCCTCCGATGCGGAAGGGGGAGAGTTCCGACACCGGCAGAATCCCCTCCGACTTGTAACCGATGTCGACGAGGATCTCGTTGTCACCAATCTGGACGACGGTCCCGGAGATCGTGTCTCCGCGACTGTACGTCTTCACATCGCTTTCTGAGAAAGCGTCCTCCATCTTGATTTTCTGTTCCATTCTCCACTGCCAGATCCGACCTGCGCTTCCCGTTCAGACTTCCGTCTGACGGCCCATCTCCGCGGCTCGCCGCGCGAGCCGCTGGCTCGCGGAGCGAGCCTACGCTTGATCTACCTTCTCCATGAGACGCTCGCTCATGGAGCGCAGCTTCTCCGATCTCGATGCCTCTTGGGAGCTCTCTAGCTCCGAAAGAGAGATCGGCGCGCCGATCGAGACGGTGACCCGCGGAAACCGAAACGGGTACTTCGGCGGGTACGGTCCGACCGGTTGAATGTTGATCGGAAGGATTCTCTTACCGGCTGCCGATGCAAAGTACACCGCGCCGCCCTTTGCGTCAACTTGGCGGCGCGTCGTTCCTTCAGGGAAGATGAAGACGATGCGGTGCTGATTGACTGCGTCGAGCGTGCGCCGGAAGTCTCGCACGCCGAAGTTCTCGCGATCGATGATCGTGGCGTAGGTCCGAATCAGCGGCTGCACAGGGGGAAACGACTTCATGAGTCCCTTGCGAGCGATGAAGTGGATCTGGTTCGTCGCACCGAGAGCGACTGCGACGATCACGATGTCCCAGTAGCTGCGATGCCGTGCGACTGCCACGTACGACTCGTCGCGAGAGATATTCGAACGCCCGGTGACACGAAGCCGGAAGAGGACTACAAGGACAACACGAACGACAACAACATAAGCACTGTACAAGCCGTTCTTGAGTGCAGTTCTCAGGCGTCGGGCCAACGGTGTCTTAGATGCTCCTTGACCAGGTCAGATGCGACGGAAATGACCTCGGGTAGGGTCTTTTGATCGGTGTCGATTATAGTGGCATCCGAAGCGGGGTTCACGGGCGCGATGGCGCGCGTCGAGTCGCGGTCATCGCGGAGCCGGAGTTCGTTCAGCGTCGTGCGAGGATCCTTGTCGCCGCGCTCGCTCGACCGGCGGCGGGCTCGAACCTCCGGGCTCGCACGAAGGAAGAGCTTGACGTCGGCGTCCGGCAGGACCACGGTGCCGATGTCGCGGCCTTCCATGACGACGTCGGTCTTCTCGGCGATTCGGCGCTGTAGCGCGACGAGCTTGGCGCGAACGTCCGGCCGCGTCCCCACTTCGGAGGACAACCGGTCGAGCTCGGGCGTGTGCAGGCTGTCCGTGACGTCGACGCCGTTCAGGAGAAGCCGGCCGTTGTCGGTGACGTCGATCGAGATGGCGTCGAGCGCGAGGCCGTGTGACAAGCCGAGCGCGGCGGCTCGGTACATGTTCCCCGTCTCGACGAATCGACACCCGAGCTCCCGCGCAAGCGCGCGACCGACCGATGTCTTCCCTGAGGCTGCCGGACCGTCGATCGCGATTCTCATCAGCCCTCCACGTCGGACCCCCATGCTCCCGACACCTGTCGGCCTACAAGCGTACACGGCGCAGTCCGGCAGTGCGCGACGCAGGCTCTCGGCACAGCGCAGCGCGCTTGCCGCATCGTCGAACGCCGCGTAGAAGGACGATCCGCTACCGCTCATCCCCGCGTACGACGCGTCGCTACGCGTGACGGCGTCATGATAGCGCTGGAGAGCCGGACGGACGGAAAACGCAGCGGCGAGCAGGTCGTTCCGTCCGAGCGCGAGACCGGTTGAAGTCGGCTCGGCGGGCGCGGTCCACGCGGCGTAGATTTCGGCGGTCGGGCAGTGGACGGGGGGCACGACAACCACGTAATGCTCGGACGGCGCGCCCGCTACCCGGGCGACCCTCTCGCCGCGACCTCCGACGTGCACGCGACCGCCGAGGAGGAAAAGAGGGACATCCGATCCAATCTGGGCAGCGATCTCATGCAGCCTGCCGAGCGCGAGCGGAGGCGGGATGAGGCGATCGAGCGCCGCGAGCACCGCTGCGGCGTCGGAGGAGCCTCCGCCGAGGCCGGCTCCGGCGGGAATGGCCTTAGCGACGCGGATAGACAGCTGACGTCGAGCCGGCTTGGCCCCGAGAAGAGCGCTTGCTGCTCGCAGGGCGAGGTCCGGCCCTTGGATGTCGCGAAGGGAGTTCTCCACTCTGATCGAATCGCCCGGAGCGACATCGATCTCGATCGAGTCGGCGAGGTCGATCGTCTGCACGAGAGACTCGATCTCATGGAATCCGTCTTGGCGTCGGAAACGCACTGCGAGCGACAGGTTGAGCTTTGCGAAGGCCGCCACGCGGGTAATCATTCGTGGCTGACCTCCTTCCCGGCGACGAAGACCGCGCGGATGGGAAGACCGACAACGAAGCCCGGGATGCGGCGATAGTCCTCGATCTCAAGGATGGCGAAGTCGGCCGACTTCCCCGGTTCGAGCGTTCCAGCCGAGGCCGCAATGCCCATGGCGGATGCCGAGTTCAGAGTTGCGGCGACCAGGGCCTCGTCGATGGAAAGATCAAGGCTACGCACAGCGAGAGCGACGGCGGTCCAGAGGGAGAAGACGCCTCCCGTCGCGAGGTCGGCCGCGGAGCCGAGTGCGACGGCCAATCCGGCATCGATGAACGGGCGGGCACTGGCTGCACGTCCGCCATCCGTCAAGGGAAGGGTCGGAAGAAGAACGGGGATCGTGCCTGCCTTCTTGAGCAGAGCCATCGGGCGCACCCCGAGAGACGCTCCGCCGAGGTGATCGATGGCACCTGCGCCGAGCTCGGCGGCCACGAGGGCGGCTTCGGTGTCGGCACCGCAGGCCTGAACTCGGAGCTCGAACCCTGCCCCCCGCGCCGCACGCAGGACCGCGCGCGCTTCCTTCCGGCTGTAGCCCCCATCGCCGCACAGGGCAACGCACGCTGACGCGAGACGCCGGCGGCTGACGGAAGGGATCGTCTCTCCGATGACGGAGGAAATGCGGTCGGCGCGATCGTCTTTGGCGGCCGGTCGTGGCGCTCCGAGGAATGCAGTCGACAGCCGCAACGAAACGCGGCGCGTCAGCTGCTGGAGTTCTGCAAGCGCATCTTCCACATTGGCGCTGTCGCCTGCAGGCACAGCCCGAACTTCGGCGCTCGTCGTGCCATGCCGGAGAAGGCACTCCATCGCAACGCGCAGGCGACTTGGCCCAGTCGACTCCGAGGACGCGCCGTTGTCATAGACGCGCAAAGAGACACAGGGGTCCACCAGACCCGGCGCCACGATGCCTCCCCCGGCGTCGACGACGCGGTCCGCGTGGACTGCGACAGTGGAATCGACGGAGAAGATGCGGTCGTCGCGTACGACGAGGGAAACGCCCTCCCTGACCAGCAGTTCGGCGCTCTGGACTGCAGAGGAGGGCTCGACGCCGCGTGGTGTCACCAATTGGCGGATATTCTTGACGAGTGTGATCATGAGCCCGGGCGTCAGTATAGGCGGAGCGCAGGCGCTTTGCCATGCAGTCCTGTTCGCGTATACTTGACCTGTTTGACGCACGGAGAGTCGATGAGATCGGCCGCAGGATCCGTCATTTGAGGTTGGTTCATGGGGAATGAAGGTACCGGCTTCCACTGTGGCTTCGTCGGTGTGCTTGGTCGAACGAACGTCGGAAAGTCGACTCTCCTCAATGCTGTGATGGGGGAGAAGCTGCTCATCACGTCCGCAAAGCCACAATCCACCCGTAATTGCATCCGGTGCATTCGCACGACTTCCTCCGAGCAGATCGTCTTTGTGGACACTCCTGGCCTCCACCAGCCGCGGAATCGACTGGGACGCCATCTCATGCGCGAGGCATTGCGCAGCGTGCGGGATCTCGATGTGATTCTGTACATGGTCGAGCCGCAGCGAACGGTCACCGACAACGACCGAGACGCACTCCATCGACTCGCACGAACGGGACGGCCGATCATCGTCCTCGTGAACAAGATTGATCGGGCGCGGCCCGGCGACCTCGAGGAGACTCTCCTGGCGTACGCCGCGCTGGACGAGGTCACGGAGATCGTGCCGGTTTCGGCGCGGACAGGGCGCGGACTGGATGAAGCGCTGGCGACGATTGCGTCTCACTTGCCAGAGTCACCGCCGCTCTACCCCGCGGAAACGCGATGTGACCGGGGGGAGGAGTTCCAGATCGAAGAGATCATTCGAGAGAAGGTGATGGAGCTGACGCACGAGGAGGTGCCGTACTCGGGGGCGGTGAGGGTCAAGTGGCTGCGGCAGCGGGATGACGGTCTGGTGGAGATCCAGGCGGAGATCATCGTGGATCGAGACTCGCAGAAGGGTATCGTGATTGGGCGACGTGCGAGTCGCGTCCGAGCCATCGGCGAGCGCGCGAGACGAGACATCGAGCGTTTTCTTGGACGACATGTCTTTCTCGAGCTCACGGTCGTCGTCCGCCCGGGATGGACAAAGAGCGACGCGCAGATCCGCGAGTTGACGGGGGCAGCGTAGACGTGGCCAAGAGAACGGGCGCCGTCTTGGTCGTTGGAAGAGACCCCGCGCGGGTGCAGAAAGTGGTCCGTCTCCTCGAGAAGGCCGGATTCCGAGTCGCCGCGCCGGGCGGTGGCGAGGCGTACGACCTGTGCGTGTGTCTCACCGGAGGGGGGCAGTCGGCGACGGACATGGCAAGCCTCCGGGTCGGCACGGAGGACGTGCTCGAACTCGTCGAAGGAGCCGCGGCAACACACCGTGGGGAAGGACTCGTCGCCGATTCGGCATGGTGTATGCCGATGCCGGAGAGCGACGAGGGTGTGATCTCCGCGGTTGAAGCTGCCGTCGATCGGGTGCGTTGTCGACGAAGTGGGAGCCTGGAGGCGGAGCGGGTGCGACGCCTTCTGGATCAGGCGCCCGTGGGCGTGTTCGAGGTGGAAGGCGATCGCATCATATACGTCAACGATTATCTCGTCACGGCCTCGAAGTACACGAGAGCAGAACTCCTGACCATGCGAATCCAGGACATCGTTGCAGAGTCCGATGAGCGCAGACTGCTCGACGCGCTGGCCGATCGGAGCCGCGGGGTTGTAGGAGAGAAGCCGAACACGTATCGGCTCGTGGCAAAGGACGGCGAGGAACGCGAGATCGAGGTCAGCGCGCGCCGTGTGGAAGCAGCAGGCGGGACGTTCGTAGAGGGGACAGCGCGGGATGTCACGGCGGAGGCACGACTGGCACGTCTCCACCGCATCGTGCTCGAGCTCGGTGAGGTGATCCTCGGCGAGCAGGACATCGACCGTATCCTCCAACTCGTGCTGGACACCATCACGGAGTACAGCGGATTCCGGCGGGCCGTTCTCACGCTGTACGACCTGTCGGTGCCTGAGCCGATCGATGGCGACGTCGTGACGACGCTCTGCTCAGGATTGCTCCCGGAGGACCGCACGGCGCTGTTCGAGCAGCCGCCTCTGTCGCCGGCGGCGCGGAGGCAAGCGTTCTCGGAGGAGTTCCGGCTCGGGCCGGCCTACTACATTCCACATGACCGAGTCCCGTGGGAGAAGCAGTTCGGGATCTCCGGAAGGGTGGAAATGGAAGGATGGCACGTCGACGACTTCCTGTTCATTCCGCTCCGCGGCACGGCGGGAATCGTTGGATGCATCTCGGTTGACGATCCGGTGGACCGGAGCGTGCCGACCCTCACGGCGATCGAGCCGATTGCTCACTTGGCTTCGTTTGCGGCCCTTGCCATCGAGCGGGTTATCAAAATGAGCCAACTTCGCACACAGAACGAGCGTCTTCACGCGTTGGCGCGCTTTGGCGAGCAGATTGCGCAGATACAGTCCATTCCGGAGCTCTGCGAAACCGCGGCTCGTCGCGTCTGCGATGACATGGGGCACGACTTCGCATCGATTTGGCTGCGAGACGGCGATTCTCTGGTTCTGGGGGGATCCGCGGCGGGACGGTCGTTCCGCCATGACGAGCTGCCTGCGCGCGGGACGCGCGGACCGATTGAGGGCGAGGGCATCACTCGGTGGGCCGTGCGCTACATGGAGCCGGTGGTTGTCGACGACGTGCGGTTGGATGCGCGGTATCGCGGATCGCGTGCGTCGATTCGGTCGATGGCAAGCGTTCCTGTTCTCGGACGCAAGGGAGTGCTGGGTGTCCTCGATGTGGAATCGGAGCGCTTGGCTGCGTTTGGGGAGCAGGATCTCGTGACGCTGTCTTCGGCTGCGAGCCAGCTCTCCGTCGCCCTGGCAGCACTCGGCCGCCGCGAGGCGCTGTCTCGCATCTATGCGTTCGGACAGCGCATTTCGGAGTCGACGACGATTCCACAGATCGTCGCGAGCGCGCTCGACTTCCTTGGCGAGCAATTCAGCTACCCGCTTGCCTCGGTCTTCCTGCACGACAGGGACGGAAATCTGTCGATCGCGGGGTTGCGGGGACCCTACTCG
This sequence comes from uncultured bacterium, assembly GCA_903839615.1. Taxonomy (GTDB): domain Bacteria; phylum Bipolaricaulota; class Bipolaricaulia; order UBA7950; family UBA9294; genus CAIOGO01. The sequence continues at coordinate 8,517 of CAIMCX010000024.1, forward strand.
GAGCGGGGACTGACCGAGGGGTGGATCCTGCCGCAAGACAAGGGCGTCGTGTCCTGGGTTGCGAGGAACCGGCGCTTCGCCCTGGTAGCCGACGTGACCACCGATCCGCGCTACTTCGAGGCGCTGCCCGGGATGCGCTCGGAAGTCGCTGTGCCGCTCTTGTTTGCCGGCAGACTGGTCGGCGTGCTGAATGTGGAGAGCCCGCAGGCGAGCTTCTTCGATGACGAGGATCGCGTGTTGCTTGAGGTGATTGCGAACCATCTCGCCACGGCGCTGGCGAACTTGGATGCCCAGGAATCGCTGCGCGAGCAAACGATTCGCGATTCACTGACGGGCCTCTTCAATCGCCACTACTTCAACTCGATCATTGCTCCGGAGCTGTCGCGAAGCGACCGATACGCGCGCCCGTTCACCATGATGATGGTTGACGTGGACAACTTCCGCGCCGTGAACAACCGATTCGGGCACCTCATGGGCGACGAGGTCCTGCAGGAGGTCTCACGCCTTCTGCTCGATCAGGTGAGGACGTCCGACCGCGTGATCCGCTACGGCGGCGACGAGTTCCTCATCTTCATGCCGGAGACGGAGGAAGACGAGGCCGGTGCGGTGGCAGCGAGGCTTCGGGAGCACATGGAGCAGCTGCCTCATCGCACGGGCGTCGGCGAGATACCGATGGGCCTAAGCATCGGGATCTACACGCGGAAGCCGCGTGAGAAGTGGTCGCTCGAAGCGATCCTGGAAGAGGCAGATCGCAGGCTGTACGCTGACAAGCGTGTTCGGCACGTCGAGCGAGCCGATGACTACAGGCGTTGAGCTTCTAGAGAGTCTGGATGACTTCCTCGCCTGCGAGCACTTGCAGCGCCGCTTGCTCGGCGAGCAGGCCGGAGCGTCCATCCTGGGGGTCCCCACGCTGCGAGCTGTAGCGGAGAGCGGCGGTGTCGTCCTCGGGATCCGAGAAGGCGGATTGTCGCGCGAGCTCGTCGGCGTCCTTGTCGATCTGGCCACAACGTGGGAGGGGTTTCCGGCTCTGTTCTCCGTGGTGTTCGGCGTGTCGCCGGAAGCGCGGAACCGAGGTCTGGGACTTGCACTGCGGCAGGCGGAACGGCGCAGCGCCCTGGCTCAGGACATCGAGGTCATTCGAACTTGGGTTGACCCACTTCGCAGTGTGGAGTGCCACCTTCTCTGGAACAGGCTCGGGGCGATTGGAACCAGGTACGAGCGGAACCTGTTTGGCGAGCTGCCGGACCGGCTGCATCGAGGACTGGCAACCGACCGGGTTCACGTGGAGTGGTGGCTTCGGTCTCCTCGGGCGTTGGCTCTGCTCGAGCAGGGGGTATCCGCGATGCAGCTGCACGCAGGGCTTCACGAGATGGCCGCTGCGACGCGAACGAGCGTCGGGTCCGCCGGCCACAGAGTGCTGGTCGAAGTGAGGTCGGAGACCGACGCGGCGAACGTCCTCGCCGAGGTCCCAGTGGACCTGGATCGCCTCCGCGATGACGACCCGGCGGAGGCGCGCAAGTGGCGGCTTGGAACGCGCGAGCTGTTCGAACGGCTGCTCTCGACCGGGTATCTTCTGGGCGGACTCGTCCACGAAGGCGGGCGCAGCTTCCAGCTCTTCGTGAGAAGGGATCGATCTCGGGTTCTTGGGGAGGGCGAGGCTCGCGTGAGGAGCGTGTCATGAAGAGATCGGAGCTCGCGGCAACCATCGACCACACGTTGCTTGGACCTACGGCGACCCGCGCGGGGGTGGAGAAGCTTTGCGCCGAGGCAATCCAGCTGGGCGTTGCTGCGGCCTGCGTGGATCTCCGCTACGCCCGGACGGCGCGCGAGAAGCTGGCTGGGAGCAGTGTCCACTTGTGCGTCGTCATAGGATTTCCGCATGGGATGACGGCATCCACGGTCAAAGCGTTCGAGGCCGAGCAGGCGATCTCCGAAGGTGCCGATGAACTAGACATGGTGATTCCGGTGGGCGCGCTCAAGGAGCGAGACCTGGCCGGACTGCGGGCGGATATCGCTGCGGTCTGCGCCGTGGCGCGGCGGGCTGGTCGCCCCGTCGCGGTGAAGGTGATCCTGGAAACGTGCCTCTTGACGGACGAGGAGAAGACGCTCGCGGCACGCGAAGCCGTGGCGGCCGGGGCCGACTTCGTGAAGACCTCTACCGGATTCGGGTCGGCCGGCGCGACGGCGGCCGACGTGGCGCTGCTGCGACGGGCGGTCGGACCGGGCATTGGCGTCAAAGCAGCGGGCGGGATCCGGGACACGGCGACGGCTCTCGCGATGATTGCGGCAGGCGCAACGCGCATTGGAGCGAGCCGAACCGCGGACATTCTGGCCGGTCTCGACGACTCCAAGGCCAAGTAGGGAAGGGAATCTATGGTCTACTGCGAACTCCGATCACCGGACCGGACGTTCTATCAGGGAGAAGTCATCTCGGTCACGGCGCGCAGCTCGAGGGGCGAGTTTGCTGTCCTTGCACACCACGCCCCGCTCCTGGCCGAGTTGTCTCCGGGGCCGATCCGGATCCGTACTGCGACAGAAGAACAGGAGTTCGTCTGCTTCGGCGGGACGCTGTCGACGGACGGAACGCGGATCGTGATCCTCGGGCAGGACATCGTGCCGCGCGCCGAAATCGACATCGACGAGCTTCGCAGGCTGCTCGAAGCCCCGTCCCACTCTCGGGAAGAGGCCGCCGAGTTGCGGGCTCGTCTTGCGCTGTTCGAGAAGGTGGCGGGGCGGCATGACTAGACGCGTTGCGATCACCGGACTCGGCCCGATTACGCCGATCGGGATTGGCAAGGAAGCCTTCTGGGAAGGGCTGCGCAGCGGCCGCAGCGGCGTCTGCCGCGTCGACGACCGTGTGGATCTCGAAGGCATCGACGTCAAGATCGGAGCGCCGGTGCGGGACTTCGCCCCCCTCGCATTCATGGATCCGAAGCATGCGCGGCGAATCGATCGCTCGGCGCAGTTCGCGCTCGGCGCATCGTCGCTGGCCCTTGCGGATGCAGGCCTCTCGAAGGCTGGACTGGATCCAGATCGGGTCGCCGTGATCACCGGGACGGGCATCGGGGGGATGGAGACGTTCGCCCTGAACTTCCACGAAATGCTTGAGCGCGGCCCGCGTCGCGTGAGTCCGTTCTTCGTGACGAGTCTGATGCCGAATGCTCTCGCAGGCGAAATCTCGATCGAGTTCGGCTTCCGCGGCGTCAACTTCGGGGTGGTGTCGGCGTGCGCATCCAGCGCTCACGCCATCGCGCTCGCGGGGCACCTGATCTCGACGGGTCTTGCGGACGCCGCGGTCGCAGGTGGCGCGGAGGCGGCGTTGCTTCGCATCACGTTCGCTGGATTCGCGCGAATCGGCGCCGTGTCGCGACGAAACGACGAGCCTGAGCGCGCGTCGCGTCCGTTCGACCTTGATCGCGATGGCTTCGTCATGGGAGAGGGTGCGGGCTTCGTCACTCTGGAGGACTACGAGGCGGCGCAGGCCCGCGGCGCCACGATCTACGCCGAGTTGGCCGGCTTCGGCATGACCGGCGATGCCTTTCACATCACGTCTCCGGCCGAGGATGGCGAAGGTGCGCGGCGTGCGATCGAGCAGGCGATGACTCAAGCGAGGGTAACTCCATCTGACGTAGACTACATCAACGCACACGGCACATCGACCGAGCCGAACGACCGGATCGAGACCCTGGCCATCAAGCGGGCGCTCGGACCGGCGGCGGAGAAAGTGAAGATCAGCTCGACGAAATCACAGATCGGGCATCTGCTCGGTGCGGCCGGGGGTGTCGAAGCGATCGCTACCCTGCTCGCCATGGAGCATGGACTGATTCCTGCAACGGCCAACTACGAAAAGCCCGACCCACAGTGCGATCTCGACTATACCCCCGTGTCCACGCGGCGCGTGATTCACATTGCGCTGTCCAACTCGTTCGGGTTCGGCGGGCAGAACGCCGTGTTGGCGTTCCGTCGGGACGACGCGGGCGCAGCGAACTAGAACTGGCGCACGAAGCGGAGATCGTTCGTCAGGAAAGCCCGGATGTCATCGATGCCGTACTTCAGCATCGCCATGCGCTCGATGCCGAGGCCGAAGGCGAAGCCGCTGACCTTCTCCGGGTCGTATCCAACGCCGGAGAGCACTGCCGGATCGACCATCCCCGCCCCCATGATCTCGAGCCAGTGCGTTGCTCCCGGGGCCTTGATGTGGACCTGGACCGACGGCTCTGTGAACGGGAAGAAGTCGCCGGAGAAACGCATCGTGTAGCCCGGCCCGAAGTACTCCCGCGTGAACAGCTCGAGGACGTACTTCAGATTGGCGAGCGAGAGGCCTTCCTCGACCCAGAGGAGTTCGATTTGATGGAACACGGGCGAGTGCGTCGCATCCTGTGCATCGCGGCGGTAGCAGCGTCCGGGACAGATGATGCGCACGGGAGGGGACGTCGATTCCATCACGTGGATCTGCACCGGCGACGTGTGCGGACGTAGGAGCGTCGTGTCGCTGATGTAGAACGTGTCCCAGTCTGCGCGCGCCGGATGGTCGGCGGGGATGTTGAGAGCCTCGAAGTTGTAGTACTCCGTCTCGATCTCGGGCCCGGTCGCTACGTCAAACCCCATGCGCAGAAAGATCGACTCGATCTCGCGCTGGACTCGAGTCAGCGGATGGAGGTGACCCACCGGGCGGCTCACGCCGGGAAGGGTCACGTCGACACTCTCGCGCAGAAGCCGATCGCGCAGCGACGAGGCGGAGAGCGCCGCAGCGCGCTTCTCGAACGCCCCTGTGATGCCATCGCGCAGCTCGTTGAGGAGTCTTCCCGCCTCGCCCTTTTCCTCGGGGCTCACGTCGCCGAGGAGCTTGAACAGCTGCGACAGGTGTCCCTTCCGTCCGAGATACTCGACGCGGAACGACTCCAGCGCGGCGGCGTCGATCGCGGCATCGAGGCCGTGTGCCATCTTGCCGTTCAGGTCTCGGATTCGGTCCCTTATGTCCTTCAGGTCGGGCATTTGGCGGGGAGTATAGCGACCGGTCTTACCATTGACAAGTGGATTTCCGCGTGTAGTCTCAACGGGAGCACGGGCGCCGAGCGCGGAGAGACCCGGAGGAGACGAACGTGACGAAGCCAGAGATCATCTACGCAAGCCGTCGCAAGGCTCTCGTGAAGAGCCTCGACGCGAAGGCGTTCATCGCCTACAACTACGAGCACTCCGACCGCGCGACGCTGCGGTATCTCACGGGGTTCACGGGCGAGGGGACTCTTCTCCTTGTCGGCGACGACGGGGTTCTCCTGACGGATTCCCGCTATACCGAGCAGGCGAAGCGAGAGGTCGGCGAACTCCACGTGCACGAGTGCCGCGACTGGATGGCGAAGGACGCCGCGGCGGAGATTGGCGCACGCGGGCTCGATCGCGTCGCATTCGCCGCGCGACGCGTCACGTACAGTTGGTACGACGCGCTGCGGAAGCTCGGCGAGTTCGCGCTGGTCGACGTTCCTGACCCAACGAACGACCTCCGTGCTCTGAAGTCCCCTGAGGAGATCGTCGCGTTGCGTCGCGCGGCGAAGATCGCCGACGAAGCGCTGCGCGAGCTTGTGCCCGAACTCCGCGTGGGCATGGGTGAGGCTGAGATCGCCCTGCGCCTGGAATGGCTGATGCGCGGAGCAGGCTCGGAGGGCGTTGGGTTTGAGACGAACGTCTCCTGCGGTGAGAACACGGCGCTCAACCACTACAACCCCGCGATGGGAGGCCGTGCGCTGCATCAGGGCGACCTCCTCTTGTTCGACTTCGGTGCCTGCGTGGACGGGTACCGCTCGGATATCACGCGCACGCTGTGCGTCGGACGCGCGCCGAAACAGGCGGTCGAGATCTACAGCCTTGTGCTCAAGGCGAATGAGGCCGCGATTGCGGCGGTCGCGGCCGGGAAGACCGGAATCGAGGTGGACGCCGTGGCACGCGCCGTCATCGCCGAGGCCGGATACGGCGATCGGTTTGGGCATGGGCTGGGGCATGGGATCGGCCTTGAGGTGCACGAACGTCCGAGTCTCAGCACGCAAAGCAAAGACACGCTGGCCGCAGGCATGGTGACGACGATCGAGCCGGGGATCTACATCCCTGGGTTCGGCGGCGTGCGAGTCGAGGATGACGTCGTCGTCACCGCGTCCGGATGCGACGTGATCACCGCGTTCCCGAAGGAGCGGTTGATCGAGGTGGGAACATGAGACACGGCGCGGTGGCTCTCCTTCTTGTCGTCGTGTTCCTCGGGGGCTGCGCTCTCTTCGTCGGACCTCCGGTGGCGGAGTTCGACATCCGTCCCCTGGTTGTCTATGCGGGAGATCGAGTCGATCTGGACGCGAGTCGCTCCGATGGAAGCCTGGTCGACTACCGCTGGGAGGTTGCAGGAGCGATCGAGCATGGGCGAACCCTCACGACGAGCTTCGCGGAGCCGGGGATCTACTCGGTGAAGCTGACGGTCGAAGATGGGCAGGGTCGGACGGCGGACGTCGAGCATGCGGTCACGGTCTACGCTCGCAGCGGCACGCGCCTGTTCACGGAGGACTTCTCGGACGGAACGGCGGCGCTCGGGCGATGGCCACTCGACCCGACGTGGGCTGTCCAGGGAGAGAGTTCCATCGAGTCCATCCACGGCAGCGCCGGCTACGTCCTCTACGTGAACAGTGCAAGAGCTACGTACCATCGCCGCGCGACGCTTCTCGACCTGCCGCCGCTCCGCGTCGGCCAGAAGCTTGTCTTTTCCGTACGTGCCATGCCTCTTCAGACACAAGAGGAGCACACCTTCCTCATCGCGCCGGGGAGAGCATCGATGGACCTTCCGCCTGCGAGCCTGCCGTACTATGTCTTCTCGAGCACCTACGGAGGGTCGGCCATCGTCGAACCCTCAGCTGCCGGGACGGCGACGCCTCACCCGGTGGTGTTCACTCCTCCCGTGTACGAGTGGCACACGTACACGCTGTCATACGCGCGCGGGACATTCGAATTCTCCGTCGACGGAGCATTGTGGCTGGCAGGCACAATGGAGGCGGATCCCAGCCGCGGCGGGCCGTCGTGGCTCGTCCTCGGTGATGAGAGCCTGACCGAGGCGTGCCAGACGTACTACGACAGCATCGTCGTTTCGGTCGAGGAGTAGAGACTGCTGTGACGAGTCAGGATGACGCGGCTCGCGCCGATCGCGAGGCCGAGAGCGCATTGCGACGCTATGAGGCGTTCCTCATCGATGTGGATGGCGTGCTGACGCGCGGCAGAGACGCTCTTCCGGGCGCTGTCGGAGGGCTCGCGGCGCTCCGGGTGTTCGGCCGGCCGCTCGTCCTGACAAACAACTCGACGCGAGCCCGCGACGAGCTGGCACAGCATCTCAGGTCGCTCGGGTTCGTCGTTTCTCCGGAGGAGGTACTCGGATCGGCGTTCCTTGCCGCACGCTATCTGGCGCTGCACTTCGGACCGTCGATCGTCTGGACGCTCGGAGAGGATGGGATTCGCCGCGAGATGGAGTTGGCCGGGCGTCAGCTTGCTGCCCGGGCGGAAGAGGCAGCCTGGGTGGTCGTCGGCCTGGGCCGTCCCCGGACATTCGGGCA
>CAIMCX010000025.1 GCA_903839615.1 uncultured bacterium
ACATGGTGACCGACTACTACGACTACAACTTCCCCGATGTCAACCGCGTCGCTCTTGCGGCGGCTCCGTCGATCTGGACGCGAGCCATCAACCATCAGCAGGGCGTGAAGTGGACGGTCATCGAGGCCCTCGGTAAGCTCGTTGCCTCGGGCACGAGCGCGTCGGGGACTCATTACAGCTTCACGCAGTCGCAGGGCGTCACGGAAATCGACGTCCTCGTTCCGACCTGCGTGGCGGACATCCGCGCCGAGCTCGTCGTCCTGCGCGATCAGAAGTACATCCCGTCGTATCTCGCGGCTGGGTTTACTGCGATGCACTTGACGGCTACCGATGCGGCCAACTTCTACCAGAAGGCCATCGACTTCATCGATAAGTACGGCCACGCTTACGACTCGCTCGGTGGATACATCATCACGAAGGTCGACGCGGCGAACAGCCAGATCACGCTGACCGCGAACCGCGACCCGAAGTATCCGTTCTCGGGCCAGAGCTGGCTTGACCTCTTCTCGGTCGGCATGGCGCGCGTGGACAACATCGTTCCGCCGTTCGTCGCAGTCGCTGGACATGACACGACGATCGAGATCGATGTCAGCCAGGCGACGTATCCGTACGGCATCTACGAGCCGGCCACCAGTGCGAAGACGAGCGTTCAGCTCATCTTCGTCGGGCCGACCCAGGTCACCGTCACGGCGACGCAGGTCGAGGCCGGGAAGTACGAGGCAGTGATTCCGGGCAGCGCCACGAAGGGCATTGCGGCGGGTGCGTACACCATCGTCGCAGTGGCCACGCCGGGCGCGGGTCTTCCGGTTGCGAGCGGTTCGTCGCTCCTCGTTCAGTAGGAGGATCGGCAGGACACGGGTGCAACTGAGGTAGTGGAATAACGAAGAGCGGCGGGCGGTGTCGAGTGCACGAAAGTGCAGGCGCCGCCCGCCTTCATGTACGGTTCTGTCGGGGGAAGAGAAAGGAGCGCAGAGATGTATTGGAAGTACGTGGTGCGGCGAATCCTCTACGCTGCCCTGATCATGGTGGTCTGCGTCTTCATATTCTCCGCGTTGTTCAACACCGTTGCCGACAAGGTGATGCGAGGCCAGATCGACGAACAGGTGAAAGGTGAGATCGTTCAGATCCAGAAGAGCAACCGAGGGATGCACCCCGAGCAGCTGCAGGCGATACGTGACCAACGCACCGCGCAGCTCTACGCGCAATACCACCTGAACGAGCCGATGATGCAGCGGATCATGTACCGGACCCTGAGTTCGCTCGTGTTCAATTTCGGCACCTCGACCCAGATGAAGTCGTTGGCGGGATCGAACAATGTGAACACGATCATCTACGAGCGAATTCCGCGAACGCTCCTCTTGTTCGGAGTCGCTGCGGTGCTCGACATCATCTTGGGCGTCTGGCTCGGGCTCGTGAAAGCGCGGCGAGCGGGGAAGATGATGGACCGTTCGACCGACCTCGTGACCATGGTTCTCTTCGGGCTGCCGCTGTGGTGGCTCGGAATGATGTTCATCATGCTGTTCGCGTTCGCGATTCCGATCTTCCCCTCGAGCGCAATGCACGCGTCGCCGCCTCCAGCCGACGCGCTCGGCAACTTCCTCGATCTGATGCATCACCTCGCGCTGCCGGTCATCACCATCGTCCTCTTCGGATTCTGGGGCCGTGCCTACATTACGAGGAACCTCGTCGTGTCGACGCTGCAAGAGGACTTCATCATGTCGGCGCGAGCTCGCGGTCTGTCGGAGCGGCGGATCCTCTTCGGACACACCCTGCGCTCCGCGGCGCCTCCCATCGTGACGATGTCGCTCCTTGCGCTCGTCGTCAGCATTGGAGGCGGGCTCATCTTCGAAGGGATCTTCAGTTGGCCGGGCCTTGGGAACCTCTATTGGCAGGCCGTGCAGCAGAACGATGTCCCCGTATTGATGGCCGATCTCATGGTGACAACCGTTCTCTTCATCGCGTGCTTGGCCTTCCTCGACCTCATCTACGGCTTCCTCGACCCGCGAGTAAAGGTGGGTGGAAAGGCATGAAGGGTGCCCGATTCGATCAGCTTCGGACGTTCTGGGCGGAGTTCCGCCGCGTGAAGTCCGGCCTCGTCGGCCTTGCGCTCCTCGGGGTGTTCATCCTCATCGTTCTTCTCGCGCCGTGGCTCTCTCCGTATTCGCAGGCGGACAAACGGTGGCGCGACATGACGTACTGGATCGATAGTCCGCGCGACGCCCGCCCGCTGTGGGTCAACTGGTTCACGTCGAGGAAGTACACGGAGACGCAGACGATCAACGCCGCATCGTCGAAAGAGACGATCACCGGCAGCGGCAGCAGTACGATGCGGATCGAGGAGATGGAGTTTCCTTACCAGTACAAGGCCGGCTATCCGCCGAACGACATCATGATCAAGCTGGGAGTCACGGGTCGGTCGTCGTACGAAGTCTTGATCGTGCGACCGGACGGCAAGCAGATGTCCTACCGCGGATCGACGACGATCGAAGGAGCGCAGGTCGTGCGACTGTCGGTCGTCGAAACCCTGGCGAGCCGAGTCTACGCTGCATTGGCTCCGTCAGAAGACCCGGCGTTTGCCGCGCAGAAGGACCCAACGCAGATCGACCCGATGTCAGCGCTGTTCGCGAAGGCCCAGCCCGGTGTGTTCACGAACCCAGTGAACGTCCCGGGGACGTACACCGTCAAGGTCAAGCTTGCGCTGATTGGCCCGGACGCGAAGCTGGACACCTCACAGGTCCTGGTGATGGGCGGCGTGTCGGGGATCCTAGGCACGGACGACGGAAAGCGCGACCTCTGGAGCGGGGTCGTGGCGGGGACCAAATGGGCGCTCCTGCTCGGCCTGTTGACATCCCTCATCTCGGTCGCCGTCGGCGTCATCTACGGCGTAGCTTCGGGGTACTTCGGCGGATGGATTGATGCGCTGATGAACCGCATCTACGAGGTCTTCACGAGCATCCCTCTTCTCCCGATCCTGATCGTGATGAGCGCGGTGTTCAAGCCGAGTATCTGGATCATGATCCTGGTCATGTGCGTCTTCTTCTGGACGGGTCCGGTGAAGACGGTGCGGTCGATCGCGCTCCAGATCAAGGAGAACGCCTACATCGAAGCGGCTCGCGGCCTCGGCGCATCGCATGGGAGGATCCTCTTCCGGCACTTGGTGCCGCAGCTCCTGCCGTTCGCTTTCGCCTCCATGGCGCTTTCCGTTCCAGGAGCTATCGTCACCGAGTCCTCGCTTAGCTTGATCGGGCTCGGCGACGCGACCGTCGTCACATGGGGACAGATCCTCCGCGACGCGTTTGGGAGTGGAGCCGTACTCAAGGGCGTCTGGTGGTGGGTCGTTCCCCCCGGGCTTGCCATCGCCGTGATGGGCATGACGTTCGCGTTCATCGGATTTGCGATGGATACTATTCTCAACCCCAGACTGAAGACGAGGTAGGGCAATGGCGATGGAACGGGTTCTGGAAGTCAGGGACCTTGAACTGCACTACTTCACCCGCAAGGGTGTAGTGCGGGCGGTCGACAAGATCACCTTCGACGTTCGCCAGGGCGAGACATTGGGCGTGGTCGGCGAGTCCGGCTGTGGCAAAACCACGATGGGAACTGCGCTGCTCAACATGCCCACTCCGCCGGGGCGGATCGTCGGAGGGCAGATCCTGCTCGACGGATTGGACATCCTGAAGATATCGGAACAAGAGATCCGTCGGCGCGTGCGGTGGGAGAGCATCTCGATGGTGTTCCAGGGAGCCATGAACTGCCTGACTCCGGTGTACACGATCGAGAAGCAGATGAAGGAGACTCTCCAGCAGCACCGCGAGATGTCGAAAGAAGAAGCCCGGACGCGGATGAAGAACTACCTCAACATGGTGGGGCTTGCGGACGACGTCCTGCAGCGGTATCCGCACGAGCTCTCGGGAGGCATGAAGCAGCGCGTGGTCATTGCCATGGCGCTCTTCCTCGAGCCGCGGGTGGTCATCTGCGACGAACCCACGACGGCGCTCGACGTCGTGGTGCAGGCGCAGGTGATCAACCTCCTGAAGGATCTCAAGTCGCAGGTGAACCTGTCGTTCATCTTCATTACGCACGACTTGTCGATCGAGGCCGAGGTCTCGGATCGGATCATGGTGATGTACGCGGGGCAGATTGCCGAACTCGGAACGAGCGACCAGATCTTTGGACCTCAGGGACCGGCGCACCCGTACACGCAGCGTCTTCTCGCTGCGACGCCGCTCCTGCATAAGGAGGTCACGGAGCTCGCATTCATTCCCGGAACGCCACCGGATCTGGTCGATCCCCCGTCGGGCTGCCGGTTCCATCCGCGCTGCCACGTCGTCATGGATCGCTGCCTCAAAGACGAGGTTCCGTTGCGAGAGATCGAGCCCGACCATATGGTCGCCTGCTGGAGGTGCTTCCATGAGTGAGCCCATTCTCGTTGCCGAGAACCTGACGAAGTGGTTCCCCGTCAAGCGGTCGGTAGGACAGGTCCTACGGGGAAATCGCACGTGGGTGCGAGCCGTCGATGGGGTCTCGTTCTCGATTGAGAAGGGCGAGATCTTCGGACTGGTCGGCGAGTCCGGTTGCGGCAAGACGACGACCGGGAAACTGATCATGAAGCTCCTCGAGATCACGGACGGCCGACTCTACGTGAGCGGCGAGGATGTCACCCACGTGCGCGGCCGGGCGCTGGAGAAGCATCGGCGCGCAGTCCAGATGATCTTCCAGGATCCGTACTCGTCGATGAATCCTCGCTTCACGATTCGCGACGTCCTCATGGAACCGCTCGAGATCCACAAAGTCGGCAAAGACATGAAGGAGAGAGAAGCCTGGGTCCGTGAGATCCTGAACGAGGTCAAGCTTTCTCCTCCGGAGGAATTCCTCGTCCGCCACCCGCACATGTTGAGCGGCGGGCAGCGGCAGAGGGCCGCGACGGCGCGCACGTTGATGCTGAACCCGAGCGTCATTGTGGCCGACGAGCCGGTGTCGATGATCGACCTGTCGACGCGCGCGGAAATCCTGCACATGATGCGGCAGCTCCAGCGCGAGCTGGGCCTGACGTACATTTACGTCACGCACGACCTCTCGACGGCGCGTTACTTCACCGATCGACTGGCCGTGATGTATCTCGGGAAGATCATCGAGATGGGTCCGTCCGGAACCGTCATCGATCGCTGTCTGCACCCGTACACGCAGGCGCTGATCGGCGCGGTGTGCGAGCCAGTGTCGGGCAAGGTGAACCAGGTGAAGGACGTTCCGATCAAGGGAGAAATCCCTGCGGCGACGAACATCCCGCCCGGGTGCCGGTTCCACCCTCGTTGCCTCTACGCCATCCCCGAGTGCTGGGAAGAAGTCGAGCCCAAGCTGGTGGACATCGGCGGAGGCCACATGGTCGCATGCCGCCGTCACGAGGAGATCGAACGGGTGGGCGCAGCGGCGCGCACCTCGGAAGCGTCGCTCGGCATCCGACGAGCCACTCGGATATCTTGAGCCAGTCGGGGCCCTGGAGCGACAATCCCAGGGCCCCGTTTCTCTTTTCGGAGCGGCGCGGACTGAAACGGGCGCAAGTCCACTTTGGACGCTTGTTGCGATAGAGTGGCTGGGGAGGGGGAGTCCATGGAACAGATCGAGCGCACGTTCATCGAAGAGGAGATGCAGCAGTCGTACATCAACTACGCGATGAGCGTCATCCGCGGGCGCGCGATTCCCGACGTGCGCGACGGACTCAAGCCCGTGCAGCGCCGCATCCTCTACGGAATGAGCGAACTGGGCGTCGTGCCTGGGAAGCCGCACCGCAAGTCAGCGCGCATCGTGGGCGACGTGATGGGGAAGTTCCATCCGCACGGCGACCTTGCGATCTACGACACCATGGTCAATATGGCGCAGGACTTCGCCTTCCGCTACCCGCTCGTCGATGGCCAGGGCAACTTCGGCTCGATCGACGGGGACCCTCCGGCGGCGAACCGCTACACCGAGGCGCGGCTCACACCCATTGCGATGGAGTTCCTCGAAGAGCTGGGCGAGGAAACGGTCGACTGGTTTCCGAACTTCGACGAGTCACTCAAAGAGCCCACCCCTCTTCCGGCCCGCGTTCCTAACTTGCTGATGAACGGCTCGTGGGGCATCTCCGTCGGCATGACGACGCAGATTCCGCCGCACCATCTCGGCGAATTGATCGACGGAACGATCGCCCTCATGGATAACCCATTCGCCTCGGCCAGGGACCTGATGCAGTACATCCCGGGCCCGGAGTTTCCAACGGGCGGGACGATCATGGGCCGCGCCGGAATCGAAGAGATGTACCGCACCGGCTTGGGGAAGATCACGCTTCGCGGCAAGGCGACGATCGAGGACGGGCAGATCATCATCCACGAGATCCCTTTCCAGGTACGAAAATCGGCCATCGTCGAGACCATCGCGGAGAAGGTGCAGTCGGGAGAGATCGACGGGGTGTCCGACCTTCGCGACGAATCGGACCGCGAGGGCCTGCGGGTCGTCGTCGAGCTGAAACGGTCGGCGAATCCGAACGTTGTCCTGAACCAGCTCTACAAGTTCACGCCGCTCGAGAAGAGCTTCTCAGCCATCTTCCTTGTCATCATCGACGGGAACCCGCGCACGCTGTCGCTGAAGGAGATCTTGAACTCATTCGTCGACTTCCGCCGCGAAGTGGTCCGCCGCAGGACCGAGCACCGACTCGACGTGGCAAAGAAGCGGGCGCACATCCTCGAGGGCTTCCGCATCGCTCTGCGCGACATGGATCGGGTGATCGCCCTCATCCGCG
>CAIMCX010000026.1 GCA_903839615.1 uncultured bacterium
ATCATCGGCCCCGTGCCGCCGCAACGGCTCGAGTGGGCGGAGATCATCGAGCGGATTCGCAACCACCCGCTTCTCGATGCCGCGCCGAGCAAGCCGAACGAAGCCGAACTGCTCGTCGTCACGAACTCCACCTACGACGGCCTGTGTTACGACGTGCGGCAGATCCTGGCGCAGATCAACGGAGGAGCGAAGCGCATCCACTTCGACGAGGCGTGGTACGCCTACGCGAAGTTCAACCCGCTGTATGAGGACCGCTACGCCATGGCGATCAACGTCGACGACGACGGAGCGCCGACGATCTTCGCTACGCAATCGACGCACAAGCTGCTGGCTGCGCTGTCGCAGGCGTCGATGATCCACATCAAGTCGAGCCCGCGCGCGCCGGTCGAGCATGACCGGTTCAACGAGTCGTACATGATGCACAGTTCGACCTCGCCGCAGTACGCGATCATCGCCTCGAACGACGTCGCGTCGGCGATGATGTCCGGCGGCACCGGACGGGTCCTGACGCAGCAGTCGATCGATGAAGCGGTGGCCTTCCGCCAGGTCATGGCGCGCCTCGAACGCGACCGCAAAGAGAAGAAGGACTGGTGGTTCCGCGTCTGGCAGCCGGACAAGGTGCGCACGAAGCGCGGCGTCGTGCGGTTCGAAGACGCCGAATCGGAAACGCTGGCGACGCGGCCGGAGTGCTGGACGCTCGAGCCCGGAGCGGCGTGGCACGGCTTCAAGGGGTTAACGTCCGGGTACTGCCTGCTCGATCCGATCAAAGTGACGCTCATCACACCCGGAATCGCTCCGAACGGATCGCTGTTCGACCCCGACGCGCAGCCGATCCTCTCTGACGTACCGACGCAGGCGTTCATCCCGGCGCCGATCGTGACGGCGTTCCTCGATTCGGAGGGCATCGTCGTGGAGAAAACGGGCCACTACACGGTCCTCTTCCTCTTCTCGCTCGGCATCACGAAGGGGAAGTGGGGAACGCTCGTGAGTGCGTTGTTCGAGTTCAAGCATCTCTACGACACGCGGGCGCCGCTCAGCGAGGCGATTCCCTACCTCGTCGAGTACTACCCCGACCGCTACGGCGGCGACATGACGCTCTTTGACCTCTGCCAGGAGATGCATCGTTTCCTGCGCGAATCGCAGGTCTGCCAGAAGGAGCGGGCGCTGCGCCATCAAGACAACCAGCCGGCGCAGCGCACGACGGCGCGCGAGGCCTACCGCGCGCTCGTCAAGAACAAGGTTGAGCGCGTTCCGATGGATGAGCTCGAAGGGCGGGTCGTCGCGGTCGGCCTCGTCCCGTACCCGCCGGGGATCCCGGTGCTGATGCCGGGAGAAGAGGCCAACGCCGCGGTGTGCGAGTACCTCCAGGCTCTCGAGGCGTTCGACGACCGATTCCCTGGCTTCGAGCACGAGATCCACGGGATCGGAACACCGACCGAACTGCCATCCGAAGGCCGGCCGAGCGGCATCCGCTACTGGGTGTATTGCCTACCTGCCGACGACCTTCGCAAGATGCGGAGGAAAGCTGCGTCGGGACGAGGAGCGCGATCGGAAGACTAGTCGCTGCTAGTCCCAATCGGCCTGGATCACGTGCGGAAGGGCGAGCAAAGGCTCGGTGAGCCGCACGATCTCCGGCGGCTTCCGTGTCCTCAGGTGGAATGTGAGTTCGGTTAGGGTCGGATCTTTCACGATGCGGCTCGACACGGCGATGATGCGGAACCCTTCGCTTTCGAAGAGGTTGCGGCACTGCGCGTCGAGTGCGGACGCCTGGAGCGTCTTGGCGCTGACAATGACCGTGTGGTAGTTCAGCGTCGGGACCTTGTGCGAGAACCACGAGAGAAGCGTTAGGACGATGAGGACGAGCGCGGTGCTCACTCCGGAGATGACGTAGAGGCCCTGGCCGATGGCGACGCCGAGCGCCGCGACGAACCAGACGCAGGCCGCGGTCGTCAACCCGCGCACGATCTCGTTCGACTTGACGATCACGCCGGCGCCGAGAAACCCGATGCCAGTGAGGATCCCGGCCAGAGCGCGCCCTGGGTCCACGCCGGGACCAAAGGCCTGCGTGACGACCATGGCTAGCGTCGACCCCAGACAGACGAGAATGTGGGTGCGTAGCCCGGCGGCCCGCCCGTGTGCCTGCCGTTCGACGCCGATGGCTCCACCGAGGAGGATCGACAAGAACAGCCGGAGCAAGACCTCGAAGTCGAAGGTCACGACGTCACCTCCACACCTTCCTGCCCTCCAGAGTATGCGCGCGAGCGCCGGGGGTTGGGTCTTGTGTCCTTTCCCGAGCGGGCAATCGCCGAGCTGCGCCCGGCGACGAGCGGCTCGCGAAGCGAAGTAGAATCTCGGGCTATGGGAAGACGACGGCCGGGAGACTGGCTCGGAGGCGGCGGGCTTCTTCTGTTGGCTGCTGCGATCTGGGGCTTTGCTTTCGTCGCGCAACGCGCCGGGATGAGCCACGTCGGACCGTTCTTCTTCAACGGGATTCGCTTCCTCCTCGGTTGCCTCGTTCTCGTGCCGTTCCTTCTCCGCGCTGGAGCGCGCCGCAGTGCGGCAACGTGCCGCAGTGCGGCAGCGTGTCGCGGCGAGACGAGACGCCGCAAGATCGACAGAAAGACGGCGGTGGGACTGGTTGCCGCGGGCCTCGTCCTGACCGTGGCGGCGAACCTCCAACAGGTGGGACTCGTCACCACGACGGCGGGCAAGGCCGGATTCCTGACCGGGCTCTACGTCGTTCTTGTTCCGCTTCTCGGGCTCTTGCGTCGGCAGCGCATCCGTTGGGCCGTCGCGCTGGCCGTGCCTCTGGCGGCGGCGGGCTTGTATCTGCTCAGTGTGGCCGGGCCGTTGCGAATCGCTCCCGGCGACGGTTGGATCCTCCTCGGTGCCCTCGTGTGGGCTGTTCACGTTCAGGTCATCGATTGGCTCGTCGGCCGGGCCGACGCGCTCCCCATTGCGGTGACGCAGTTCTCAATCTGCGGTGGGATCAGCCTCGCGATCGGGCTCCTGTCGGAGACGCCGTCGATCGCCGGCCTTGCGGCCGCCGGATGGGCCATTGCCTACGCCGGAGTTCTGTCGGTTGGTGTCGCCTACACGCTGCAGGTCATCGGGCAACGCCGGGTCGAGCCGTCGAGTGCGGGCGTTGTCCTGAGTCTCGAGAGCGTATTCGCAGCGCTTGGTGGCTGGATCGTTCTGGGAGAGCGCCTGTCGGCTCGTTCGCTTGCGGGCTGTGGCTTGATGCTTGCGGCGATGGTTCTCGCGCAATGGGGGGCACGCCGCGCCGCGCGCGGGTCCACTCTCTAGGTCGGGCCACTTCGTGCGGTGAGCCCGGTGTACCGCAGCATGACTCTTGCTGCGTCCCGAGCTACGTCCACTGCGCCGGCTGACCCGTCGATTCGAGAACGGCGAGCCAGAGATCGCCCTCGGGGTCAATCACGTTGCGCTGTTCGAGGACGGCCCGCAGCGGCACGTGGGTGAAATGGTTGCTCCAGAGTCCGACGAGCATCCCCGTGCGGCCGCTCATGCCGGCGTGGACGGCATGCCGCGCGAGGTTTGCGCTGTAGATCGAGTCGTTCGGGTTGGCTGGGGCCGAGCGGATCATGTAGCTCGGGTCGATGTACTTGAGAGCGTGCGTGATGCCCCGCGCCTCCAGTTCCTGCCCCAGGCGGTCGCGCAGGAATGTGCCGACATCGTGGAGGCGAACGTTCCCCGATGCGTCGCGCTCGATGGCGTGCCCGTCTCCCTCGATCAAGTCCTGTCCGGCGCCCTCGGCGACGACGATCACGGCATGGCGGCGGCGGGCGAGGCGGTCAATGAGCCAGGAGACGAGACCCTTCTCGCCCTCGAGCGCGAACGGCACCTCCGGGATGAGGACGAGGTTGACGTCGGGCTCGGCGAGCGTAGCATGGGCGGCAATCGAGCCGGAGTAGCGGCCCATGAGTTTCACCAGTCCGACGCCGTCCACGTAACCCTTGGCCTCGACGTGCGCGGCGCGAATCGCTTCCGTAGCGACGGAGAACGCGGTCTCGAAGCCGAACGTCCGCTCGACGAGGTAGACGTCGTTGTCGATCGTCTTCGGCACGGCCACGATGCTGATCGGGAGCCTGCGCCGCGCCACCTCCTCGTAGAGGGCGTGCGCGCCGCGCATCGTTCCGTCGCCGCCGACGACGAGGAGAAGTCCAATTCCGCGACGTTCAAGCGTTTCCGCCATCGCCGCGGCGGTCTGGGCGCCGCGCGACGAGCCGAGCATCGATCCGCCGTGGTGGTGGACATCATCGACGATGTCCGGAGTGAGGTCGATGGGCTCGTGGCCGGAATCGGAGACGAGGCCGGCGAAGCCGAAGCGGAAGCCGGTGATCGAACGAACGCCGTAGTGGAACCAGAGCTCCATCACCGCGGCGCGGATCACGTTGTTCGTCCCAGGGCACAGGCCGCCGCAGGTGACGATTCCCGCGCGCAGCTGCGCCGGGTCGAAGAAGATCTGCGCGCGGGGTCCCGCATGTTCGAACGACGCGCCGCGATCGGACTCGCCGACCGAAGCGGCGCCGGAGATCGCGCGATAGAGAATGCGCTCGTCGTCGGAGACGAAGTTGCAGACCCGATCGCCCCGCCCCGCCGACAAGTGGAGCGGCGACTGTCGCTTCGCCTCTCCGAGTTGATCAATCGCAAGGTCCATACCGTCTCAGCGTACCGATTGCCCGCGTTCCGTCAAGAAGCGCTATTTCCGCCGCCGAACTGAAGGTTGTACAGCGCAGCGTAGAGTCCCCCTGCGCGCAGGAGCTCGTCGTGTGAGCCTTCTTCCACGATCTCGCCGTGGTGGACGACGAGGATGCGATCGGATTCTCGAATCGTGGACAGCCGATGCGCGATGGCGATCGACGTGCGGCCGCGCAGGACGCGCTGGAGTGACGCCTGGATGATGCTCTCGGTGTGTGAGTCAATGCTCGCAGTCGCCTCGTCCAGGACGAGGATCTTCGGCTCGAACGCAACGGCGCGAGCATAGGAAAGAAGCTGACGCTCGCCGACCGAGAGGGTGGCGCCGCGCTCCTTGACTTCCGTCTCATAGCCGCCGGGCATCGCCTCGACGAAGTCGGCGCTGACGAAGCGGGCGGCTTCGATCGCCTTCTCGTCAGGAATGTCGGAGCGCAGGCGGATGTTCTCCATGACCGTTCCGGCAAAGAGGAAGACGTCCTGGAGGACGACGGCCATCTGCGACCGCAGGTAGCCGACGTCGTAGTCCTCGATGGGGATTCCATCCACGAAAATGGTGCCCTTCTGGATAGGGTACATCCGGAGCAGGAGGCGGATGATCGTCGTCTTGCCGGACCCCGTCGGCCCGACGATGGCCAACCGCTCGCCGGGGCGCGCCGTGAACGAGACGTTCTTCAGGACCCAATCTTCGCCGGAGTACGCGAACCACACGTTGCGAAACTCGACTCGACCCTCGAAGTGTTCGGGGGCCTTCCCGCCGCCGGGGCTCTCCTGCGGCTCGTCGAGGAGAAGGAAGATGCGCTCGGCCGACGCCATCGCCGCCTGGAGGATGTTGTACCCCTCGGACAGGTTGACGATCGGGTCGAACAGCATGCGCACGTACTGCAGGAAAGCCACAAGCGCACCGAGGGTGAGCCCGCCACCGAGCGCTCGCAGACCGCCGTACCAGAGGACGAGGGCGATGGCGATCGAGCTCAGGAAGCTCATCAGCGGGCGGAAGATGGCGTACGTGATGATCTGGCGGTAGTCGGCGCTGTACTTCGCCTCGTTGATCTCGAGGAAGCGGCGATGGGTGGCGGCCTCCTGAACGAACACCTGGATGACGCGGATGCCCGAGATGGACTCCTGGACGTAGGCGTTGAGACGGGCAATCTGCCGTCGGATCTCACGGAACGCGGCGCGCGCGCGGTTGCGAAACAGCCATGCGCAGAGCGCAATGAGCGGGAAGAGGGCGAACACGACGAGCGCAAGGCGCCAGTCCAGCCGGAGCATGACGACGAGGATTCCGAGGACGAGAAAGCCGTCGCGGAAGAGGCTCACGAGCATCGACGTGAAGAACTCGTTGATCGCCGCCACATCGTTCGTGGCGCGTGTCACGAGCCGGCCGACGGGAGCGCCGTCGAAGAACGCGACGGGCAGCCGCAGGACGTGCGCGAAGATGTCGCGCCGCATGTCATACATGACGCGCTGACCGGTGAACTCGAGCAAGTACGTCTGTGCGACGCCGAAGAGGAATCGGACGAGGAGCGCGAATCCGTAAAGGAGGGCGAGGCGCAGAATGCTCGCGATCGCGCCGCCGCGTAGGACCTCGACGTCGCGCGCCGGGATCGCGCGCAGAGCCGATTCCGCTGCGAGGTAGCCGCCGGGCACGCGAGAAAACGCGTTAGGATACCGCGTCGCCGTCGCCGCGCGGACATCGTTGTCCGGTACGAACAGGTATCGCTCGGCTCCGAGAGCGCCGCTTGCTTCCCATGCTTGCACCATCTTGGCGCCGGCGGCGCCCGGACGCATGAGGTAGCGGCCGCCGCCGAGGTCGATGGGCTGGCCTGTCTCCGGAGCACGGTCCAGCGTGACGACGGCGTAGGGAAGCGTCATGTACGCGTCGATTGCGGTCTTCGTGATGTACGGTAGCGCGAGCTCGATCCCGGCAAGGACCATCGTCAGTGCGATACAGACAGCGAAAATGCCGCGATAGGGCTTGAGGAAGCGGAGCATGCGGCGCGTCAGGCGCGCGTCGAACGCCTTTCCGACGATCTCATCGTCGCGAATCGCGTCGGTCATAGGCTCTCGACCTTCCTCTCTGCCTGCTGCAGCGCCCAGACTCGGGCGTAGATCCCGCCCCGGGCAATCAACTCGTCGTGCCGTCCGCTCTCCACGAGGCGACCCTTGTCGAGAACGATGATGTGGTTCGCCTCTTTCACCGCAGAGAGGCGGTGGGCGATCAGAATGCAGGTGCGGCCGCGGAAGAACTGGCGCAAGTTCGTCAGGATGACTTCCTCCCGCTCGGCGTCGACGGCCGACAGAGGGTCGTCGAAAACGACGATCTTCGGGTCGCAGAGAAGGGCGCGGGCGATGGCGACACGTTGCTTCTGTCCGCCTGATAGCGACAGGCCGCGTTCTCCGACTCGCGTCTCATAACCGTCGGGGAATGCTGCGATCTCATCGTGGATTCCAGCGAGTTCAGCTGCTCGCTCGATCTCCTCACGTTCTGCGTCCGGTCGGCCGAAGGCGATGTTCTCGGCGATGGTCGCGGAGAAGAGAAACGGATCTTGAGGCACAAAGCCGATGGCTGCGCGCAGTTCGCCGAGAGGAATCTCACGTACGTCGACGCCGCCGAGAAGGACCGTTCCGTCCGGCGGATCGAACACGCGGGGGATGAGGTGCGCGAGCGTGCTCTTCCCCGACCCGGTGAGGCCGACGACGCCGAGCGTTGCTCCTTCCTCGACCCGCACGGTGACGTTCGACAGAGCCGGCGAGGCCTGCTCCTCGGCGCCCGGGTACACAAAGGTCAGGTCGCGGATCTCGAGCGACGAACCTTCGAGTGGCTGTGGAGATGCAGTCTCGGCGATCTCCGCAGGAAGCGCGAGGAGCACGTTGATTCGCTGAAGCGAGGCGGAGCCGCGCTGGAGGAAGCTGACGGCCTGCCCGACGGCGATCATTGGCCAGATCAGCATCGAGAGGTACTGAGCAAATGCGACGAAGTTCCCGAGGCTCACCTGGCCGCGAGTTACGCTTGCCCCGCCAACCCAGAGGATGATGGCCAGAGTTGCTCCGCCGAGGAGTTCGATGAGCGGATGGAACACCCCGTGCACTCGGACGAGTGACATGTTCTCGTCGACGAGGCGCTGATTGGTCGGAGCGAAGTCGCGCTCCGATCCGGATTCCTGAGCGAATGACTTGAGGACGCGAATGCCAGACACGTTCTCGCGTACCTTCTCCATCAGAGCAGAGAACGCTTCCTGCACGCGCTCGAACCGGCGGTGGATGACCTTTCCGAAGGTCAGCATGACCACCGTCAGGATCGGCAAAGGGATCGCGGCGTAGAGCGTCATACGGACGTCGATCGACAGCATGATTCCGAGGGACACCGGGATCATCACGAGCGGGTCGATGATCGTGATCAAGCCCCAGCCGCACGCGCCGGTCACCGCATCGATGTCGTTTGTCGCGTGCGCCATCAAGTCGCCGGTCCGCATCTCGTTGTAGAACGACGCCGGCATGGAGAGCAGGTGCGCGTAGAGCTTGGCGCGAAGAGCCCGTTCGATGCGCCGCGACGTGCCGATAAGGAGCAAGCGCCAAACGTAGCGAAGGACGAGCGCGACGAAGGCAAGGCCGAGGATCCAGAGGCCGTACTGCACAAGGTGCTGGCGTCCCGTTGCAAGATCGTCGACCGCTCGCCCGACGACGAGCGGCATCACGAGGGTTGCGCCGTCAACGACGACGAGTGCGAGAAACCCGGCGAAGACGCGCCCGCGATAGCGCCACAACCACGTCGAGATCCGATCCATGGAAGCGTGATCGTATCTCCTCTTCGCAGGGTCGGAAAGGGCTTCCCGTTGGCCCGTCTCCGCACGGCCGGTATAATCCGCGGGATTCCAGAGAACGAGGGGGGAGTCGATGCCTCATCTGCGACGAGTCGCTCTGGTGTGCCTGCTGTTGGCGGTCGCGGTCGCGGGCGCGACGACCGCGACGACGCTGCGGATCAGCCTGCCTCCGGTCCTCGAGGCCCTGCCGATCGCGTTTGCCGAAGCCTGGGGGATGTTCGATGCTGCGGGTCTTTCCGTCGATGTCGTCGGGATCAGTGACAATCAGGAGCGCGGTACGGCTCTCTTGACGGGGAACCTCGATGCCGTGATGTCCGATGTCACCTCCGCAATGCTTGACTACTGTACGAACCAATCGGTCATCGTCGTGGCCACGGCCGGCTCGACGCCGCAGTCGGGATCCTATAGCCTCGTCCTGGCGTCGAACGCCTCCTTCGGGCCGCCCGATGTCGACGGGCTGCTCGCGAGCGATCAGATCGTGGGAGTGACTTATCGCACCGACGAGGAATACCTTCTCGACGAGTTCTTTGCCGCGCACGGCCAACCCCGGGCATGGATGACTCGGTACTCGTATTTCGGCGATATGCTGCAGCTCGCTGTCTGGTTCGGCGCGCAGACGCTACCGGTCTCGATCCTTCCCGAGCCTTACTACTCTTACATTTCGACTCTCATCCCAGCGAGCGGCACACCCATGCGACTCGTCGTCCTGTCTGACTTCTCGGAGTTCACCGCTCCTCCCCGCGTTCTCGTCTTCCGGCAGGACTACGTCAAACAGCATCCAGATGCCGTTGCGACGTTCCTGCGCGTCTACCGTGATGCCGTGACCCGGATGAACGAGACGCCGCGCGATGAGATCATCAATGTGGGTCTTGACGTGGTGATCGGGCTCTTCTTCCAAGGAGCTGATAAGACGCTGATCCAGCCCCAGACGCTAGACGCCATGTCAATTCCACACTTCGAACTGCCAGGTCCTCTCTCTGAAGACGTCTTCGACTCGGTCACGGACTGGATGACGCACAAAGGGTACCTGAACGAAGACGTGTCGTACCAGGAGTTCACTTCCTTCGGCCTTCTCCCATGATCGACGTGCGGGATGTGGTCGTCGAGTATGGTAAGCGGGCCGGCGCTGTCCGTGCTGTAGACAAGATCTCGCTTCGCGTGGCTCCAGGGGAGAGCCTCGCCCTGATCGGGCCTTCCGGCTGTGGCAAGTCGTCTCTCCTGTTCGCCATGGCTGGTCTCATTCGGCCGACGGAGGGCGCGATCTCCGTCAACGGTGAGCCGCTCAATCGGCCGCGGCGCGAGATTGCGCTCATCCTGCAAAACGCCGGACTGCTTCCGTGGAAGACCGTCTGGCAGAACGCCAACCTAAGCCTCCTGCTTGGGAAGGAGTATCCGCGTGCGACAGCGCAGGCGGTGCTCGACGAGTTAGGGCTTGGCGAGGTGAAGCGACGCTACCCGTCCGAGTTGTCCGAAGGGATGAAGCGACGGGTTGGGATTGCACGAGCCCTCTCAACGTCGCCGAGCGTCATGCTGATGGACGAGCCCCTGGCCTCGCTGGATACCTTGACGAAGGAACGGATCCAGGACCTGTTCCTGCGCTTGTGGGTGCGCCACGCATTCGCCCTCGTCCTCGTGACGCACGATATCGAGGAGGCGGCTTTTCTCGGCCAGCGTGTCGCCGTGCTGACCGATCGGCCGGCGCGGATCAAGGAAGTCGTGGAGAACCGAGCCATGGGAGAGCAGAACTACCGGGAGACGACGGCGTTTGCCGATACCGTCGCGCGGCTGCGCGCCGCACTGGAGCGCGAATGAAAGAGCGCCGAGGCAAAGCCAAGAAGGCGCTGGTGTACGTGACCGATCGGGTGCGGGATCGGTCGTTTGCTTGGCGCGTCCTGATCTACATCGGGAGTCTCGCTCTCCTCTTCGGGCTATGGGAGATCGCGAGCCTCGTCATCCTGCACGTGAAAGGGGAGGAATACCTCCCGAACCCGGTGAAGGCGATTTTGGAGATGCACCGGCTCGGACCGATCCTATTCAGGAACTTCTGGACGAGCGCTTGGCGGCTTGTTCTGGCGATCCTCATTGCGTTCTTCACCGGTTACCCGCTCGGCCTTCTCATCGGGCAGGAGCGATGGCTCGACCAGTTCGTCTCGCCGATGGTCTACATCATCTATCCGATTCCGCAGGTAGCATTCATCCTGCTCCTCTTCCTCGTGTTCGGCATCGGGAATCCGGTGAAGGTGGCTATCGTGGCGATCGCCATCTTCTTCCAACTCCTCGTCAGCGCGCGCGGAGCGGCGAAGGAGATCGATCCGGAGCACGTCACGAGCGTCCTCTCCGCAGGCGCGTCGAGGTTCCAGACCTACTGGCACGTGGTGATTCCGGAGACCCTGCCTTCGATCCTGACGAGCCTGCGGGTCAGCGTCGGGCTGGGCATGGCGTTTCTCTACATCGCGGAGATCTCGGGGTCGGTCTCTCCGGGGCGAGGTGGGCTCGGTGCGTTCATCAAGGCATCGAGCTTCAACACGACCCAGCAAGCGGCCGGGATCCTCGCCATGGCGCTCCTGGGCCTCGTGCTCTACGTGCTCATCGATGTCATGGAGCGCATCGTTTGCCGATGGCGGTACACAGCGCGCCGCTCTTCATGATGCAGGCTGCCGTGGCGCTGTCGCGGCGCTCACTCTCGCTGTGAGTTGGGCGGGACGCTGGCTGCTCGCGGCGCGTCTTGGTTGCGGCACGAGCGCGCCGCTCTTCATGATGCAGGCTGCCGTGGTGCTCACTCTCGCCGTGAGTTGGGTGGGACGCTGGCTGCTCGCGGCGCGTCTTGGTTGCGGCACGAGCGCGCCGCTCGTCTTGATGCGCACGCGCGGGGCCGCTAGCATCGCGCCATGAAGCGATTGCGCGTCTTCCTCGTGACGAACGAGACGAAGCCGGACGCCGTGCGCGCCGCGCTTGAGATTGCCGCCTGGTGTCGGTCGCAAGGCGTGGAGTGTGCGGAAGCGAGGCCGTTCAAGGACTCCCCGCCTGGCGCCGTGATCTGTGCCTTGGGAGGCGACGGGACCGTGCTCCGCGCGGCGTCGCTCGCTGCGGGCGCAGGGATTCCCGTTCTCGGGGTGAATGTGGGCAGCCTCGGGTTCTTGTCGTCGACGCCTCTTGAGGGTCTGTTTCCGGCACTCGAACGCATTGCGCGCGGCGAGTACGAGGTAGAGGAGCGCATGAGGCTTTCATATCAGGCCGGGAGCCTTGCGGGGACCGCGCTCAACGACGTGGCCGTCGCCGCGGTCGTCCCCAGACTGCTCGAGATCCGCCTCTCGTGGCGCGGAGAGCCCGTCACGACCCTTCCGAGCGACGGGCTGATCCTTGCGACTCCGACAGGCAGCACGGCATACAGCCTCTCTCTCGGGGGGCCGGTTGTTGCGCCCACGGCAGAGTGCATCGTGGCCACTCCGCACGCGGCGCACCTGTGCGGCGCTCGGCCGCTCGTGTTCCCCTGCGACGACGAGCTGCGAGTTTCCGTCTCCAGCGACGTGCGCTTGATCGCTGACGGTGACGAAGTGGGAAGAGTCCCGGCAGGGACAGACATCACGATCCGTCGGGCCGACGCGCGGACACGGCTCATCCGGCCGGCGGGCGCGCCGGGCTTCTTTGCGACGCTGACGCGCAAGCTCAACTGGCCAAGCGCCGACCTGCGCCGCGCGCGCTAGAGGCGCTTCCGCAGACTGGCACGATATGTTCAGCGCGTTGCGGACCAACGTATGATCTCATCGCACAAGCCCTCGTCCGACGGGGCCGCAAGAGGTGACGATGATGATCGAGAAGGGCACATACCGCGTGAAGAGTGGGCTCGCCGAGATGCTCAAGGGTGGCGTCATCATGGACGTCACGACGGCCGAACAGGCGCGGATTGCCGAAGATGCGGGCGCCGTGGCCGTCATGGCGCTCGAGAGAGTCCCAGCCGACATTCGCGCTCAGGGAGGCGTGGCGCGAATGGCGGATCCCTCCAAGGTGCGCGAGATCCTCAAGACCGTGTCCATCCCCGTGATGGCCAAGGCGCGCATCGGGCACTTCGTCGAGGCGCAAGTGCTGCAGGCCCTCGAAGTGGACTACATCGATGAATCGGAAGTGCTGACCCCGGCCGATCCGGAATTCCACATCAACAAGTGGGAATTCGCTGTTCCGTTCGTCTGCGGCGCCCGTGACCTAGGAGAGGCGTGCCGCCGAATCGCGGAGGGCGCGGCGATGATCCGCACGAAGGGCGAGCCGGGAACTGGGAATGTCATCGAAGCGGTTCGCCACATGCGGCGGATGAACAAAGAGCTTCGGGCGGTCCTCGATGCGCCCGAAGAGGAACTGATGACCATCGGGAAGGAGTTTGGGGCGCCGCATTCGATCCTGCTCGCGATTCGCGACGCCGGCCGCCTGCCGGTCGTCAATTTCGCCGCCGGGGGAATCGCCACCCCGGCCGACGCGGCGATGATGATGCAACTCGGCTGCGACGGCATCTTCGTCGGAAGCGGGATCTTCAAGTCCGCCGATCCTGGAGGCCGCGCGCGGGCCATTGTCCAGGCGACAACGCACTACGAGGACGCGGACTTGATTGCCCGCGTCTCCGAGAACCTCGGCGAAGCGATGCCGGGAATCGAGATTGCGACGATTCCCGAGCACGAGAAGATGCAGACTCGGGGCCGATGAGGGTCGGAGTCCTCGCGCTCCAAGGCGCGGTGCGCGAGCACCGGCGTGCGCTCGAGAAGGTGGGAGTCGAGAGCCGGGTCGTCAAAACAGTCGACGATCTCAAATCCCTCGACGGCCTTGTCCTTCCTGGCGGGGAGTCGTCGACGATGGCACTTCTAGCGGAGGGCCCGCTGCTTGACGCGCTTCGCCGTCTCTCGTCGAGCGGCCTTCCGATGTTCGGCACCTGCGCGGGGATGATCCTTCTTGCCGACGTAGTGGAAGGGCGCCTAGGGTCCATCATCGGGGGAATCGACATCACGGTAGCGCGCAACGCCTCGGGCCGCCAAGTCGACAGCTTCGAGACGACCCTCTCCATCGACGGCGTCGGCTCCGACGTGCCAGCAGTCTTCATCCGCGCTCCGTACATCACGCGCCTGGGTCTCGGCGTTCGCGTCCTCGCGCGTCACGATGGAGTGGCTGTGATGGCGCGGCAGGGTAGAATCCTTGTTGCGAGTTTTCATCCCGAACTCACGGAGGACCTTCGCGTCCACCGGGCTTTCGTTGGCATGATTCGCGAGCTACGCGGGGAAGGAGAACCAGGATGAAGAGAAAGGTAGCCATCAACGGGTTTGGGCGCATCGGACGTGCCTTCTTCCGGATCGCCTTCGGCCATCCGGACATCGAGATTGTCGCGATCAACGACCCATTCATTCAGCCGGACATGGCGCGGTATCTGCTTGTGCACGACTCGGTCTACGGCCGCTACGCGAAGCACGTCACGGCGACCGAGAGCACGCTCGAGGTCGAAGGGCGTTCGATTCCGATCCTGGTGGAGAAGGAACCGGACAAGCTTCCGTGGGGCAAGATGAGTGTGGACATCGTTGTCGAGGCCACCGGCATCTTCCGAGCCTATGATGGGCCGAAGGGCGCGAAGCGCCACGTCGCCGCAGGAGCGAAGCGCGTCCTGCAGACGGTCGCGAGCAACGGCGACGGCGCCGACAAGATCCCGCAGGTCGTGTATGGCATCAACCACAGGTCGGTCACGGCAGCGCACGACGTCGTCTCAGCCGCGACGTGCACGACGAACTCGCTCATCCCCGTCCTCTACGTCCTCGAGAAGGAGTTCGGAATCGTTCATGCGTCGATCACAACGGTGCACGCCTATAC
>CAIMCX010000027.1 GCA_903839615.1 uncultured bacterium
GCCCTGCTGCCCCCCGAGCACGGCGTGACGGTCGTGGAGTGGCCGGAGCGGATCGACGGCCTCGTCGAGGCCAGCGACATCCTTGTGTACATCGAGCTCCAGGAGGATGGGTCTCGGCGGGTTGCCTTGACGACACACTAGGCCTACGTAGCGTCGGAGCTTGGCCGGCGGCGTCCGTTCGTGCCGCCGGCTAGGGGCTTGCGGCGGTTCTGTGATGCCGCAAGCCAGCCTCCGGCACCTACGATAGAGACCCGGACAGGAGAAGCCGACACTCACTCCGGCTTCTCCCTAGCGGCTCGACAAGCGAGACCGTCGAGCCGCCTCGCATACAAAGTGCGACGCTACAACGCGACGATGCTGCGGGGGACGCTACAGCGCGGCCTCGGGAGACTCCCAGACGCCGGCAATCGCCGCCCCGCAATCCGGACAGCATCCGTCGCGCAGGCGGTTGTCGCGAATCACGTAGCCGGCGCGGGCGACGAGCCGCGCTCCGCACTCCGGGCACCGCGTGTCTTCGCCTTCGCCCGGGACGTTGCCCATGTAGACGTACTCGAGTCCCGACGCCTGACCGATCCGCCGCGCCCGTTCGAGCGTCGGAACCGGTGTGGGCGGCCGGTCGATCATCCGGTGCGCCGGGAAGAACCGGCTCACGTGCCACGGGATCGAGGGGGAGATTCCGGCGACGGCTTCGGACGTCCAATGCATGGCATCGTCGCTGTCGTTGAGCCCGGGGATCACAAGCGTCGTGACCTCGACCCAGACTCCGGCTTCGTGCACGCGCTCGATGGAGTCGAGGACGGGCCGCACGTTGGCGCCGATCACTTCGCGGTAGAAGTCGTCGGAGATGCCCTTGAGATCGATGTTGATCCCGTCAAGCAACGGGAGGAATAGATCCGCCGCATCTCTTGTGAAGTACCCATTGGAGACCCACACGTTGGCAAGATCCGCTTCCCGCGCGCGTTCCATCACCTCAAGGTAGAACTCGAGCGCGATCGTCGGTTCGGTGTATGTGTACGCAATGGAACGGCATCCGGCCTCCACCGCCTCCGCGACGACGCCCGCTGCGGCCATCGTATCGCCGACCAAGCGCCCTTCGTGATGCTTGGGATACTGGGAGATGAAGTGATTCTGGCAGTTGTGGCATGAGAAATTGCAGCCGACGGTGGCGATCGAGTAGGCGCGCGAACCCGGCAGAAAGTGGAACATGGGCTTCTTCTCTATTGGATCGATCTCGCGCGACACGAGCCGTCCGTAGACCAGACTATGAAGCGTCCCTCCCACATTCTCCCGCACCGCGCACAGGCCGCGAGAGCCCGATGGGATCACACAGCCGTGGGCACACAGGCGGCACCTGACGCTCCCATCGGCCTTCGCCTCGTAGAGTAACGCTTCCTTCGCTTCACGCATCGCCGCATCCTAGCACAAGCGTTTGAGCCGGAGAATTCGCGCTTTCGTCCCTCCGCGGCTTCTCGTACCATGGGGTGCCATGTCCCTCGTCCAGATCGAGCAGGTAGAGAAGTCATTCGGAGGCGACGCGCTCTTTGCGCCCTTCTCGGCGCAGATCGGTCCCGGCGACCGTGTCGCTTTGATCGGCGACAACGGCGTGGGGAAGTCGACGTTGCTGCGGCTCTTGTCGGACGACGAAACTCCGTCGGCCGGAGTCGTGCGACGGATCGGCGATGTTCGCGTCGGCTACCTCCCTCAGGCAGCCCGCTTGGTCGGGGGAAACACGGTTTTCGAGGCCATGGATCTCGCGTTCGCTCCCCTGCGGGATGCAGAGCGCGAACTGCGCGAGCTCGAGGGTCGCCTCGCCGCTGACGCGACGGACGCAGATCTCCATCGCTACGACGATCTCTTGCATCGGTTCGGCACGGGCGGCGGTTATGAGATTGAGGCCGCGATTCGCGCCGCCCTCTCCGGCGTCGGGTTCGGCGAGGCTGACTTCGCCAAGCCGGTTGCGGTCCTCTCCGGAGGTGAAGAGGCGCGTGCCGCACTGGCCCGCGTCCTCCTCGAAACCCCTGACCTCCTCCTCCTCGACGAGCCCACGAACCATCTCGACTTCGCTGCGCTCGACTGGCTGGAAGAGCGGCTGCTCGAGTTCTCGGGCGCCCTCGTCCTCGTGTCGCACGACCGGCATCTGTTGGAGCATGTGGCCAATCGCACCTGGGAGATCGCATTCGGCCAGGTCACGAACTACAACGTGGGCTACGGCGCGTCGCGCCTTCTGCGCGACGAGGCCCGGCGGAAGCAACTCGAGGCGTTCGAAGTCCAGGAAGAGACCGTCGAGAAGTACAAGGACTTCGTCCGCCGCCACAAGATGGGCCAGAAGCACCGCCAGGCGAAGGACCGCGAGAAGAAGCTCGAGCGTCTGGAGGAAACAAGGATCGACCGCCCGCGCGAGGCGAAGCGCATCGGCCTTCGGATCTCCGCCGACTCGTCGAGCGGCAAGCGTGTCCTTTCCCTGCGCGGGCTCGCCGTCGGCTTCGACCGGCCGCTCCTCACGGCCTCGGAGATCGACCTCTACCGCGGCGAGAAGGTCGCCGTCATCGGCCCGAACGGCTGCGGCAAGACAACGCTTCTCCGAACGATCACCGGTGCGCTTGTGCCGCTCCGTGGCGAACTGGGGCAGGGCCACGGCGTCAAGATCGCCGTCTTCTCGCAGACGCAGGAAGGCCTTCACGACGACCACACGGTGCTTGAGACGGTGCTCGCCAGGACGAGCCTCACGATCAGCGAAGCCCGCGGCCTCCTCGGCGCGTTCCTCTTCTCCGGCGACGAGGTGGACAAGAGAACGAAGAACCTGTCTGGCGGCGAGCGGAGCCGCGTCGCTCTCGCGCTCCTTTCGCTCATGGAAGGGAACCTCCTCCTACTCGACGAGCCGACCAATCACCTCGACCTCGCGAGCCAGGAAATCCTCGAGGCTGCTCTCTGCGACTACGATGGCACGATTCTCCTCGTGTCGCACGACCGTGCGTTGCTCGAAGCCGTCACGACGCGGGTCTGGCTCGTCGACGGGGATCGGCTCTCGCCTTGCTCGTATGGCTACGCCGAGTACCGCCGCCGGCTAGCCGAAGGAGCAGATGCCCGCCCCCCGCAGCGGTTCGCAACCGCCACTTCGGCGAACCGCCAAGCCGCCTCACCCACCCCCGCCCAGAACACGTCGAAGACCGGGCAGCCGAAGAAGGTCGACAAATACGAGCAGAAGAGGCGCGACGAGACGCAGCGGTCGGTCGAAGGTGCGATTGAGACGCTCGAACGTGAGCTTGCGTCCCTCGAGCGAGACCTCGAGACAGCCAGCGCACGGGGCGATACCGCGCGCATCGCATCGCTCGGAGCCGAGTACGCCCGCGCCACGGCGCAGCTCGAAGCGAAGCTTGAGGAGTGGGGTGGGCTTCCCGCGGCCGAGGAGTAGTGGTGTGTGTGGACAGGGCAGCGATTGCAGAGCGCGCACGGGAGATTCTTTCCGTGGTCCCGCCCGGAGTGACCGTCGTCGCGGCGGCGAAGACACGAACGCCGGACGAGATCCGCGTTGCTCTCACAGCCGGCATTCGCGCCGTGGGCGAGAACTACGTCCAAGAGGCTGAGGCCGCGCAGGCCGCGTTGGGGCGCAGTGTGGCCCAGTGGCACCTCATCGGTCATCTGCAGCGCAACAAGGCCAAGGCCGCCGTGCGCCTGTTCGATCTCATCCAGACAATCGATTCCGAGCGGCTCGGCGACGCGGTCGATGGCGCCTCGCGCGCGATCGGACGGATCACGCCCGTCCTCGTCGAGGTGAACAGCGCCAGGGAAGCGCAGAAGTCGGGCGCCGTTCCCGAGGACATCGCGGACCTTGTCCGCGCGCTCGATCGCCTCGAGGCGATCCGCGTCGTCGGACTCATGACCCTGGGACCCGCCGCTTCGGATCCCGAAGCGCTGCGCTCGGCCTTCCGCGAGACGCGACGTCTTTTCGAGGCGCTTCGCGAGGCGCCCTGCTTGCGAGCGAAAATGGAAGTCCTCTCGATGGGAATGAGCGATTCCTATCGCGTCGCGATCGAGGAAGGCTCGACGATGGTCCGGATCGGGACGACCCTGTTCGGCCCCCGGCAAGTGCGGTCCGCCGGCCAAGAGGTAGAGACATGAAGATCGG
This sequence comes from uncultured bacterium, assembly GCA_903839615.1. GTDB lineage: Bacteria > Bipolaricaulota > Bipolaricaulia > UBA7950 > UBA9294 > CAIOGO01. The sequence continues at coordinate 4,127 of CAIMCX010000027.1, forward strand.
CATCCTGTCTGACTCCCATGACAATCTGCCGGCGCTGGAACGCGCAGTCGAGCGCTTCAACGCCGAGAAGGTCGACCTCGTTCTTCACGCCGGCGACTTCGTCTCGCCGTTCACGTCCATCCCGCTCGCGAAGCTTCGCGCTCCCTTCGTCGGCGTCTTCGGGAACAACGACGGGGATCGACTCTACCTCGTCAAACGCTTCGACGGGATCGGGACGATCCACTCCGGCGTCCACTCGTTTGAGCGGGATGGCGTTCGCATCGTCTTGATGCACGAGCCGCAGGCGATCGACGCTCTGGTCGCGAGCGAGGCCTACGATCTGATCGTGTACGGCCACACCCACAAGCTGGACGTGCGCATAGGAAGGCCTGCCGTCGTCAATCCCGGCGAGGCCGGCGGCTGGCTGACTGGCCGATCGACGTCCGTCGTATTCGACACGGTGACGGGTACGGCCGAGATCGTCACGGTGTAGGTGTCGGGCGCGATGCTCGAACTCACGATGCGATCCGCCCCAGACGAACAGGGCGTCCGCCCTCGCAGACGCCCTGTCTCTCGCGCTCCCGATCGGTGTCCGGCACCGCCCTCTACAGCGGCGCCCCGCTACTTCTGCTGCACGACGACTCGATCGATGACCAAGTCGCCGCCGTAGTCATCGATCGTGGCGATGATCGTCGGCTGGGTCGCTCGGTAGTTGCTCAAGACGTACTGAATGACGTAGCGCACGTCATCCTTCTGTCCATCGCCATCGAAATCGCCGCGCGTCACGTTGCGCTCCAGTACCGTGATCCGAAGGTCGAGGAGCACGTCAGTGTCGAGGTCGATCGCGACCGCCTGGGCAAGATCGGCCGGCTGGCAGCAGACCGTGAACGGCTCGAGCCAAACCCGGTCGTCGATGCACCCGTCGAAGTCGAGGTCCACCTGACCGAATGCAACGGGATGCTCAGCTGGGTCGTGCGGGTTCGTCCCCGCAAGCATTTCGTCGATGTCCGCGAACCCGTCCCCGTCCGTGTCCACCGGCTCACCTAGGGCGGGGAAGAGGACTGGGATCAGGTCGGAGTTGCAGGGATCACTATCCAGTCCGTCAATGATCCCGTCGGAGTCCGAATCGCGGTTCGTCGGGTCGAGGACCGGTACGGACCGAATCACGAAATCCACTGGATCCTCATCGATCAGTCCGTCGCCGTCATTGTCGATCCCATCCACCGGATCCTCGTCGATCCGCCCGTCTCCATCGTTGTCGAGGTTGTAGTACGTGACCGTCGTGCACTGGTAGTTCACCTCGTACCCGTCAAACAGCCAGTCGTTGTCCGTGTCGTGATCGAGCGGGTTCGTCGGGTTGAACGGCACCAGGCTCGCCGGGTTCGGCTGATACTGCTCCGCGTAGTCCGTGAGCCCGTCGTGGTCCGTGTCCGGGTCGCAGGGGTTTGTCTCGAGAGGATTAGGATTCGGTGGCCCGATGAGCGGCATGACGTCGAAATCGAAGCTGCTCGGCTTGAAGTCGAAGTTGCCGTCGTGATTCAAATCCTCAACGCCGTCGGGGAGGCCGTCGCCGTCCGTGTCCGGATTGAGTGGGTCCATGCAGCCGCACGACGGATAGACGACCGTGATGGGCCTGCCCAAGAGGTCTGTCGCAGGAATCATGCTCTGGCGCGATGTCGAGAAGCCGAGCACCTCGATTCCGTCGGCCTCGCCGTCGCCGTCCGTGTCATACTGGTTCGGATCGTCTCTCCTGCATCCCAGGAGCCGTTGCCGTTCTTGTCTTCTCCCAGGCCCATCGGATTCGGATGGTCGCCGATCCCGTCGGGGCTGCCGGCACGCACGGACGTGGCACACGGCGTGTTCCCCGGCTGGTTGCACGATTTGCAGATCGGGTTCACCGTGACCGTCGGATCGCCGCTCACCATGTACGGTGTGCCCGCGCCTCCGTCGCACAGGCCGTCGCCGTCGGTGTCGGCGACGAGAGGATTCGTCGGATTGGTGCCGAACACCTCCGCTGAGTCCAGGAGCCCGTCGTCGTCCGTGTCCGGGTCGAGCGGACTGGTTTGGGGACCGCCGTCGCTGCCCGTGACCTCTTGCCCGTCGCTGCGGCCGTCGCCGTCTGTGTCCCACGCCATCGGACTCGTCCCGATCGCGATCTCTTGACCGTCTGTCAGGCCGTCACCGTCGGAATCGGGATCGCAGACGTTGCAGATGCCGTCGGCCGGCAGCTCTCCCTGGCCGGCGGCTCGGTTTACCACGGTGTAGGGTGTGTTGGGGATTCCCGCGCTGGCCGCGACGTTGTCGAACCCTTCGACGAACGTGTAGGAGTAGTCGACGCCTCCCGGGCCCGTGCTGTGAACGGAAACGACCGCTCCATCCTGAACCCCGTCGTTGTCCGAGTCGGCGTGGTTCACGTACGGACAGACCAGGTCGTCGGTCCCGCCGAGGCCGTGTGACGTCCCGAGTCCAGTGCCGGAGTACTCCTGATTGTCCGTGAGGTAGTCGTTGTCGGTATTCGGATCGAGCGGGTCGGACACCTGATAGAACGACCGCTCGGGCCACGTGCCACCCGTCGCGACCAGTTCATTCGAGTCGGAGATCCCGTCTCCATCGCTGTCCCAGTTGAAGGGATCGGTGTGCGTGACGACGACCTCTTCGTAGTCGGAGAGCCCGTCGTCGTCTGAGTCAGCGTCGAGTGCGGGGACCGTGACCACAAGACCAAGTTGAGTGCGCACGATCCGTGGCCCATGTCCGAACAAACCTTCTTCCTGGCCATCGGTGAGTCCATCGCCGTCCGTGTCCGCAAGGCAGACGTGGGTCTCGCCGGTCGTGATGTACGTGCCCGTGGTGGCAAACCCGGAAGTGCCGTCGCTAGCAGTCCCGGGGTCCCAGACACCGTTCGCGTTGGTGTCTTCCGCGCCGTCCTGCAGGCCGTCGCCGTCGGAATCGGCGTCGTTGACGTATGAGTGGTAGTCCGTGTCCGTGGTCGAGGTCGCGAGCTTGCCCGGCCCGAACTCAACGTCGTCACGAAGCCCGTCGCCGTCCGTGTCTGCCTGGAGCGGATCCGACTGGTCTCGCGGATCCGCGAACGGGAAGGCGTACGGGTACGCAGCCGCGATCGCCGCCCACGTGTCGGTGTTGAACCCGTCGTCCGCCGTAGGGGCCATGAGCGTGGCCACCTCAGCTCCGTCGGGAACCGTGTCGCAATCCGTGTCCTTGAGGCAGACGTTCGTCGGGTACATCACCGCGCTCTCGGAGCCGTCGAGGAGCCCGTCTGCGTCGCTGTCGGGGTTCGTCGGA
>CAIMCX010000028.1 GCA_903839615.1 uncultured bacterium
TCGACGTCGCGAGCCCGCGCACACCACGCCGCCTTCCAGGCGAGCTCGTCGTAGTCAAGCTGCAGAACGTGCGACGCGTCGATCCTTGCCGCGGTCGCGGCCTCCGGCGCCCCGTACAACCGGCGATAGGCGAAGTGCACCACGCAGCTCGGGCGGAGAATCCGCTTCGCGACGAGATCGGACACGACGAGTGCCGCCTCCGTGTGGTTCGGATGAGGTCCGTACTCGCCTTCTGCGTCGGGGTTGTGGGTGAAGACCCGGTCGATCCGCCGTTCAGAGCCAGACGCAGCGTGGATCGCTTCCCGAACCGCGTCCGAAAGCGCGTCGCGGCCATTTCGCGAGAACGGACCGCCATCGGGATGATCGACGAACTCAAGCGCGAGGCCGTGCGCGCCGAGCGCGTCGCAGGATTCGAGGAAGTAGGCTCGCCGACCTTCCTCCGCCGCGCAGGTACAGAGGATCGTCCAGTCCCAGCCAAGCGCCCGCGTCTTTCGGATCGCGCCGCCGGTCCAGATGATGGCATCGTCGAAGTGAGCAACCACCGCTAGTGCGTTTGTCACCCCGACCTCCCATCCTCAAGAAGCATCAGTGTACAGTGCAGTGGTCACGAACATCGCTGCCTTGGGCAGTTCTTCGGGTCCCAAGAACTGAGCGCCCTCGCAGAGGGCGCTCTGACATACTGTGGAGCCGGCGACAGGAATCGAACCTGTGACCCACAGTTTACGAAACTGTAGCTCTACCGGCTGAGCTACGCCGGCGTTACAATGGCGCAGTATAGCTTCAGGTCTGAGGGTCTGCAACCGGAGGGGTCATGGACGGTCTGTCGATTGCGGCGTCGCTCGTGGAAGTCCGCCGAGCCGCGGAGGGTGCCGTCGTCCGCACGGTGCACGAGCCCCAGCCCGGCGTCTTTCTCCTCGGCGTCTTCGGCGCCGGGCAGCACACGATCCTCCTCTCTCCGCGGAACGCCGATGTCCACTGCACGGAGCTCTCGTTCCGAAACCCCGAGCGGCCGTCGAGCTTCGTCATGCAGTTGCGCAAGCACCTCCGAGGAGGCCGGATTCGCAGCATTCACCAGACCGGCTGGGAGCGCGCCTTGTCTCTGGAGACCATCCGCGACGACGCAGGCACACGCCACGAAGGGCGCCTCGTGGCCGAACTGACCGGCCTGCGAGGCAACCTCCTGCTCCTCGACGCGGAAGACGCTGTCCTCGGATCGCTTCGCAACGACCCGCGCAACCCGGTCGGACATCCGTACGTTCCCCTCGCGCCTCAGGAGAAGCGGGACCCACGCACGATCACCGTCGACGTGCTCGCCGACCTGCTCGCAGCGGACACCTCCGCTCGTGCGCTGGCCCGTGGGCTCGACGGGGTGGGACGCCGGACGGCGGAGGATCTCGTCCTCCTCGCGGCGGTCCTGCCGACCGACCTCCCCGAAGCCTTCCGCGTGAGAGACGCGCTCGATGCCGTCCTGGCTTCCATCGAACAGCCTCGGCCGCACTTCGACGCGTCCACGGGCGCGGCGACGTTCTACCCGCCGCCAACTCCAGCGGCGCCCACGGTCTCCTTCGGCGAGGCCCTCGATCGAAGCACTCGCTCCGGGGCCGCCGAGAGTCCGACCGACGAGGATCGCTCGATGCGCGATCAGCTCCTGCGCGCCATGGCACGCGACACGCGCACTGCAAGAGCCCTTCGCCAGTGGCTGGATGCGGCAGAGACAGCCGGCGAGCTGCGTCGGCGCGCCGACTTCCTGATGCTCCACGCCCCGGACCTTGGGCGCGGCACGACGGCCGTCTCCGGCGAGGATCCCGCGGGTGGCGAGCGCCTGTCGTTCGCGCTCGCGCCCCGCATGAACGGGATGGAGAACGCGCGTGCCTTCTACAAGAAGGCGCGCAAGCTCGACCGCGGGCGCCCCACCGTGGCGGCGCGGCTGGCGCGCGTCGAGGCCAACCTCACGCAATGGCGAGAGGCGCTCGCTGCCGTCGAGTCAGGTCGCGATATCGACCCCGCCCTCGCCGACGCCCTTGCACCCCGCTCGCGCGGGAAGCAGGCCGCAGCGCCGAGCTCTCCGCGCCAGTTCGACGTCGACGGTTTCATGATCCTCGTCGGCCGCAGCGCGAAGCAGAATGACGAACTCATGCGACGGGCTCGACCGGACGACCTATGGCTGCACGCGCGTGACGTCGCCGGATCGCATGTGGTCGTGTGCCGCCGCGGCCGTGCGGAGATCCCATCGAACGTAGTTGACGCAGCGGCGCGCTACGCGGCGCGCTACTCAAAGGCCGACCGAAGGGGCAAGGTCGCGGTGGTTTGCACCGAGGCGCGCCATGTCAAGAAACCCCGCAACGGCGCTCCCGGACTGGCAATCGTGACGAACGAGAGTACACTGACAGTCGACCTGCGGGAGACGCCATGACGATTAACCTCATTCTCGAAGTGATCTTGTCGCTCATCGCTATCTTCATGGCCATCGTGTTTCACGAGGTCGCGCATGGGTTCATCGCGTCCCGCTTGGGCGACCCCACAGCGAAGAGCGGCGGGCGCCTGTCGCTCAATCCGCTCGTTCACGTCGACCCGATCGGAACGATCCTCGTGCCATTGACCATGGCTGTCGTCCAGCTCATCGCTCCCGCCGCGCGCCCAGTTTTCTTCGGCTGGGCAAAGCCTGTCCCGGTGAATCCGAACTACTTCAAGAACCCATTCCGCGGCATGCTGATCGTCGCGCTGGCCGGCCCCGGGGCGAATCTCATCCTTGCTGCAATCGCCGCACTGGTCGGGCGTGTGGTTTTCGCCGTAGTTCCGCACCTTGGGGTCACGATCGCTCTGCGACAGGGTCTCGGCGGCAACGCGCTTCACGCGGTCTTCTACGTCCTAGGCATGTTCGTCATCTACTGCGTAATCCTGGCCATCTTCAACCTGATCCCGATTCCGCCGCTCGATGGCTCCCGTGTCCTGACCTACTTCCTGCCCCCCGAGGGACGGCGAATCATGCTGTCGCTCGAGCGATACGGCTTCATCATCCTGATCTTCATCCTCTTCCTCGGCGGCCTCGACTTCATCTTCAACGGGATCTCACCGCTCTGGGGATGGCTCCTCGGGCCCCAGTGGTTGTACGCTGTCTTCGCCTAGCCCCCATCCTACGGCATCGACATAGCGTCGATCCGGTCAGCGTTTCCTTGCCCGGCAAGATAGGAGCGCGTATACTCCCCGCTCGAACCAACATCTGAAACACGGAGCAGAATGCCAACCAATACCCGGTATGAGATAGCGGGACGAGATGACACAACCGCGACGGTCCGTGTCACGATACCCCCGGCCGAACTCGAGAAAGAGATCGAGGCAGTCTACGCGCAGTACTCAAACGAGCTCACGATCCCCGGCTTTCGCAAGGGACATGTGCCGAAGAACGTCCTCGAGACGCGCTTCGGCAAGGACATTTTCGTGCTCGAGGCCAAAGAAGCTCTCGAACACCAGCACGTGCCGACCGCTCTGGAGGAGCTTGACCTTCATCCGGTTTCGACGCCCAAGGTGGAGGAAATGCCGGGCGAGCCCACAGCGGACTTCGTCTTTCAAGTCTCTTTTGCCATCCTGCCGAAGGTTGAACTCCCGACGTACCGCGGGCTTGAGGTGACGGTGCCGCGTGTCCGCGAACTCGCGGACGAAGATGTGAACCAGGCCCTGGCTGAAATCCAGAGCCAATTCGGCGTTCTCGCCGAACGGGAAGGCGACGCCGTCTCGGAAGGCGACATCGTCCGCGTGCGAGAGAAGAGCGAAGAGTGGGACACGCGCGCAGAGAAAGACAACCCCGTGACGGGCGCGTTCGTCGGCCGCAAGGTCGGCGAGAAGGTCCAGATCGATGTCCCGCATGAAGAAGGGAAGCGGCTCCAGACGACGCTTGAGATTCTCGGCCTTCGTCAGGTCGTCTTGCCTTCGATCGACGACGAGCTGGCCAAGGACGCCGGCTTCGAGTCGCTCGCCGCGCTACGCGACGACGTCAAGCGGCGTCTCACCGCCGCTCGAGACGATCGCCACCGCCGTGCGGTCGAGAGTGCACTCCTTGATGTGCTGATCGAGAAGACTCCCCTACCGCTGCCCGAGCCCTTCGTTCTCGAACTCGTTGACGAGGAGCTCGACCGGATTCGTACCGCGTTCGACCGGCCGGGCTCGGCGCTTTCGTTCGCGCGCTATGTCGAGGAGCGCTCGATGACCGAGGACGGTCTGCGCACGGAGATCCGCGGCTCCGTCGAGCGTCGCCTGCGCCGGGAGCTCGTGCTCCAGCGCTTGGCGGAGACGGAGAGCGTGTCGTACAACGACTCCGAGCTTGAAGATCTCGCCCACGCCGACGCAAGCGAAGCAGGTGAGGACGGAATGCGTTTCGTCGCCCAGCTCAAAGCGGAGGAGCGTTGGGAGGACTACCGCTCCGCCAAGGTGACCGAGCGCATCCTCGGCATCCTGCGCGAGGCCGCCAACGTGAAGGACAAGGAGGAGTAGATGGAGAGCGCACAGATCCCCTTCGTGATCGACCACTCCGGGCACGCCGAACGGACGTACGACATCTACTCGCGCCTGCTCGAGGACCGAATCATCTTCCTGCGCGACGGGCTCGACGACGACGTGGCGAACGTCGTCATCGCGCAGATGCTGTTCCTCGCGGCCAAGGACCCGTCGAAGGCCATCCAGCTGTACATCAACTCCCCCGGCGGATCGGTCACGGCCGGCCTCGCAATCTACGACACGATGCGGCACGTGAAGTGCGACGTCGCCACCATCTGCATCGGTCAGGCCGCAAGCATGGCCGCCGTGCTCCTCACGGCCGGGAGCGCCGGGAAGCGCTCGGCCCTGCCCAACTCGCGCATTCTCCTCCACCAGGTGTTCGGGGGCGCTCAGGGCATGGCGGCGGACGTGAAGATCCAGACGGAGGAATTGCTCCGTCTGCGCGACGTCCTCACCCGCATCCTGTCCGAGCACACGGGGAAATCGACGCGGCAGATCAGCAAGGACACAGACCGGGACTTCTTCATGACCGCTGAGCAGGCAGTCGAGTACGGCCTGATCGATCGCGTCTTCACTCCGCGACCGGCCGGCGGTTCGACCGTCGTCGCGTAGACGCAGGCGAGCCGCGGGCTCGCGATCCAGCGCGCCTCGGCTGTAGACTCTGCTCATGCGCACAGGAACTGCCGACCTTCCGCTTCACTCGGGGCGCGCGCCGCGGTGGCTGTTCAGCCGCATGACCCAGCTTGCGGCGGAGGTCGTCGAGCTCGTCGTCCTCGAAGAAGGCGTCGACGGCTTCTTTCGGCGCTTGAGCGATCCGCACTGGTTCCAGGCGTTCGGCTGCGTCCTCGGGTTTGACTGGCACTCGAGCGGGGTTACGACGACCACATGCGGTGCGGTCAAGGAGGGCCTGCGCGGTCGCGAGACGGAGCTCGGCCTCTTCGTCGCAGGCGGAAAGGGAAGTGCGTCGCGGCGCACGCCGAGCGAGATTGTCTCGTGGTGCGAGAAGACGGGTGCGGCGGCCGATCCGCTCGTCGAGGCGAGCCGCACCTCAGCCAAGGTCGACAGCGCCGCAGTCCAGGACGGGTACCAGATCTACCATCACGCCTTCTTCTTCGACAGCCGCGGGTCGTGGGCCGTAGTCCAACAGGGGATGAACGACGAGACGGGAATGGCTCGCCGCTACCATTGGCTGTCGAGCGGGGTGCAGGACTTCGTCTGCGAACCTCATGCGGCGGTCTGCTGCGATCACCGCGCGCCCGCACTGAACCTCGTGGCTCGCGACAGTGCCGCGGTCCGATCGGCAGCCGCCGAGTTGGCCCGGGAGCGGCCCGTTCGGGTCGTCACAGAAGTCGTTCGCCTGCGGCATCTCGCTTTGCCCAAGCGACACGACATTCACTCGATCGACATCGCGCCCGAGCGCCTCGGAGCGATCTTGACCAAGACCTACGAGGCCCAAGCCGCGAGCTTCCAGGAGCTCCTAATGCTGCCCGGCGTCGGCGCGAAGACGCTGCGCGCGCTCGCCCTCGTCGCGGAACTCGTCTACGGCGCCGAGCCGAGCTACGAGGACCCGGCGCGCTTCGGCTTCGCGCACGGAGGGAAGGACGGGATTCCCTACCCGGTCGACCGGGCAACCTACGACGGGACGATCGACCTCCTCGCCCGCGCTGTCCGGAAGGCCAAGCTCGGCGAGACGGAGGAAGTCCGCGCGTTGCGAAGGCTCGACGCAGCCTTCGGCACCCGGAGGACGATGTGAGTCGGGTGGTGCTCGTCCACTGGAATGCCGCCGAGGCCGAGGCCCGCGCCGGTGGTCTACGCATCGCCGGATACAACGTCACGTGCCACTGCGACCCGAAGGCGAACCCACGGGAGCTTCTAGCCGACCCACCCAACGCGTTCGTGATCGACCTTGCGCGCCTCCCGTCCCAAGGGCGCGAGCTCGGCGCCTTCCTCCGGCGTTCGCCCGCCGCTCGGCACATCCCGCTCGTCTTCCTCGAGGGCGATCCAGCCAAGACCGACCGCGTGCGCGCGCTCCTGCCCGACGCGACCTTCACGACGTGGGATCGCGTGCTCGGCGATCTCCCGGCGGCGCTCTCGGTACCGCCCGCGGATCCGGTGGTCCCGGGCGCCATGGATGCCTACGCCGGCGCGTCTCTTCCGAAGAAGCTCGGCGTGAAGACTGGGTCGCGGATTCTGCTCGTCGGGGCTCCTCGAGGGTTCGAAACGGCTCTCGACGCGCTCCCGGCAGGAGCGCACGCCGACCGCAGGTCGTCCGAACCCGTCGATATCGTCCTCCTCTTCGTGACATCGAGCGCCAGACTCGCGGCCGGACTCCGCGACGCGGAGACGCGCGTTCGGGATGGTGGGCGATTGTGGATCCTCTGGCCCCGTGCCGCCGGCCGGAAGCACGCGCCTACGACAGCTTCCGACATCAGCGAACTGACGCAGAGCGCAGTGCGTGCCCACGGGCTCAGCCGCGGCTGGGTCGACTACAAGGTGAGCTCGATCGACGAGACGTGGGCGGGCTTGTGTTTTGCCCGGCGGAAGATGGAACGCGAAGCTCACATGTGACCAAGGTGGCGCCCTCGTGATGGACGCGAACAGAATCCGGAGCGATCACGTGGATCCTACTTGTGCACCTTGCGCAGGAACTCCTGGATCTCGGGCATGCCGCCCTGGAAGATGAGGTATCCGTCGGTCGGCTCGCGCTCGGTGATCTCGCCGGCGATCGGGGTCAACATCAGCTCGCGCACCTTCTCCAGGTCGGATGTCTGGCCGAGGGCCCAGGCGAGCTTGATGTACGCAACCTCGGGGAGCATGTTCTCGGCCGGGATGATCCCCTTGGCCATGAGGTCGCGGCCGGTGTCGTACACGAACATGTGGACGTAGCCCCAGAGGGTCTGGACGGTCATGTAGATCGCGATGCCGGCGGCGGTCGCGCGCTCGATCGCCGGGTAGACGGGCTTGTTGATGTGTCCGAGGCCGGTGCCGGCAATGACGATGCCCTTGTACCCCTTCTCGACGAGCGCGTCGATGATGTCGGGATGCATGTTCGGGTAGTAGTACGTCAGCGTCACCCTCTCCTCGAAGTAGGGGAGGATGTCGACGTGCCGATCACTCCGGCGCCGAGCGTAGTCCTGGCGCAAGGGCTTCACCCCGTCGCGAGTCACGGTCGCGAGCGGAATATCGCCGATCGTGCGAAACGTCGACCGATACGACGAATGCATCTTGCGGACTCGCGTCGCGCGGTGGAGCAATCCGTACTCGTCCGACGTCGGCCCGAACATGCAGACCATGACTTCGGCAATGTCCGACGTCGCCGCGGCAGTCGTTGAGTGAATCAGATTGCGCGCCGCGTCGGACGACGGCCGATCGGACGAGCGCTGCGACCCGACCATGACAATCGGCACGGGCGGGCGTTGCACCATGAACGCCAGCGCACTCGCGGTGTGGTGCATGGTGTCGGTCCCGTGGCCAATGACGATCCCGTCGATGCCGTTCTCGATCTCTCGCCCAATGGCCTTCGCGAGCGCGATGTACTGCGTCGGTCCCATGTTCTCGGAGAAGACGGCAAACAGCTTCTCGGTTGAGAGATTGCAGATATCGGCCAGCTCTGGCACGGCACCGTACAACTCGCCGGGAGAGAACGCCGGGATGACGGCTCCGGTCCGGTAGTCAAGCCGCGAGGCGATCGTTCCGCCCGTCCCGAGGAGCTTCACGTTCGGCTTGTTCGGGGAGGTCGGGAACTCCTTCTCCGGGATCTTGTAGTGCGCCTCACGCCGCCCCAATTCCACGACGCTGCGCAACGTGCGGACGTCGATCCCGACGTTGTAGCCCGTGGCGAGCTTGAGGACGAGATGGCGCGAATCGTCGAACTCGGAGCGCGGGAGGATGATCCCGCGGAAGTGCCCGCGGGTCGAGTTGATGTCCACGTCGCTCCACACGCCGACCTGGAAGCGGACCAGCGCGTCGAGCGCCTCGCCCTTGTACCCTTTGTGGGCGTCTTCGCTCATCGCGTCGCCTCCTCGACCCACTGTGCGACCTTCGCCAGCGGGACGTTGCCCCAGGCAAGCGGACGCACACGGTCCATCAGGACCGGCACGAGCGCTTCGGGACGCCGAACGGCGACATCGTGGAGCCGCCGCCGAATCTCGGCCCGAATCTCCTTCTCGGTTGCCCTGCGATAGGCCGCGCGCTCAAGGAGTTCGTCGAACGACGCCGGCGGCTCAAGCAGTGCCAAGACCACGAGGTCGCGCAAGGCATCCCCGGCAATCTCTAGCGCCTTTCCCTCGCCAACTGCCCACCGCACTCTCTCTGCGTTCACCTCTCGATCGCCCATCGCGCGCCGCACCCGGTGCCCGATGAGTGTCGCCGCGGACCGCGAGTCCATTCCGCTTTCCACAAGGCTCTCGATGAGAGGACAGAGGTTCCGGCGTAGGACGTACGCATGCGTGTCTGCAGGCGCTCTCCATGCGTCGAGTTGGCCCATCCGCTCGGCGATCGAGCGCGGCAGCCGCGCTCGTGTGGACTCGATCGTCTCCTCTTCGATTGGAATCGGCGATGAATCGGTGTCGGGGTACATGCGGTCCGGGCCGGGAAGGACGCGCTCGAAGAGGGTTGTCCCGTCGGGCAACCCTTTGCGCGTCTCGTTCGGTACGCCGGAGAACGCAAGCCGACAGCGCTCGACTACGGTTTCGACGGCCGTCTTCATGTCAGCTTCCGGCCCCCACAAGACGACCACCGCGTCTTGCGTTTTCGCGCCGACCTGCCGGCGCAGGTCTTTCCACACGGCCGGCGACGATCCCGCGCCGTCGGAGTGGATCATGTTCGGCTTCTCGATGCAGGCAATGACCTTGAGGCGATCGGAGATCTCGTCGCCAAGGGTCCGCCCGGGGTTCGTTCCGAACCCGAGCAGCCCCGCGAACTGCGGCAGTCCCACCGCGGCCGCGCTCATCCCTTCGGGCACGACGCCAAGTCGGACGACATCCTCCGCCGAGAGGCGAACGGGAATGGCATCCCACGCCTTTTCGTCTGCAACGCGGCGTGCGAGTTCGTCTCGCACGAGGAGCAGCGCCTTCTGTCGGAACGCCTCGTTGTGCGTCAGCTCCGGGATCCAGCGGATGTGCTGGACTCCCTTGATCTCGACGCGCGTTCCTCCCTCGACGCTGACGTTTACGTCCTCCCGCGCCGCGCCGATCCCGACGTTCACATGCCCTGTGCTGCGGCCAAGGTAGCGGATCACGTTCGCAGCCTCGGCTGCTTCGTCGGGCGTCAGAAGCTCGGGCTCCGTCACCGTCTCGACGAGCGGCATCCCCAGCCGGTCGGTGGTGTACGTCCGCTCGTGCCCGACGTCGCTCACCTCGCGGCACGAGTCCTCTTCGAGCGACAGCTGGCGGACGCCGACGCGCTTCCCCGCAACAGGGATGGCCCCCTCGATGCCGACGATGGCCGTCCGTTGGAAGCCTGTGGGGATGCTGCCATCCAGGTATTGCTTCCGCGTGATGTGGAGCTCGCCGACCATGCTCGTCTCGAGCAGGAGGGCGATCTCGATCGCGATGCCAAGGGCCTCCCGATTCACGGCGAACGGCGGCGTGTCGTCGATATCGTAGGTGCAGGCCGTCTTGCCCTTGATGCGATAGATGATGTTCTTCTTCGTCCGGTACTCCATCAGCGCGGTCCCGTCGTACTCGCCAAGCTCGCTCAGCGTCGGGCGCATGTGGCGGACGAGCTGAGCGTCGTAGTCGTCGCCGTCCTGATACACGCCGGCCGGGCAACGACAGAAGAGCTTCTTCGCGGTACGAAGCTGCTGGTGCACCTCGAGCCCGCAACGGAATCCAAGGTTGCGGTACGTTTCGGGGGTCGCGTCGCGACGACTCACGTAGCGAAGGGGATTGAGGCTATCTGACTTCTGGGGCTTCGCGTCGGCCTTCTTCATGGTGTCCGCGCAGGCGGACCCGAGTTCCTCTCGGCCAGCCGCGCGAGTAAGGATAGACAGAGACACCGTACGGCGCAAGGCAGCAGGGGCTTGCATTGCGGAGCGAGTTCGCTATACTCGCCTCCAATCCAGCTATCTTGAGCCGCCGCGTCTCTCTGAGACCGGCGGGCGGTGAAGCGCCCCGGGTTGGGTCCGGACCAGCAACGAACAAGGAGGCGGTTCATGACGATGATCGTCATTCCATATCGATCCGCAGCCTCGTTGGTCGAGGCCCACGGCGGCGCGTTCGCTGCATTCTCCTTCTAGGTTCTTCGCGCGGACGCTTCCAGGCTGAACCCTGTAGAGCCGCCGCTGCCGCGGAACTCTTCCCCTGACGCAAGCCCGTCGGTGCACGCAGTGGAATGCCGCCCGCAATGGTCCCCGTAACAGAAGAGAAGGAACTCACCATGCTTTCCAGATTGCCCATTGAATACACTGAACGGCCGATTCGCCTCTCGGACGCCGAAGCCCTCGCGCGCATGTTCAACGAAGACTCCCGTCGCCTCTACGGCGTCGATCAGCACGACGCCGTCCATCTCGAGACGGAGTGGAGAACCCCGGGATTCGATCTCGGACGCGATACACGCGCCGTGTTCGCCCCATCGGGAGAGCCAGCTGGCTACGCCGAGGTTTGGGATATCGATCCTCCGCACGTCAGGCTCTGGAGCTGGGGCTGTGTGCTCCCGAGGGAACGCGGTCGCGGAATCGGCTCGGCGCTGCTCGCATGGCAGGAAGAGCGCGGCAGAACCGCCCTGGACAAGGCTCCAGCCGGCTCCCGCGTCAGCCTCCGTCAGACAGTGTCCAGCCTCGATGAGCCTGCAGGACGGCTCTTTGAGTCTTGCGGCTACGCGGCCATTCGCCACAACTACCAGATGCGGATCGAGCTCGATTCGCCCGTGCCGCCACCCGTGTGGCCGGGCGGAATTACCGTTCGGGCCTTTGATCCGGCCCGCGACCTCGCCCCGCTGGTGAAGATGGTCCGCGCTGCATTCCGCGACCACTGGGGGTACGTCGAGTCTCCGCTTGAAAGCGACCTCGCTGTGTGGCGTCACATCGTGACCGAGGAGAGGGACTTCGACGCCTCTCTCTGGTTCCTCGCCGTGCATGAGGGCCAAATCGTCGGAGTCGCCCTCTGTTCGGCAAAGGAGACGGAGGATCCTGATCTCGGATTTGTCAACACGCTCGGCGTCGTCCGCGAGTGGCGTCGCAAAGGGATCGGGATTTCTCTCCTCCATCACGCGTTCGCCGAGCTCGGGCGCCGCGGGAAGAGGCGCGTCGGCCTCGGCGTCGATGGATCCAGTCTGACCGGAGCGGTTCGACTCTACGAACGAGCCGGCATGCAGATCGCGCGCCGCCGCATCCTCTACGAGAAGGAACTGCGGCCGGGAGCCGACTTGACGACCCAGAAGCTTGAGGAGCCATGAGACTCCCGCTCCGCGACGGGCTCTCTCTGCTCGCCCGCTATGTGAGGCCGCATGGCCGCTGGGTCGCGGCGCTCGCCGTTCTCGTCCTCACGACGATCGGTCTGCGTCTGGTGAATCCTCAGATCCTGCGCCATTTCATTGACACCGCGACGGCTGGAGGCGAGCGAGGGATCCTCATTCGTGACGCGCTCCTCTTCTTCGGGATCGCCGTCCTGGCGCAGCTCGTCTCGGTTGCCGCGACCTACGTCGGCGAGACCGTCGCGTGGTCTGCGACCAACGCGTTGCGCCTCGACCTGCTTCGTCATGCCCTCGCTCTCGACGCGACGTTCCACAAGGACCACACGCCGGGGCAACTGATCGAGCGGATCGACGGAGACGTCGCCACTTTGTCCAACTTCTTCTCCCGCTTCACGATCGACATCCTTGGCAACGCCGCGCTCGTCGTCGGGATCATCGCGCTGTTGTTCCGCGAGGATTGGCGCATCGGCCTCCCGATGCTGGTGTTTGCCGTCCTCACCGCGTGGCTCCTCGGACGGATTCGCGCCGTCGCCGTTCCTCACTGGACGACCTACCGCAAGCTCGTGGCGGAGTTCTTCGGGTTCATCGGGGAGCGGCTGGGTGGCACCGAGGATCTTCGCGCCAACGGCGCTGTGGGCTACACGCTGCAGCGCTTCTTCGCCCTCTGTCGCCAGCTCTATCCGGTGCGGTGGCGGTCCGCCCTCGCCGGGTATGCAATGTGGATGGCCAACGTGGCCCTATTCACCGCCGGCTACGCCATCGCCTTCGGCGTCGGAGCAACCTTGTGGAGAGCCTCGGTCATCACCCTTGGCACCGTGTACCTCGTGTTCACCTACACGGAACTCCTGCGCGGGCCGATCTCGGAGATGCGCGAGCAGATCACGGATCTGCAGCGAGCCGAGGCCGGCGTCCGCCGCATTCGCGAGATGCTCGCCGCGTCGTCTGCTCTGCCCGATGACGGGACGACGCCGCTCCCGGACGGAGCACTGCCCGTCGCATTCGAGGACGTCACCTTTGCGTATCACCCGTCTCGACGCGAGGAGCCTGCCGCGGACGGCCACGTCGAGCCCACGGTGGCCCTTCGCGACGTTCATCTGAGCATCCCTGCCGGCACGACGCTCGGCTTGCTCGGACGCACCGGAAGCGGCAAGACGACGCTCGCACGTCTCGTTGCCCGCCTGTACGACTGCCAGGACGGCGCGGTCCACGTCGGATGCGTCCCCGTGGCCGATGTACCACTCCACGAGTTGCGTCGGCGCGTCCGAATGGTCTCGCAGGACGTCCAGCTCTTCCGCGCCACAGTCCGCGAGAACGTCCGGCTGTTCGATCCCTCAGTATCCGATGAGCGTATCCTCTCGGCACTCGACGAACTCGGCCTACGCGACTGGGTTCTCGCGCTCCCGCAGGGCCTTGACACCCTCGTCGGGTCCTCGGACGCGGGCCTCTCCGCGGGCCAGGCGCAGCTTCTCGCCCTGGCTCGGGCGTTCCTCGCCGACCCCGGCGTGGTCATTCTAGATGAAGCGTCATCGCGCCTTGACCCAGCGACCGAACGGCTTCTTGAGAAGGCCGTGGATCGACTGCTCGCCGGGCGCACGGCAATCCTCATCGCTCATCGGCTCTCGACGATCCGCCGGGCAGACCAGATTGCCATTCTCGAGAACGGATGCGTCATCG
Source organism: uncultured bacterium (assembly GCA_903839615.1). Taxonomy (GTDB): domain Bacteria; phylum Bipolaricaulota; class Bipolaricaulia; order UBA7950; family UBA9294; genus CAIOGO01. The sequence goes on from CAIMCX010000028.1 coordinate 13,579, forward strand.
AGTCCGGGGAGCGAGAGGCCCTGACTCGCGATCCCCGATCGCGCCTCGCGCACCTCCTCGCGACGGGCATGGAGGAGGTGCTCGCATGAATTCGCTCAAGGCGTTCGTCCGCCTAATTCGCTTCCGTCCCTGGCTCTACGCCGCGAATGCTGCCGCCTGGGCGGCCATCATGCTGACCGAGCTCGGCACCGGCTACATGGCCAAGCTCTTCTTCGACTCGATCACGGGGAACGCGCCGGCAGGATTGACTCTGGCCTCGATCATCGCACTTGTCGTGGCCGCCGGCCTCGCGCGGGTGGTCTCGATCCTGGTCGGCGCCCTCATCGACATCCGACACCGGTTCTCGATCGAGGTCCTGTTGCGACGGAACCTCCTTGCCTCCGTGCTTGCCAAGCCGGGCGCACGTGCCCTCCCGGGAGCCGTCGGGGAGGCACTCAACACCGTTCGCGACGACGTCCAGACGATCGAGGACCTCTTGAGCTGGCTCATCGACCAGTTCTCCTTCGTCCCCTACACCATAGCCGCGCTCGCCATTCTGCTCAGCATCAATGTCCGCGTGACGCTGATCGTCGTCTTTCCGCTCATCCTCGTCCTCATCGGAGCGCGAGCCGCCGCCAAGCACGCGCGACGCTTCCGCGAGGCAAGCCGCACCGCGACCGAGCGCGTCACCGGAGCGATCGGCGAAGTAATGGACGGAGTCCAGGCGATCCAGCTTGCCGGCGCGGAGGCGGGTGTCGTCGCCCACATCGAGGCCTTGAACCGCGTGAGGCTGCGCGCTGCGGTGCGCGACCGGCTCTTATCGCAGTCCTTTCACTCCTTCTTCTGGAACGCGGCCACGCTCTGCACGGGGCTTATCCTGCTTGCTGTGGCTGACGGCCTGCGTAGCGGAACGTTCACCGTCGGGGACTTCGCGTTGTTCGTCACGTACGTCGGAGTCCTCACCGAGGTGATCGCTTCGTTCGGCGACTTCCTGATTCACTTCCAGCAGGCCAAGGTCTCGCTCGATCGCATGGCGACGCTGGTCGAGGGAACGCGCGCCGATGTCGTTGAGCACCATCCCATCTACCTCAACGGGCCATTACCACCCGCCAGGGACGCGTCCGAGACTCACGAGCCTCTTGAACGCTTGACCGTCGAGGAGATGACCGTGCGGCCCGCGCGGGCCAACGGATTCCTTCTCGATCACGTCTCGTTCTCGATCGCGCGCGGCGAATTCATCGTCGTCACGGGGCGGATCGGCTCCGGAAAGTCGACCCTCCTCCGCGGCGTGCTGGGTCTCCTGCCCACCGAAACAGGGCGAATCCTGTGGAACGGACGACTCGTCGAGGATCCGGCCTCGTTCTTCGTCCCGCCTCGCTGCGCGTACACGCCACAGGTGCCGCAGCTGTTCAGCGAAAGCCTGCGCGACAATCTCCTCCTCGGGCGAGAGGTCGGGGAGCAGAACCTGGACCAGGCTGTACGCCTTTCCGTCCTCGACGAAGATGTCGCGCGGCTTGAGCGCGGCCTCGACACCATCGTTGGCCCTCGCGGAGTGAAGCTCTCCGGGGGACAGCGCCAACGAGCCGCCACTGCGCGCATGTTCGTGCCGAGCCCAGAGCTCATGGTCCTCGACGACGTGTCCAGCGCGCTCGACGTCGAGACGGAGCGAGTGCTGTGGGAGCGGGCTTTTGCGCTGCCAAACCGAGCGTGGCTTGTCGTCTCTCACCGTCGGCCGGCGCTGCGGCGAGCCGACCGGATCCTCCTCCTCAAGGACGGACGGCTCGAAGCTACGGGCACTCTGGATGAGTTGCTCGCCTCAAGCGAGGAGATGAGGCAGCTGTGGCAGTGCGACGCGCTGGAGTCGTCGCGAGCGTGACACACATCACGCTCCTCCATACCCAGATTGACTTTTCGCCCTTTCGAGTGTAGCCTCAACCTGTGGGAGGGGGCTGCGCGCGGAGGTGCGCAAGCGATGAACAACACGTTCGTGACGTGGCTCCTCGGGGCCGCAGTTGCCGGTTTGGTCTTGGCTCTCGTCCTGGCAACTCCTGCCGCCACGCCGTCGACGACGGCTGCGGGTTCCGCGGCCGTCACGACGAATGGCGCTTCTTCGTCAGGGGCCGCTTCCTCAACGGCGACGACGGTCCCGGCAGCGGCACCGGCGCCGTACTGGGAGAGCGTCACCTCCGCGCCCACGTCCTCCTATGGGTCCACTTCCGCCGCCGTTGCGTCGTCCCCCTGTTCCTCCTGTTCGACGGCTCTCATGGGCGCAGCGTCCCACGCTGCTCCTGCGGCTCCTGCCGCCGGCCTCATGGGTGGCTGCGGGACTCCGACAGCGCCGTGCGCGGGAACGCCCTGCAGCGCTGTCTCTAGCTGCGCCGCGACCTCCCCTTGCGGGAAGAAGCCGGCGTGCGCCGCGCCGTTGTGCGACAGCCGCCCGAGGATCAACCGCAACGGACCGTCGTGCGTCGATGAGTGCACGCTCATCGAGTTCTATTCGACCGTGCCGCTTCCGGTCTGCCCGGCGATCCGCTTCTCTTGGGCCGCCACTCGGGGTCAATTCCTCGACCCGTCCTCGCCGACGCCGATGTACGACGCGCCAAACACGAACCTTCCCGGAGGCGAGGACGTCCTGATCACGCTCACCGTGACCGACGCCCAGGGCAACGAATACTCCGACCAGATGAAGTTGCACGTGAACGACGTTCACTAGCCGGGACCGCGGGGAGGAGTCTTGACATCGCCGCGCGCCGCCCTCTTCGACATGGACGGGACGATCTTCGACTCGCAGATCGATCTCGCTGCCGTGCGTCGCGCCCTCAACCTGCCACGAGACGGACGCTCGTTCCTCGAGCAGCTGTCCGAACGCCCGCCCGGTGAGCAAGAACGAGGTATGGCCCTCCTTGTCGAAGCCGAGATGCGGGGCGCCGAGGTCGGTCGGCTCCTGCCGGGCGCCGAAGCCCTTCTGAGCTTGCTTCACGAGCGGGGCGTTCGCTGCGCACTCGTCACCAACAACTCACGCCGAAGCGCCGACGCCGTCCTTCGCCGCCACCCGCTCCCCTTCGATCTGGTCCTCACCCGCGACGACGGACCGGCCAAGCCGGACCCATCGAGCTTCCGTGCGGCCCTTGCCCACTTCGCCGTTGAGCCTGCCCGCGCGCTGGCGATCGGCGATGCGCACCTCGACCTTCTCGCCGCCCACGGCGCCGGCGTCACGGAGATCATCCTTGTCGCGCCTCAGCCGTGGGTTCTCGACTTCATACCACCGGACATCCCCTATCGGCGCGCGGCCGACCTTCACGAGGTGCGGGAGGTCGTGCTCGAGCTTCTGGGCTAGTTCGGACGTCCCACGCTACGAAGCGCGACGCGACCAGATCGTTCCCTGCTCGGTGTCTTTCAGATCGACTCCCAACTCCGCCAGCTGGTCGCGCACGCGATCGGACAGGTCGAACGCCTTGCGCGCCCGCAGCTCTCGACGCAGGTCAACCAAGAGGTCAAGCAGCCCTGCCTCGATCGACGATGCACCGCTCGTGCCCGACTCGAATAGGCCCAGCGGCCCGCCGAGCTCTCGAAGGAGGAGAACGGCGTCGCGCAATGCGAGCCGGTCCTCGCCTGTCGCGGTCTCTCGGAAGCGGTTCGTCTCACTGACGAGGTCCTGGATCACCGCGACGGCGTCCACCGTGTTGAAATCATCATCCATCGCTGCCACGTAGCGCGCGCGAAAGCCCTGGAGGGATGCGGAGAACGCCCCGCCGTCTGACCCCGCGTTGCCGTGCCGGTTCCGCAGCTCGGCCTCGACATCGCCGATCAAACGGCGGACGCGGGCCACCGCCGCTTGTGCGGCGCGCAGGCCTTCGTCGGAGAAGTCGAGCGGCTTGCGGTAGTGGCGCGAGAGGTAGAAGTAGCTGACGGTCTCGGCGTCGTAGACCTCGAGGATCTGGTAGGCGTAGCGGAAGTTGCCGAGCGACTTGTGCATTTCCTCCCCGCCGAAGTGCAGCATCCCGTTGTGCAACCAGAAGCGGAAGAAGGGCTCGTCGCTCGCGGCAGTCGCCTGCGCGATCTCGTTCTCGTGATGCGGGAAGACAAGGTCGTTCCCGCCGGCGTGGATGTCGAGGTGCGACCCGAGGTACTTGCGCGACATGATGACGCACTCCGTGTGCCACCCCGGCCTCCCGTCACCCCACGGCGACGGCCAGCTCGGCTCGCCCGACTTGGCCGCCTTCCACAGCGTGAAATCGAACGGGTCTTCCTTCGCCTCGGAGATCTCAACGCGCGAACCTGCCTCTTGCTCCGAGAGCCGGCGCCCCGAGAGGGAGCCATAGTCCTTGGCGCTCTCGACGCGGAAGTAGACGTCGCCATCGCGAACGTAGGCGTGGCCGCGCTGCACGAGCAGGGCGATGAAGTCCACCATCTCCCTCACGTGGTCTGTCGCCAACGGGCTCGCCGTCGGTCGGTCGACGCGAAGAGCCTGCAATAGGTCGAAGTAGGCGCGCGTGTACTTCTCTGCAATGGCGGCGACGGATTCGCCCGTCTCCGCCGAGCGCTTGATCAGACGATCGTCGACGTCCGTGACGTTCTGAACGTAGAGCACGCGCCAGTTCTTGAACCGTTCGAGGTACCGCCGCAGGGCGCCGAACACCAGCACCGGCCGGACGTTGCCGATGTGCAGGTGGTCGTAGACGGTGGGACCACAGACGTACATCCCCACAGTGCGGTCTTGTTGCGGCTCGAACGGTTGCACGCGCTTCGTGAGCGTGTTGTAGAGTTGCACGATCCCACCTCCTGAGACGCGATTATAGGGATGGAACTGCGGCCCCGCCACGGCGCCAGCGCTTTCTGCATCCTCACTGGCGGGGCTCAGCGCCGCTCGGCCCGGACGACGTACCGCGCGAGGATCGGCAGCAGTCCGATTCCTGCCGCGAGGAAGACGCCGCAGATCACCCAGAAGCGAAGAGCGCTCATGTCCATGACGCCCGTGGTGTACCGCATGACGTCGGCCATGTGGCGAAGTGGGAGGGCAAGGCTCAATCCACGGAGGAATGGCGGCATGATCTCGATCGGAAAGTAGATGCCCGACAGGAACATCATCAGCATCGAGAGGACGTTCGCGAGGTTGCTGGCGCTCGACGGCTGCTTCACAAGAAGCGACAGGAACGTCCCCAACCCCATCGTGCCAAGCGTCGCGGCAATCAAGAACACGGTGTACAGGAGCCAATTGACGTGGAACGGTACATGGAACAGCGCGAGGGCGGTCGCGAGCGTGACGAGCGTCGAGACGAACACGACGGCGAACCTCACCGTGATCACCGCGGCGAGCAGCGCGATCGGCCGCATCGGCGTCACGATCAGGCGCTCCAGCAACCGCCGCTGTTTCATTGACGTCACGTGCCCGGCGATGGCGAACAGGCCTGCGGACAGGACCGAGAACGCGAGGATCCCCGGGACTACGAGGGTGAACCAGTCAGCCGAAGCCTCGCCTCCTTCCACGACCGACGTCACCCCGAGGATCGGGTGTCGACCCTGGTTTGCGAGGTCGAACCGCGCGGCGATTCCTCGGGCCAACTCTTGGAACGTGAAGTTCTCCTGTGTCCGGCGCACGTCATACACGAAACGCAGCGTCGCTCCGTCCCACTCTGCGCCAAAGTCGACCTTCCGATCCTCGATGGCTTTCTCGAGCTCGGCCGCCGTCGCGAGCCGCACGACATCGGCGACCCCCACTGCGGTGACCGCCGCCTCCAAGTGGGCCGTCTCCGCGCGCGGAGCGACGAAGAGCCCGAGCTTCGCATTGCTCGCCGTCCCGACCCCGCCCATCAGGTATCCAAAGAAGATGATAAACAAGAGCGGGAAGAGGAACGTGAACGTGATCGCCGCCTTGTCCCTCAGGAAGACGCGAAGCTCGGAAGAGAGGAGAGCGCGAAAGGCCTTCATCGCTCCACGTCCCATTTCAGGCGGAAGACCGCGACGGCCGCACAGCCGATGATCCACGCGCAGGGAACCCCTAACGATACGCCACGCCCGAACGCCGCCGGGCTCACCCCCACGCTCGCGCGCAAGCCATCGGCGATGTAGGTGACCGGATCCACCAGCATGATGGCGCGCAGCGCCGGGGGCATCGAGCCCGTCGGGAAGAAGAGGCCCCCGAGGAACATCAGAGGCATGTTGATGATGTTCGCGATCGCCATCCCTGCGTTGGGCGTCCGTGCCAGTGCGGCGACAAGGAAGCCCAGCGCAAGGAAGGTCACCATCGCGAGCAGGAGATAGAGGATGGCCAGGGGCTGGAAGAGGTTCACGTGTGCGCCGAAGGCGAAGCGTCCCAAGAGCCAAACGCA
>CAIMCX010000029.1 GCA_903839615.1 uncultured bacterium
AGCTTCGTCAGTGGGGCCGGCGCGCGGCCCGTGGTATCACGCTCTGTGGGGCTGGAGCGTCGCTCTCATGATCGTGGTAACGCTGGCGGCGGCCGTCCTGTTCACGCAGGTCGACTTCTCGAAGTTGAGCAAGAATTTCCCCTTCGCCGCCAACATGTTTGTGCGCTTCTTCCATCCGGATTGGACGATCGGCGGCGAGGTCGTCTCCCTGACGATCGTGACCATTTTCATGGCTCTCATGGCGACGCTACTGGCGATTCCGATCGGAGTCGTCCTGAGTTTCTTCGCCGCGCGGAACTTGACACGAGGGCCGATCGGAAGCCCTGTCTATTTCCTCGTTCGGGCCCTGGCCAGCGTGGTGCGCTCGATCGAACCGATCATCTGGGCCATCGTGTTCGTCATCTGGGTTCGCATGGGCCCGTTCCCCGGAGCGCTGGCGCTCTTCGTATCTTCCATTGCCGATCTGACGAAGCTCTATTCGGAGCAGCTCGAGTCGATCGACACGGGACCGACGGAGGCCATCACCGCTGTGGGGGGGCGCCGCCTGCAGGTTCTGCTCTACGGCATCGTGCCCCAGATCATCAATCCGTACCTGTCTTTCACGCTCTACCGTTGGGACATCAACGTGCGCATGGCGACGATCATCGGCGTCGTGGGAGGTGGAGGGATTGGGAACCTGCTCATGCAGTACGTGCGGGTCAACGCATGGGAGCAGGTCAGCACGTGCCTCCTGGCCATCATCATCGTCGTCTGGTCGATCGACACCCTGTCGGCGCGGCTGCGGGCGCGACTCGCCTAGTTGCGGTCGCTCAGAAGAGCTTCCAGGTAAGTCTGGATCTCAGCGAGCCCGTACGTCGTCTTCATCGCCTTGTAGTCCTCGAGCCAGGCGTCGAGAATCGTGTCGTCGCGGCGGATCTCGACGTCGGTGACCCCAAGCGCATCCATCATCGTGCGCGCTTCGTCTTCGATCTGGCGATCCTTCACGCGAAAGAGAAACCGCGGGATGTGCACTCTCCTCACCTCGCGACCGAGTATAGCCGAGCGGGACGCACTGGGCCGGAGCCCATTGATCAGTCGCCGTCGGGATCCTAGAATGCGAGACCATGAACATTGTCGATGTGATCCGCAAGAAGCGCGACGGCGGCACGCTGACGCGCGGGGAGATCGAGTTCTGGATCTCAGGCACGGTATCCGGCGCGATTCCCGACTACCAGGTTTCGGCTCTCCTCATGGCCCTCTTTCTCCGCGGAATGGGCAACGAGGAGACAGCGATCCTCACCGACGTCATGGCCCACTCCGGCTCGATGTTCACGCCCGACGATCTCGGTGGATACACCGTCGATAAGCACTCGACCGGCGGAGTGGGAGACAAGACGACGCTCGTCCTCATCCCGCTTCTCGCTGCAGCGAATCTCAAGGTGGGGAAGCTCTCGGGGAGAGCCCTCGGTCACACCGGTGGGACGATCGACAAACTCGAGTCGATCCCGGGTTTCCACACGAACCTCGATCGAGCCCACTTCCTCGATCTCGTTCGTCGCACGGGGCTCGCTCTCGCCGACCACACCGCGGACATGGTCCCTGCCGATCGGATTCTCTACGAGCTGCGCGACGTCACCGCAACCGTCGACTCGCTGCCTCTCATCGTCGCATCGATCATGTCGAAGAAGCTCGCCGGCGGAGCTCAAGCCATCGTGATCGACGTGAAGACCGGTTCCGGGGCGTTCCTGCCTCGGCTCGAGGACTCGCGCCGCCTGGCGGAGGCGCTCGTCGCGATTGGGACGAAGCTCGGGCGCAAGATGGCGGCTGTCATCACCGACATGTCCCAACCGCTCGGTCGCACGGTCGGCAACGCGCTCGAGGTCAGGGAAGCAATCGAAACGCTTCAAGGGAAAGGGCCCGAGGATCTCGCGACCCTGTGTTGCGAGCTCGGTGCTGAGCTTCTCGTCTTCTCGGGCAAGGCCGCCGACCGACCAGCCGCCGTGGAGGAGCTGGGAGGCCTCCTCGCGAACGGCAAGGCTCTCGCGAAGTTTCGTGACCTCATCGAACACCAAGGCGGCGACGCACGCGTTCTCGACGATGCGAGTCTCCTTCCCCAAGCGCGACGTCACATCGAGGTGCGCAGCGCCGCAACGGGAACCGTGCGCCGGCTCGACGCTCTGTCCGTTGGGCGCGCGGCCAATGCCCTCGGTGCCGGGCGAACGAAGAAGGAGGATGCGATCGACCCGGCAGTCGGGGTGGAAATCAAGAAGAAGATCGGCGAGCGCGTGGAAGCAAGAGAAACGCTCGCCGTGCTGCACGTGAACGACGAAGCGCGCCTCGTCGAGGCGCAGCGCTTGGTCGAATCGGCCTACGAGGTCGACCCGAGCGGAGCGCCGTGCGTGCCTCCCCCGCTCATCGTCGAGCGCATTCTGGGTCACGCCTAGGCACCTCTGAGTACGCCCGTCCCGGCATCGCATAACATCGTTTGCCTGATGCGATGCCGTAGGTGCTACTGCGCAGCGCCCTAGCGCTTGAGCATGAACGCGTCGGGGAGCAGCTCGGCGATCGTCGTCCGCACGAATTCGCCTTCCGGGTTGCCCATGAGGATTTCGAGGTTCGGCGCGTGCTCGTAGAGGACCTGCCGGCACGCCCCGCACGGGCGACAGTGGTCGGACGCGCACGACACGGCGATTCTCACGAACTCGTGCTTGCCGTCCGAGATGGCCTTGAACAGAGCGACGCGCTCCGCGCAAAGGGAGAGACCGTTCACCGCGTTCTCTACATTGACGCCGGTGACGACCGTGCCGTCGGCGCACAGAAGTGCCGCGCCGACCGGAAACTTCGAGTAGGGTGCGTACGCGTACCGCCGGACTTCGTTCGCCAGTCTCACAAGGTCTCGATCGTTCATTAGAAACGGATCACAACTCCCAACGAGCCTGCGAACCCTCCCACATGAAGGTCCCACCACCCGACTCCTTCGAAAACGGGTTGGACGAGACGCGCTTCAACGTAGAGGCGCAGGAACGGCACACCAAGCTCCAATCGGGCGCCGACGTGCGCGGCAAGTGCCGACCAGTGGACATCATCGGGATGGAGAGCAGCCAGCGCTGCGTCCATCGCGCCGCTCCATTCTGCGGGCACCTGATGGTTGACGTCGAGCTTGACCGCGCCTCCAATGTAGTCGACGCCGGCCGACAGATTGAGCGCTGCAAGAAGGAGATCGAACCGTTTCACCGCTTCGATGGAAAGGGTCCACGCCGAGACATCCGCATCCAGAGTGACGTGCGCCGGCTCTCCGCCGAGATCGAACGACGTGTCAACAAGCGGGGCAGGGATCTCAGCCCCCGCCATGCCCGCGATGCTCCGGACCATGGCCCCCGTCAGAACGCCCCCGGAGAACCGCAGTCCGTCCACGACGACCCACGGAAGCGAGATCTCGATCCCTCCCGCAACGAGCGGAAACGGAACCAGTGTTGGAAACGTGGCAAGGCTCGATGTGACGTCTGCGATCGCGGTATCGAATTCCGTCTGCACCACGGCGAGGTCGGAGGGAGACATGCCTTGGCTGGCAAGCGCAGAGAGGATCTCGTCCGACGCGGCATGAAACGCAACGGGGACCCTGGTCAGGGTCCCCGTCACGTCGAGGGAGATGATCTCGCACCCCAGATCAAAGCCGCCGGCGTACGCGCTCGTTGTCCCCGCCATCAAGGCGAGAACCAGAACGACCGCCGCGGTCCTCCAAGAGATCATCGTTTGTCCCAGCCCTCCCACTCTTTTCTCTTCAGCTCCGCGCGCTTGATCTTGCCGCTCATCGTCTTCGGAAGCTCGCTCACGTACTCGATCGCCCGCGGGTACTTGTAGGGAGCCGTGACCTTCTTCACGTGGTCCTGGAGCTCCTTCGTCAGTTCGTCCGACGGCGTGTATCCCTTCGCAAGGATGACGAACGCCTTCACGATCTCGCCCCGCTCGCGATGCGGCGCGGCGACAGCGGCCGCTTCGACGACCGCGGGGTGGCTGACCAATGCATCCTCGACCTCGAATGGACCGATGCGATAACCCGATGTGAGGATGACGTCGTCGGCACGGCCCTCGAAGAAGAGGTACCCGTCCTTGTCTGCCTTGGCGAGATCGCCCGTCCGGTACCAGCCGCCGGAGAATGCCTCCTTATCCAGTTCGGGAGCGTTCCAGTAGCCGTCGAAGATCGCCGGGTTGCCTGGCTTGAGCGCGATCTCGCCGACCTCTCCTTGCTTGGCCAAGTTCCCGTTGTCGTCGATGAGTACAATGCCAGGTCCCGGAGACGGAAGGCCCATGGCGCCCGGCTTCACCGGAAGTCCGGGCAAGTTGCAGATAAGGCATACGCTCTCGGTCTGCCCGTAGCCGTCGCGAATCGTCACGCCGAATGCTCGTTTGAATGCTTCGATGGGCTCGACGTTGAGCGGCTCGCCGGCCGACAGAGCGTCCTTGAGGTAGATCTTGTGCTTGCCCATGTCGGGCAGCTGCGCGAACAGCCGGTACTCGGTCGGCGTGCAGCAGAGCTTCGTGACCTTGTACTTCGAGAGAAGCTCGAGGTATCGCTCGCCATCGAAGCGCCCGTTGTAGATGAGCTGGGTGGCGCCGGTCGTAAGCGACACGCCGACCGGGCTCCAATACCACTTCGCCCACCCGGGAGCCGTCGTTGCCCAGACGATGTCCGACTCGTCGGCATCGTACCAGTACTTCGCCGTGACGCGGTTGTGGCAGTACATCCAGTGGTGCTTGTGGACGACGGGCTTCGGGTTTCCGGTCGTGCCCGAGGTGAAGTTGATCGTCATCGGGTCTTCGGCGACGAGCGGGACCTTCTTCACACTCGGGTTCCCCGACTTCACGAGTTCCTCGAACGAGAGCCAGCCCTTCCTCGGTTCGCTCGCGCCGATCAGGATGAACACGGCAAGCGGGCATTGCCCGCGCACGGATTCGACGATGCCGGCCGTCGACGTGTCGGCGACGATGATCCGCGCACCCGAAGCTTGCGAGCGATAGAGGATCTCCTTCTCCTTCAGCATCTCCGAGCACGGCACGGCGACGCCGCCGGCAACGAACGTCCCGAGCTGAGCGATGTGCGCCTCCGGGATGCGGGGCAGGATGTGCATTACCGGCTCGCGCTTCTGGAGGCCGAGCTTCATCAGCGAGTCGCCGAACCGGTGCATCCCATCGACCAGCTCGCCGTAGGTCATCTCCCTCGCGTTCCCTTCGGCGTCCTCCCACAGGATGGCAAGCTTGGTCGGGTTCTTCTTCGAGTGCCCTTCTACGACGTCGACGATGTTGTAGCCCGCAGGGACGTTCCAAACGAAGTCCCTGCACTCCTTCTCGTAACTGGCTTTGTCGTAACGCATCGAGATGACCACCTTGTCCGTTCGAGGTTTTGCTTTGGTGCGGTGCACCTTATAGCATATTCGCAAACCCTTTCGCAAACAGGAGATCCCGATGAATGCATCCGTGGTCTTGAGCTCCGCGGCGTCGAAACGGTTGATTGCCAAGGGCGTGGCCGCGCATCCGATCGTCAAGCACGCTCTAGGAAACGGACGGATCGTCATCACGCGAGGCACAACGAACGCGTTCGTCGCGGAGGAGCTGTGCGGCAAGAAGATCGACCGCGGCGCCTACGCGGCAGGATTCATTGACCAGCGCTGGAACATCAACGCTCGTCTGGGCGAGATGGAAGAAATCGTTCTCCTCCGCGGCAAGCCGACGGACGAGAGCCCGGACAAGACGCTCGCCGCGCTCGCAGCGGGCGACGTTGTGATCAAGGGAGGCAACGCGCTCGATCCCTGGGGCATCGTCGGCGTCCTGCTCGGGTCTGCCACCGCAGGCACTGTCGGCCGCTACACCGCGGGGGCCATCGCGCGCGGGGTGGATCTCCTCATCCCCATTAGCGTCTCCAAGTCGATCCACACGTCGGTGATCGACCTATCGCAGGAGATGGGCATCGGAAAGGTCGCCCTTCACGACGGCCTCGCGTGCGGCATGTTCCCGCTCCACGGTCAAGTCGTGACAGAAGTCGACGCGCTCCATCTTCTCTGCCAGGTCGATGCCGTGCATGCGACATCGAACGGCGTTGGCGCGGGCCGCGGCAGCGTGTCCCTCTTCATCTACGGCGAAGACAGCGCCGTGCGGAAGGCGTACGACTTGGTGGCGAGTCTGAAGGACGAAGTGGACGTGGAGCTCTCCGGCCGGGCGTGATGGACTCCTACCAAACGCTTGCCGCTCCGGCCTCGGCGCGGCTGACACGCGAGCGCTCGCGCTTCCTTGCGATCGTCGAGCCGACGACGCACGACCAGGCGGCAGAGCGAATCGATGCGCTGCGTCGTCAATACCACGACGCAACGCATGTCTGCTCCGCGTATCGTTGCCGCAGGAACCTCTCCGTTGCTTCCCATGCCGACGATGCCGGTGAGCCACGGGGCTCGGCCGGTACGCCGATCCTGCTGGCGCTCGAAGGCGCGCAGCTCCTCGACGTCCTTGCCGTAGTCGTTCGCTACTTCGGAGGTGTCAAGCTCGGCATTGGCGGTCTGGTGCGCGCCTACTCCGACGCAACCGCCGCCGCGCTGGCCCAAGCGCGGATCATCGAGCGTTCGGTTGAGACGACGCTGCGCATTGCGTTTCCCCACGAGACGAACGCAGGCGTGATGCGAGCCGTGCATTCCCACGGGGCGCGAGTGCTCGAGATTCGCTACGATACGCAGGGACACGCGACGGTTGCGTTGTCGCCAAGCCGCGTTGAGGCGTTCACCGACGCCGTGCGCGAGGAGACGGGAGCGCGAGCCACGCTTGAGAAGGTACCATGATCGATTCCATCAGCGGAGAGGTCGTCCGTCGGACAACGGATGCTGTGGTGATTGATACGGGCGGCGTTGCCTACCGCGCCGCGTGCCCGGCGGGGACGCTTCGCGCGTGTGAGATCGGTCGCGAGGCCCTTCTCTACATCCACCTCATTCTGCGCGAAGACACAATCGAACTCTTCGGGTTCTCGACGCTGCGGGAGCGCGAGCTGTTTCGACAGCTCTTGACGGTGGCGCAAGTAGGACCTCGTGTTGCCGTGCAGGTGTTGTCGACCCTTCCGGCCGACCAGCTCGTGCAGGCCGTCGCGAGCCGGAATGCCGACCTCTTGATGACGGTGAAGGGCGTAGGACGCAAGACGGCTGAGCGCATTCTCGTCGACCTGCACGGCAAGTTGACGGAAGCAGGGGACGGCGGCACAGAGGGGTTGTTCCTTTCTCCCATCGAGGAGACCGCGTTACGAGCGCTGACCTCGAAGTCGCTTGGCTTCTCTGCACGGGAGGCGCGGGAAGCCTTGGCTCATCTTCGCGGAGAGGACTTGGCTCTGGCGGATCTCATCCGCCGCGCACTTGAGGTCCTCGGAAGCCGTTCATGAGGATTCTCGGGATCGATTACGGCCGCGTGCGCCTCGGCCTCGCGCTCTCGGACGAGGAAGGAATCCTGGCCAGTCCGCTTCCCCCTCTTGCTCGGTCGCATGGCGACGCGGAGCGCGTCGCTGAGATCGTTCAAGGCCGGAACGTCGGACGGATCGTCGTTGGCCTACCCCTCCGGATGGACGGACTGGCGGGCACGATGGCGGAGGAGGCCCAGGCCTTTGCGCACGAGATCCAGAAGCACACGGGGTTGCCCGTCGATCTCGTGGACGAGCGTTGGACGTCGTCTGAGGCGGAAAGGGCCATGCTCGAAGGGGACCTCTCCCGCGAGCGGCGTCGCCAACTACGCGATGGCCTCGCCGCTGTGCTGATCCTGCAGACCTACCTCGCGATGAACGCTCCCCGAAGAGATTCCGCTGAGCCCTCTGACAAGCGTTAGTTCTTCCGCTTCTCCTCGCGCGCCAAGTACTCGACGATCGCTTCGACGACCAGGTAGTTGACAGATCGATCTTTCCTCTCAGCCAGCTTCATGAGGCGCTCGACTGGTTGCTGATCGATCTTGTTCTTCGGGACGTAGATTGAGATCTTGTCGAGTAGTTCCTTCTGTGCCACGGACTTCCTCCCTCATCCATCGGATTTCCAGGTTGTATTGTAGCAGTATTCGATAGACGCGACAACCGAGTACCTGTCAACACCTGCGAGTTTCTACGAAGTGGGATGATCGCCTGCTCGCAGGCAAGCTTCGACGAACGGCAAGAGGTTCCCGTCGAGCACATCGTCCACATTGCTCGTTTCGACGAGCGTACGGTGATCCTTCACCAAGCGATAGGGATGGAGGACGTAGGACCGGATCTGGCTTCCCCACTCGTTCTCGCGCAGCTCCCCTTTGAGCTCCTCGACTTTCTGCGCTTCCTCGCGACGCAGGAGGTCGGCTAGCTTGGCGTGGAGGATGCGCATGGCGACCGCCTTGTTTTGATGCTGACTGCGCTCGTTCTGGCATGAGACGACAACTCCGGTCGGCAGATGTGTGATGCGCACGGCCGAGTCGGTGACGTTCACATGCTGTCCTCCCGCCCCTGAGGAGCGATACGTGTCAATGCGAAGGTCCTTCGGCTCGATCTCAACTACGGCTTCCTCCGTCACCGGGATCACCGTGACCGCCGCAAACGACGTGTGGCGACGGTGCGCGGCGTCGTAGGGTGACAGCCGGACGAGTCGGTGCACGCCTGCTTCATTCTTCAGGTTCCCGTATGCGTACTCGCCCTTGACCTCAAGGGTGGCGCTCCGGATGCCTGCCGTGTCCCCAGGGCTCAACTCGAGCAAGGAAGCGGAGAATCCTATCCGTTCCCCGAAGCGGCCGTACATCCGAAGGAGCATTTCGGCCCAGTCCTGAGAGTCCGTTCCCCCAGCTCCAGCGTTGATCGACAGGTAACAGTCGGACGCGTCGTGTTCTCCGGAGAACGCGAGTTCGATGTTGAAGATCCGAAGCGAGTCGGCAAGGATCGCCGCGCGGCGAGACAGACTGGCAAGTTCGGCGTCGTCCCCGGCATCACGCGCCATGCCATGAAGTAAGTCGATCTCCCCAAGCTCGCTCTCCGCCCTGTCCCAACGCGAGAGAAGGGCCTTGGCGCGCTCCGCACGGCGCGCAACATCTCTTGCCCTTTCGCGCCGGCTCCAGAAGCCGGGACCCGACATCTCGCGTTCCAGCTGGCCGATCTCCTGCTCGAGTGCCGCGCGGTCAAAGATGCTCACCGATCTTCGCCAGATCGCGCCGCAGATTCCCAAGGTCTTCTTCCAGCATCGACTTCTCCTCCCCGGAGCGCCAGTACCCACGTTTATAGACTGCCCGCGCGCGTTCCTCAACCCATTCGCGACGACCGCGGTCCGCTAAGATAGGACTCTGGCCGGGTTCGGGCAAGATCTCGCCCGCAGTCACCGACCGGTCTCAGCGAAGGAGGGAAGGGCGATGGCAAAGGAAACGCGCACGGAGGAATTCACCCTTCGCGGCGACGAGGTCGTCGCGAAAGTCAAGGCCCTCGTTCACGAGGGGAATGTCCGTCGCATCACGATCAAGAACAAGGAAGGCAGGGTCATGATCGAGGTTCCGCTCACGTTGGGAGTGGTCGGAGCTCTCTTCCTTCCAACGCTTGCTGCGCTGGGAGCTCTCGCTGCGCTGGTCACGGAGTGCACGATCGTCGTGGAGCGCGTGGACGACGCAGCACCTTGAGGAGAGCTCGCAATGCCTCAGTTCCTTTACCAAATCCGCCCGGCGCGCGCCGGCTTCCTCGGTGCGCCGACCCCAGAGGAGTGCGAAGCCGTGGAAGACCACTTCGACTACCTCGCGGGCTTGACGCGCCAGGGGGTTGTGTTGCTTGCAGGCCGCACGACGAATGACGACGTCTCCATGTTCGGCATCGTGCTTCTCGAGGCTCCATCCGAAGCCGCAGCGCGAGATGTCATGGTTGCTGATCCGGCGGTGGCTGCCAAGGTCTTCGCCGCAGAGCTCTTCCCCTATCGCGTCGCTCTCGCATCGCCGCGGCTTCTCGATCTCGCGCCGTCAGACCCAAGCTAACTCAGGAAGACGGGACGTTGTCTACCTGGAGGCGGATCTGGTCGTATGAAGGCTGCCCGCTCGCATCGTGGATCGTGAACGTGATCGTCACTCGCTCTCCCTGCGCGAGTTCGGTCAGCGGCGCGTGGTAGATAGGTTCGAGCGTGTCGGCTCGCTCTAGCCAGCCCTGGCTGGCAGACCACATGAAGCAGACCGAGGAACAGGACGGATTCGTCACGATGCCTCGGAGCGAGGTGGCAGATCCCTCTGCAACGTGAGACGGGAACTGCCGAACAATTCGCGGGGTCGGTCGGTCAGCGGGGGCGAGCGGAGCGCTTGCCCGTGGCCATGCGGAGTCCCAGGTCGCCGAGCATCCTTCCCCGCAACGGCAAGGAACGGGGACTTGCGAGCACGCCGGCTGGATCGGTGCTTCGGTGACGCACGGCCCGGCACACGGGACGTCAGGCTGCGGGCATGTGCTGCGAACGGCGACCGGACAGGCCGGCGGGACGATCGGAGCCGGACAGCCGCACCCGCGATCTGATCGACAAGCCATGGCATCCCGAACCCGGACGACCATCGAGTCGCTCGCCGTCGTGCCGGATCGATTCGTCACTGTCAGGGTGAGAGTGACCGCCTGACAGCAATCGCACGCCGACGGAGCTGTGTACGTCGCGTCGGGCCGAGTCGTGTCGGAGAAGAAGCCGAGGCTTGAGTCCGCCGACCAACGGTAGCTCACCGCACCGCCCGCAGAGTCGCCTCCAGTGCCTTTCAGGTGCACGGCCTCTCGTTCGCCGACGACTTGGTCATCGCCGGCCTTAGCCCACGGAGATCCGGCGGGCGTTGCCCCCTGTGGCGTGGTGCTTAAAGACCCTTCGGTCGTTCCGGCCGTCGCCGTCGCAGGGGCGGAAGAGGAACTCGACAGGAAGAAGAGCGCGCCGGCGACCGCACCGACGACCAGAAGAACCAAGAGGAAGGAATTGCCGTTCATCGGGATCCACCTCCCGCGTCCGATGGACCTGCAGTAGGCACTAGATGTCGCGCCAGGCTACCTCCAAGGCGCCGGGTAAGTCAATGGCCGTGCCCCCCAGCCCGAAGGGACCAGGGTTTTCGCAGGTTGCCCCGCGAGACCCGATCCACTAGAGTGACCGCGAGGTGGTGGCAGTGCAGAGGGCTCTCCTTCTCGTCGAGAATGGCTACGAAGAACTGGAGCTATGGGTGCCGTACTACCGGTTTCTTGAGCACGGCCTGAATGTCCTGCTCGTCGGACCTGAAGCGGGTTCGACATATGTTGGGAAGCACGGAATGGCCGCGCGGGCAAGCGCCTCGTTCTCCGACCCGCAGTGTGAGAATGCTGATCTAGTCTTCATTCCCGGCGGATGGGCGCCGGACCGGCTGCGTGTCCACGAGGCGGCCGTCGGACTCGTTCGGCGGGCCGTCGAACGCGGCGGCGTCGTCGCTGCGATCTGCCATGGCGGAAGCCTGCTCGTCTCCGCCGACGTGGTGCGCGGCCGACGGGTCACATCCACGCGGTCGATACGCGACGATCTTCGGGCCGCAGGCGCGATCTGGACCGACGAAGCCGTCGTCGTGGACGGGCGTCTCATCACGTCGCGAACGCCGGCCGATTTGCCGCTCTTGCTTCCCGCGATCCTCTCGGCCGTGTGACATGAGCGGTCGCTTGTTCGTCGTCTCTCTCCCGATCGGCAATCTCTCCGACATCACGTTACGGGCGATTGAGACGCTGCGCTCCGTCGACTTCATCCTCGCGGAGGACACGCGCACGTCTCGGCGCGTGCTCGATCGCTACGAGATTCAGACGCCGTTCTATTCGAGCCTGTATGAAGGAGCCGAGGACGCGCGCGTCGCCGGCGTCGTGGATCTCCTGCGGTCCGGAAGGGATGTGGCCCTCGTCAGCGATGCAGGGACTCCCCTCGTGAGCGACCCGGGGTTCCCGCTGGTTCGGGCCGCTGTCGCAGCCGCGATCCAGGTCATCCCGGTGCCCGGGCCGACGGCAGCAATGGCCGCCTTGGTCGGCTCCGGGCTTGCGAGCGACCGGTTCGTGTTTGAGGGATCTCTGCCGCGCAAGAAGGGCCATCGCCAGGAACTCGTGCGCGCGCTCAAGCGGGAACCGCGCACGACAATCGCCTACGAGTCTCCGCACCGGCTGCAGGAGACCCTGGACATCCTGGCGGCGGAGCTTCCCAAGCGGATGATCGTCGTGGCACGCGAGTTGACCAAGTTGCATGAGGAGTTCGTGCGCGGTCCCGCAGAGGACGTTGCGGCAACGTTCTCTGCGCGAGGCGAGGTCCTCGGAGAATGCGTGCTCCTGATTCAGGGAGAGGGCGACGCAACGGAGCCTATGGATAAGGCTCAACGTGAAGCCTTGTTGACGATCGCGCGGGAGGAAGGGATGTCGAAGAAGGGAATCGAGAGACTCCTCACGACGGCGTTCGGCATGCCGAAGAACCGCGCGTACGAGATCGCGCACCGAGGCAAAGGCTAGGGGTGCTCATGGCCGGCTAGCCGGCTCCCCATGACGCTAGGTGTGCTTGTCCGCGACCGATGTCGCGGCGTAGGCATGCGGCTTGATCCTGACACGCATGCCGTTCCCGATGATCATGCCGACGACTTCGTCGATCATCTCTCTCGTGCGCCCGTTCTCGCCGATGTCCACGTGAATCTCGAGATTGAACTGGAGGAGGGACACGGTCGCCAGGCGCTCCATCACTTTCTGCGCCAGCTCGAACGACAGCCACGCCTCGCGCCAAATCCGCTGGCGCAACGAGGACATCGTCGGTTCGCGATGCCGCGTCCAGAAGTAGCGTCCACCTTTGCCGATCCGGTGAAGGACGATCGCGCTGACGAAGTCGAGTCGTTCCGGACTGGCAGAGGAATCGGTGCCAATGAGAATCTCGAACTGGTCCTTCGGGTCTGCCTTCATCGCCGAGACCAGTTCGTTCACGACCTCGCTAAACGTCATATCCCCGAGATGGGGATTATGGAACGACTCCATCTCTCATCCTATCCTCTACACGGCGAAGCGTTCAAGCCATCGGCAAGCGAAACGTGAACCGCGCCCCGCCTTCGGGGCGGTTCTCGGCCCACACGCGCCCTCTGTGAGCTTCTACCCATTGCTTGACGATGGCCAACCCGAGCCCGCTTCCTCCGACCGCGCGGTTGCGCGACGCGTCTCCACGATAGAAACGCTCGAAGAGGTGATCGAGGTCTTCGGGTGAGATGCCAGGCCCTGTATCCGAAACACTAACTTCGACCTCGTTGTCGACCGCTCGCACGCCGACATCGACAGATCCGTCCGACGGTGTGTACCGAAGGGCATTTCCAAGGAGGTTAGCAAGGATCTGACGGAACCTCTTCGGGTCCACCATGGCGAACGGCGATTCTCCCCCCACCGACGTTCGAACCTCCGGCGCTCCTTCGAGCGCCGAGACCGTGGCGTCGATGATCTGGCGCACAAGAGCTCCGATGTCCACGCGCTCGCGGATGAGACGCAGCTCGCCGGCTTCGGCCAGCGCCAATTCGCGCAGGTCGTCGATCAGTTTCCCGAGGTGCAGCGTTTCCTCGTAGATCGGGACGATCATCTCTGGAGTCGCTTCGTAGACTCCGTCGAGCACGGCCTCAAGAGTCCCCTGGATGATCGTCACCGGGGTGCGGAGCTCGTGGGCGATGTCGGCGGTCATCGTCTGGCGCAGTCGCTCGGAGTAGCGAAGGTTGTCGATCATGTGATCGAACGACTCGCCGAGTTGGCCGATCTCGTCCCGCGACTTGAGCTGCAGCTTCTCGGGTGCCAGCCCGTTAGCGACCGACTCGGAGGCACGGGTGAGTGCGCGCAATGGCGACAGAATCTGCGTGATGAGGAGCACGGCAATCGCCGATGCGAGCGCAGTCGTGATGCTCCCGCCGATCAGCGCCGATCGCCGCGCCGACACCAGCAAGACCTCTTCTTCCGGCGTCGGGGTGTCGTAGAGGAGGAGCGTGCCCATCTGCACGCCGTTCACCATGATCGGGCCGCTGTCCATCTCGGCCTGGGTGAGTATCCGCCCGACATCGTCTTCATTGTAGGTACTAACGATGACTTTGCCCGTCTCGATCGCAAAGGAGAGTGGGATGTTGTAGATGAGGGCGAAGCCGCCCACCGTCTGGTCGCCGAGCTTGACCTGGACTTTCTGATAGAAGAGTTGGTCGACACCTTTCCACGATCCGAACTGCTCGTAGTAGATCGCGAGGATCTTGCTGAACGTTGCGAAGTTCTTCGCCCGCTCCTGGGTCCGATACATGTCGAAACGCTGCACGATCGAGCGCTCGGTGAAGAAGTACACGAGGGCCGCGGAGAGGATGATGATCGCAAGGAACGCGGCCGACAGCTTGACCGAAAGCGAGATCCGCGGAAAAACGTGCCGCGAGATCCACCGAGAGAGCCGTCGAAACATGCTAGGTCTGCCGCGCGAATCGATAACCCACCCCGTGGACCGTCTGAATGTAGCGCGGCGTCTTCGGGTCGTCTTCTGTCTTGCGGCGCAGATTCTTCACATGGGTGTCAATCGTGCGGGCAAACGAGTCGTAGGTGTAGCCTTGCACCTCGCGCAGGAGTTGAAGGCGCGTGAACACCTGCCCCGGGTGGCGAGCGAGATAGGTCAAGAGGTCGAACTCCGTCGGCGTGAGCTCGATCGGATTCCCTTTGACTCGCAGCTCGCGCGTCTTGAGGTCGATCTCGAGGTCACCGGAGACGATCCTCTCCGCCTCCGCCCCCTCTCCGTCGAATCGGCGTAGGACAGCGCGGATTCTGGCGACGAGTTCGCGCGGACTGAACGGTTTAACCACGTAGTCGTCGGCTCCAAGCTCCAGTCCCACGACCCGGTCGGCTTCCGCCGCCTTCGCCGTGAGCATGATGATCGGAACGGCCGACTTCGCCCGGATCGCTCGTGTGACCTCGAGCCCGCTCACCTTCGGAAGCATGAGGTCAAGGATGATCAGATCCGGGCCCTTCTCTTCGAACGCCTGGAGGGCCGACGCGCCATCGAACGCCGTATAGGTCTTGAAGCCCTCGTGATCGAGGTACGCTTTGACTGTGCGCACGATCATCTCTTCGTCGTCCACGATGAGGATCCGTTTCATCCCGAGTTCCATTATAGCCTTCGCCTCTCCGCTTCGAACAGCCCTTGTGCCTGCGAGTTGACTAGCCTTCACCTCTCCGCGCCGACATCTCGCCTCAGCTCACGGCGAGACCATCCGGAAAACGCGTGAGATTGATGTTCATTGTCCCCCGACCCTGTGGAGGGGCTTCGGCGGCGCGGTGGAGATCCTGTGAATCCCTCGCCAAATTGCCTTTCGTCGAGGTGTGAACTACCATTCGCCCAAGCGCTGCCGGCAAGCCGGGTCGCAGAGACATGAGAAAGCTTCTGATCGTTTCCACTGAAGAGCATTCCGGGAAGAGCCTGCTTGCGTTGGGCCTCGGCCGCGCCTTGTTGGCACGCGACATCCGTATCGCGTACATGAAGCCGATCAGCTACGAGGTGTCCTACGCGACCGGCGAGCCTCTCGATCGGGACGCGTCAAGTATCCGATCCGTTCTGGAGCTCGAGGACGACCTTCATGACATGGCGCCGATCCCGCTCGAAGGTCCGTTCCTCCATGAAGCCATCGAATCGGGGGATCGCGGATTTCGGCAGCGGATCGCGACGGCGTTCGCACGCATCTCCGCCGGCC